>NZ_CP046566.1:611666-917500 GCF_009740285.1 Phnomibacter ginsenosidimutans
TCCAACTTTCCAACTTTCCAACCCATCACCCTCACCCCTCAGTAGTAGCCACCTGAATATTCCGGTTCAGGCTTTCTTCCAGGCTGATGAGTGTTTCAGTACGTTCGATGCCTTTGATTTTTTGCATTTGATCGTGCAGTACAAAGCGCAGCTGGTTGATGTCTTTGCAGGCTATTTCTACAAACATGCTGTAGTTGCCGGTGGTGTAGTTGAGGCGTACCACTTCCGGAATTTTCATCAGGTCTTTGGCTACGGAATCGTACAGCGAACTTTTTTCCAGATAAATACCAATGAAGGCAATGACGGTGTAGCCCAGCTTGTGGGTGTCCACTGCCAGGCGGGTGCCTTTTACAATGCCCATTTCCTGCAACTTTTTGATGCGGACATGGATGGTGCCACCACTTACAAATAGTTTCTTACCGAGGTCGGCATAAGAAATTTCAGCGTCTTCCATCATGTGCTGAATGATCTGGTAGTCGAGTTTGTCGAGATTCAGTTTTCCGGCCATTTTTCAAAAATTGATTCGAAAATTTCTACAAGTAAAAATCAAACTATAAAAAATTTCAAAAGTTTGGTTTTA
The DNA here is from genome assembly GCF_009740285.1 of Phnomibacter ginsenosidimutans. Lineage (GTDB taxonomy): Bacteria > Bacteroidota > Bacteroidia > Chitinophagales > Chitinophagaceae > Phnomibacter > Phnomibacter ginsenosidimutans. The sequence goes on from NZ_CP046566.1 coordinate 612,247, forward strand.
AAGCTTGAAAAATTTGGAATGAAAAGCTTGATTCGTTTAATATTGCACTGTAATTGAAAGAAAGCCAATTGCCTTCGGCATAAAAGTAAGGTTTGCAATTCAATCAACAATAGTTCTTTCTTTTTCGAAATAATCTAACGCAGACGATTTCGGAAAGACCATCTTGTAGGATGATGAAATTTTTGGCAGACATGCCCTCTTGTCTCGGGGGTGGGGAGTCCAGAAAAAACACTGCATAGAGCCGTGCCGGTTTTGTCGTTGGCAGGTCAACGTCAATTGCAACACCGGACCCGACCAGGGTTGACCACTTTTCTTTGTGCTGTTGCTAACTGCCCCGTGGAGGTTCGAATCCTTCTCCTACAGCGGAATTTTTGGTTTATTGTTTTTGGTTTGTGGTTGTCCGTTTTCAACTGCAAACAAATAACCAAAAACTACAAATAGTTCTTCTATTGTGGGGTGATGAAACTTTTGGCAGACATGCCCTCTTGTCTCGGGGGTGAAGAGCAAAGGATAAACACTGTATAACGCCGATCCTGTCTGCAGCAGGACCGACTGGGGTTGACCACCAGCAGGTTTGGGATCGCATCCCAATCACGATGTACAGCCGCTAACTTCTTCGTGGAGGTTCGACTCCTCCCCCTACAGCTTCAGCCTGATCATGCATTCTGTATGGTCAGGCTTTTTTTATGTACCCTGCTTATCCCCAATTTGGCTTTAGCATGTCCACAGGCCTCATTTCCATTCGTTTGCAACGACGGTTGTAGGTAGATTTGCACATTGGCCAAGCGCCATACTTGCAGCTATGATACCTGAGCAGTTAGACTTATTTGGCGGACCGCCCCGACCTCCCAAACGCATTCGGGAAGAAGAACCCGATACCAGCCCTGCCATACCGGAGCAAGAGCCCCTGCCCGACACCGATGATTCGCTGATGGCCACTACGCCCATACCCGAACCGGAAGCCATGCCAATGGAACCGGTTGCAGTTGAATTGCCGGAGGTGGCGCAGGAGGAAGAACCCATGCCCGATTGGATAGTGGAAGAAGAGGTGGCTCCAATAACCGATTCGTGGGAGGAAATAGTGGAGGAAGAACCACCCGCTGAAGTGGATGAAACAACTACTACGGAAGCACCAATTGCTGAACCAGCAGTAACCACACCTGTATCGGAAGTGATTGCCTGGATAGCACCGGAACCCATCCGCCATAGTGCAGCAACAGATGAGCCGGTTGAAGAAAAGACTACAACAACGCTGATAGAACCTGTGTCGGATATTGTGGTAGAATTTCCTGCAGGTAAAAAGAACAATGTAGCTGCCGCCGGTAATGCAGAAGTGGGGACGCCGGCACAAATGAATGTACCACCCGATGAAGAACTGTTTAAAAGACAGTACTACAGCATGCGGGAAACGGCAGCCATGTTCGATATCTCGCATTCTATGCTGCGCTATTGGGAAAATGAATTTGATGTGTTGCAACCCCGCAAAAACCGCAAAGGCGATCGCTATTTCCGCCCAGTAGATGTGAAGCATCTCCAACTCATTTATCACTTGCTGAAAGTGCGTCGCTTCACCATTGAAGGTGCCCGTGAATATTTGCGTAACCATAACAAAGCGCTGGATACATTTGAGTTGATTAAAAAGCTCGAAAAGCTGAAATCATTTTTATTAGAACTGAAAGCCAACGTATCATGACCCACTCACCGCTTCGCAAATGGATGTTTTTTGCCCTGTTTTTGGTAGTAACGCAACAGGTATTTGCGCAGCAAAAACTGTATGAGGTGTTGCCCGATGCCGAAGAGAAAAAACTCTTTCGGGGCATCGTAACCTTACAGGATATTAAAGGCGATAGCAGTTTTACGTGGTACAAGCAAAACCTGCAGTATTACAGAAATAATGCTGCTCTGGTAGATGCTTTCAAGCAAAAGAAAGGGCAGTTTCAGTTGGTGATTTTTGCCGGCACCTGGTGTCACGATTCACAACAAATTATTCCGAAATATTTCTCTTGCCTCGAAGCGGCAGGCATACCTGATTCTGCATTCACTATTGTAGCCGCCGACCGCAATAAAACAACGGTGGGCAACTTGCATCAGTTGTTTGGCATTACGCTGGTACCTACCGTGATTGTGATGAAAGAAGGCAAAGAAGTTGGCCGCATTACCGAGTACGGAAAAACGGGCTTGCCCGATGCAGAGCTGGCCACTATTATAGCTGCGTTGTAATCACTGGTTTTTTATCGCGGCTTTCTTACATCAGACTCCCCCGCCAATTCCAAATGATGGGTTTGCAATAAGCTGATGAGTTGCAGGTTGATTTGTTCTCTCAGTTTGAAAAAGTCTTTTATGGCAACCGCCATGTCCACAAAGTATTCGATGTGAATGATGTGTGCCGGACCGCCGGTATCACTCAGGTATACATTGCTGTCCAGTATGTCGGGCCGGCTCAACAGTTTTTCTACGGCAGCAATATAGCCGGCGATATGTGCTGGTTCTGCATTTAAATGCAGCTCCATTTTGTTGAACACATTGCGCTGCGACCGCAACGTGTGGTTGTCTAGAATTGAGTCAACCATTTTTTTATTGGGAACCGTTACAAATGTTTTTTCAGTAGTACGAATGCGGGTGCTACGTAAACCAATTTTTTCTACAGATCCTGTTACCGATTCTACTTTTACCATATCGCCAATGGTGAAAGGCTTGTCGAAGAAAATCACAAAAGATGCAATGAGGTTTTCCAAACTTTCACGAAACGCCAATGCCAGTGCCGCACCCACAATGCTGAGGCCGGTTAGGTACATTGCTCAGGTTGAAACCAAAAGAAAATTTGAGGATCATCAGCACACCCAAAATCCAAACGAGCACTTTCAAAAAGTCGCGGAAAAACATCACCAGCTGATCATCAGTTCTGTCTGCAGTAAGGGCAGCTTTTTGCTGCAGCAAATGCGATACATAAATAATCATGCGGTTGCACAGCCACACAAAACTGCCAATAAGAACGCCACGACCAATGGCTTCAATGATGTCGTGGAAAGCCGCTTTGTAAATCGTAAACTTCAAGAGCTCTGGCATGGTGAGCCTGTGCATGGCAATGATGAATGCCAATACCAAAATGAATAAATCTAACGGCGCCAGTACCAAATCGTGAAAGCGTTTGCGGTCGAAGGGGCGGTTTTTGTTGGTAATCATTTTGGCAATGAGCCAGGCCGCACCTTTCGATAACAATCTCCTGAAAATAGCTACGCCCAATATGATACCTGCAGAGATGAGATAACTCCGCAGACTATTGTCCAATATCATCTGATTCAACACTTCATTCATAGCAATTATTCTAAGGCTTGTGTGAGTGCATACGCATACAATTGATTGTTGCGCAGCACATATACTTTGTTTTGGTAAAAGCGAATTTTTTGGGCATCCCACCAGCCTGCGGGCAATTCCCATTTTTTTGTATCGATGCCGTTGCTACTCAGCCAGGTTACCACATCTTCGTTGGTGGCCAGTAAGCCGCGGCCAAAGCCCTGCAGGTTTTTCCAACCCTTGTATGGCAGGCTTTTTTGTACCGCACCAAAATAATCACAAATCAGTAGTCCGTTATCGGCATCGTACGCATACAGGTTTCTATTGAAATCGGTCAATGTCTGCGGATGCGGTGGCATATCGTACAGTACCCGCATGTCTGGCGACTCCAGCAAAACCTTTCCTTCTTCGTTTATCTTTTTGATTTGTGCACTCAGGTCGTCGTATACCCAAATATTATTGTCGTAGCTCTGTGCCACCGCATTGCATTGCAGCAGGCCAATGTTGCGTAAATCTATGCTCGTTTTCACTTGTAAAAAACGATCGAGCAATAGCAGGGTGCCAAAATCTTTGTACCACAATATAATACGCAGCGGGTTCGATACATCGATACTGTGCAGTGTACCCACGGTTCTTACTTCGTTGAACGTGCCAACAGAATCGTAGCGGTTGTTGAGCTTTTTGATGCGTTGTTGATCATCTACCAAATACAGGTTGCCCAAATTGTCTACTTCCACATTTGTCCATTTGCCGGCAAAGGTTTTTTCCAACTGCACTTGTAGTTTGGCAATGCCGTTAGCGGCATCTGGTATGGGTGCCACTTGCGTGAAGGATACCTTGCTTAAGCAACAGATAAATATGATAAAAAAGAAACGCATCAACCTTCGTATTTGTGCAACTGCATTTGCTCGCCATCAAAAACAGCGTAGGTAAAATGAATAATCCAATCGCCGAGGTTTACATACCAGCTGTTATTGGGCAATGCATGTATACCTGGCACATGCCTGTGTCCGTAAACGAAATAATCAGCATGTTGTTGTTGCAACACTTCGCGGCTATGAATCATCAGCCATTCTTTATCGGGTCCCCAAAATTCTTTTTCATGGTCGGCCACGGCTTCGCGGCTTTTGCGACTGAAAAAATTGGCGAGGCCCATGCCAATGACAGGTGGTAGCATGCCGAAAGCCCATTGGCACAAGGGGTTGCGGAATATCTTTTTCAACAACTTGTAGCCATGGTCGCCGGGGCCAAGGCCATCGCCATGGGCGATGTACAATTGCTTACCCGAAAACTCAAACCATTTTGGCCCAAAGTACACGGGGATGTTTAACTCTTCCTGAAAGTAGGTTTTCATCCACATGTCGTGGTTGCCAACAAAAAAATGGATGGCAATGCCTTTGTCGGTCAGGTCGGCGAGTTTGCCCAAGAGCCGTACATAACCTTTGGGAACAACGTATTTGTATTCGTACCAAAAATCAAACAGGTCACCAACAATAAAAATGACGGCAGCTTCGTGTTCAATCTCGTTGAGAAACCGAATGAGTTTGTTTTCCCGCTGGCGGCTGGCAGCAGCATTGGGGGCGCCCAAATGAAAATCAGAAAGAAAGAAAACCTTTTTGCCGGCGGGTAATTGCATGGCACAAATGTAGGCGGATGCCAGTAATTGGCATCCAGCGGCAGGGCTTTAAATGCAGTAAAGCGTTTTGTTTTGGCTACGCAAAACAGTACTTTCCTGCCTGATTTATTTCTATACGTTTTAATTCCGCCCTATGAAATGGCCACTCCTCATTACCGGAACCGTCATTAGCATCTTTGTCGCATTCCTGTTGTCAACATTCGGCTATCAAACGCAGCCGGCTTTTGTGTCTTATCAGGCATACCTGCAAAATAAAACAGCCATAGGCTGTGCCTCATCAGGAGATGCAAGCTTTGATTGGCGGGTGGATGAACCACAAATTCCATTGCTGCAAGGCTGGGGAAGTTTCCGTTGGCATGTGACAGCCGCCAATGATTCTGCGCAGGTGTATTTTAATCAGGGCATCAACATGTATTATAGTTTTCACATGATTGAAGCCAAAGCTTCGTTTGCCAAAGCCGCCCGGTTCGATCCGGATTGTGCCATGGCGTATTGGGGACTGGCGATGGCGTACGGAGTAAACTATAACTATGCAATGCTGCAAAATGCACCGGAAGCCATGGAAGCCATGCGCAAAGCCAAGGCTACTGTAAACAATGAATCTGGATTAGAGCAGGCACTTGTAGCTACGCTTACTGCCCGCTACAATGCAGATACAGCGGTGAGCAGAAGTCAGCAGAACGCTGATTACGAAAAAGCCATCAGGCGGGTGTTGGATAAATATCCTGATGACGCTAATGTACTTGCTTTGTACGCCGATGCATTGATGGTACAGCACCCATGGGATATGTACGACATCAATGGAAGCCCCAAGCCATGGACACCTTCCATTGTAACGGTGCTTGAGCAGGGGTTAGCTAAACATCCTCATCATCCAAGCCTCAATCATTTGTACATACATGCGATGGAAGGTGGCGTAAAAGCTACCGATGCTTTGCCCAGTGCCTGGCGCCTTAGCACTATGATGCCGATGGTGAGCCATATGGTGCACATGCCTTCGCATATTTTCATTCGTACAGGCTATTACAAAGAAGGCATGCTGGTAAATGATTCTTCCATCAATGGATTCAATGAATACTATGCACAGTTTCCCGAGGTGGAGGGCGATGCTTATTTATACCTCATACACAATTTGCACATGAAAGCAGCATGCACCATGTATAGGGGCAATGCGCAAGATGCAGCTTGCTGCGGCCAAGGAATTGCAGGATGCAGTGCCTGGTAAGTATATGGAAATGGGTGCTGGCATGGGTAATTACATGCAGTATGCCTACAGTACTTCTATCATGGCACAAGTGCGTTTTGGGCAGTGGGATAGCTTGCTGGCTGCACCACGCATCCATCCGCAATTGAAGTATGCCTGGGCTATACAAAGTTTTGGCAAAGGCATGGCATGGCTGAAAAAAGGCAACACAACAAATGCAACAGCTATGCTTAAGGATCTGAAAAGTTTGAGTAGCGATGCATCGTTGCAGGAGCAGTTTGAAACCATTAACCCTGCTATTAAAGCTTTGGGTATTATGACTGCAATACTGGAAGGCAGCATAGCCTGGCAAAACCAGCAGCTGGATAAGGCGATTGCCTTGTATGAAGAAGCAGTGAAACGGGAAGACGGCTTGATGTATCAGGAACCCAGAGATTGGCTGTTGCCTGGCAGGCATTATTTGGGGGCTGCATTGTTAGCGAAGCGGCAGTTTTCCCGTGCTGCATTGGTTTATCAACAAGAACTTATCATCAATCCGAAAAACGTTTGGAGCCTGTATGGATTGTACAAAGCACAATCTTCCTTGGGTAAAGCGAAGGAAGCTGCACAAACAAAACTGCAATTGCAGCAAGCCGCCAAAGACGCAGATGTACAGCTACAAAGTTCTGTCATGTAGTAGCCGTGTGATGATGATTATCGATGTTTCTCCTGCTGGTATTGCAGCACATCGCCTGAAGGAATGAAGGGTTTGCCTTCAATAGAACGGGCATACCAATATACCCATGCATGCGTGGTTTGTCCGCCATCACGGTATACCGTTACTACATCTCTGCGATAGAGCGGGCCGCCACCGTCTTCATTATCATAAATGCCTTCGTAATCGTCGAGTTGTGCCATAGCCCAATCGAGTTCGTCTGCATTCTTGATGCGGTACAGTTCGCCAATGATATAGGCTTCATCATGTGTTGGCAATGCAGCGGGGTATTCGCCTAAATCGTAGAGTCTGCCTTTGATGCGACCCGTAGCCAACAATTCAAAATAGCGGCTCATTAATTCGTACACCGGGCTATTAAAACCTTTGCGCAGCGAACCATATACAAACAACTGAATTCCGGCTTCTGGCGTACTCATACATTCATTACTTAGTGTGGGCTAAAGGTCACGAAGTACAGGCATATTACCTATAGCGTTTCAGTTAAAAAACAGAACACTTCTTTGGGGCCATGTACGCCCGTTACCAAAGTTTTTTCAATATCGGCGGTGCGGCTGGGGCCACTGGCCAAGCTGATAAATGAAGGCAATTGCTGTCCGTAACGTTGTTGCATCAGCTGCATGGCATCGCTTATATCGTACACCAATTGCTGCACACCCGCCAGGCAAATATGAATGGGTGCGTACACACTGCTGGTACGGCCGCTGCTGGCAGTACTACTCAGCAATAAGCTGCCAGTACGGGCCACCAATGCTTCGGCTCCGGTGATGCTGGCATGACAGTCGGCGAGTGTTGTATGCCAGCCATGCTGCCAACCTGCTTGCTCCAGCACATGGCGCAACTTTTCATCGGTGCAATACCATTTGTGGATGGCTTTTTTTTCTGCCAGAATATTGAGTTGCGCTACACATTCTGCCACGTTGAGACAGTAGGCAAACTGACCTTGTATCTGCGAAAATTGTTCTGCAAATAAGATGGCCAAATCTTCGCCATCGGCAGGGGGCAGCACCTGCTGTACAGGCACCTGTGTATGCTCAGGAAATGGAACAGGCACTGAGGTTGTCAGTGCCTGTTTTATCTTTTGAAGTATGCGTTGTTTTGCGTTGTCAGGCATCAGCCCAAAAGTACGTGGTACTAAGCCTCTGGCAAAATCCCAGTGTTGTTGTCTGTTGTGTTGTCGGTAGCAGCAGGAGTGTCTTCTACTTCGGCAGCAGCATGTGGCGCAGGCGTTTCATCTACAATGTGCACATGGCCTTTCACTTCAAACGGACGCTTGCCAATCAACTCTTCTACATCGCTTTGGAACAATACTTCTTTTTCGAGCAGGGCTTTGGCCAGCTTGGCTACATCGCCTTTTTTCTCTGTCAGCAGTTGTAGTGTACGCTTGTAAGCGATGTCGATAATGCCCCGTACTTCCTCATCAATGATTTTACCTGTTTCCTCGCTATAAGGCTTGGTAAAGGTTTGGTCGCTGTTGGGGTCGTAGTAGCTTACGTTGCCTACTTTTTCATTCATGCCGTACACTGTCACCATACCATAAGCGGTACGGGTTATTTGCTGCAGGTCGTTGCTGGCACCGGTCGATATTTTGCCGAAGAAAATTTCTTCCGCAGCACGGCCACCAAGTGTCATACAAATCTGATCCATCAGCTGGTCGGTGTTGTACAGGTACTGCTCTTTGGGCGTGTACTGTGCATAGCCAAGTGCTGCGGTACCGCGGGGCACAATGGTTACTTTCAGCAGTGGATAAGCATGCTCCAGGTGCCAGCCACAAATGGCGTGTCCGGCTTCGTGGTAGGCAATGATTTCTTTTTCTTCGGGGCTGATGAGTTTGTTTTTCTTTTCCAAACCACCAATCACACGGTCAATGGCATCCTGAAAGTCGCTCATGTCTACCGCGTCTTTTCCTTTGCGGGCAGCAATCAGGGCTGCTTCGTTACACACGTTGGCAATATCCGCACCGGCAAAGCCAGGTGTTTGTTCGGCCAGCTTGTGAATATCCAGCGTGGTAGATACCTTAATGGGCTTCAGGTGTACTTTAAAGATTTGCTCACGGCCGGTTACATCAGGTCTGTCGATGCTGATTTGGCGATCGAAACGACCGGGGCGCAGCAGGGCGCTGTCCAACACATCGGGGCGGTTGGTAGCAGCCAGAATGATAATGCCGGTATCGCCACCAAAGCCGTCCATTTCTACCAGCAACTGGTTCAGGGTATTTTCCCGTTCGTCGTTGCTCATGATGGCGTTGCGGCCACGGGCACGACCAATGGCGTCAATTTCATCAATGAAAATGATACATGGTGCTTTTTCACGGGCCTGCTTAAACAGGTCACGTACACGGCTGGCACCCACACCCACAAACATTTCTACGAAGTCGCTACCGCTGAGGCTGAAGAAAGGCACTTTGGCTTCGCCGGCCATGGCTTTGGCCAGCAAGGTTTTACCGGTACCCGGAGGGCCAACCAGCAAAGCGCCTTTGGGTATTTTACCACCCAGTGCTGTATACTTTTTGGGTTGTTTCAAAAAGTCTACTATCTCCATCACTTCCACCTTGGCTTCGTCGAGGCCCGCTACATCGGCAAAAGTGATGTTCACTTTCACGTCTTTATCAAACAGCTGGGCCTTGCTTTTGCCAATGTTGAAAATGCCACCGGCACCACCGGGGCCACCGGCACCGCCACCCATTTTGCGCATCATGAGTACAAAAAAGAGTACCAGCATGCCAATGGTCAGCAAGGTTTGCATCACCGGACCTACCCATTCTGCTTCGTCATCTACCTTGGCTACGAGCAGCGGCAGTTTGTTGTCTTTCTGAAATTCGCGGAGCTCTACGTTCCAGCTGTTCCAGTCGGTGATTTTGAATTCAAAATGCGGACCGGTATTGTTTTTGGCAATCAGTGCTTTTTTGAATTTTTCCTGATAGTATGGTTTGCTTAAGCTGGCAGCTTTGATGTACACCCGCACCAGGGCTTTGTTGCGTACTTCAATTATGAAGTCTACATCGCCATTGCGGTACATTTCTTCCAGAAATGTTTTCTTATCAGTTTTCAGGGCATCGCTGCCGGTGCTGAAATACTGGAAACCCAGCAGGATAACCACAATAACGGCGTAGAGCCAGTACAGGTTGAACCTGGGGCCACGCTTACCGGGTTGCTTATCATCACCACCCGAATTCTTCAGAAACGGGGGCTTGTTATTTTGTCTTTCTTCTGGTAACATAGATTGGAACGCTTCGTCTGGTTTATAATGTCCGGTCGACTAAAAGGTTTGTGCGGATGGATTAAAAATAACTAAAAGGTATGTAAGTTGTCAGGATGGATGATGCAATTGGGCGGGAGCATCACTCCACATTTCTTCGAGTTGGTAAAAAGCACGGGCATCGGGCTGCATAATGTGGATGACCACATTCACGTAGTCGACCAAAATCCATTTGGCATGCTGAAAACCTTCCTGGCGATAAGGTTGTTCGCCGGTGGCTTCTTCTACTTTATGCTGAATGCTATCGGCAATGGCTTTTACCTGTGTGCTGCTGCTGGCCTGGCAAATGATGAAAAAGTCGGCCACAGATTCTTGAATCTTTCGCAGGTCAAGCGACATTACTTCTTCGCCTTTTTTGTCGAAGATGCCTTCAATGATGCTCTTGAATAATTTGGATTGACGGGATATGCGCTGCATGCGAACGTCCGATGTAGGTAGTGCTGATTTCTTCAATGCGATGTGCTTTATAAGCGTTGTTTTTTTGTCGTCGCAATATCGCAGGTTTCTATGAGAAGCTTCTGCTAATTTCGCCTCAAAATTTGCCAACAGCGGCATGAACTTACCCACCATCGGTCATTCTTTCGAGGTTTTCGACACTATCAACAGTACCAACATGTATGCCATGCAGTGTATACGTGAAGGAATGGCTGTTCATGGCAGTGTGTATTTTGCCCATGAGCAAACCCAGGGCCGCGGCCAATGGGGTAAAAAATGGTGGTCGGAGCCGGGCGAAAACATACAACTGACCATGGTGCTGCAACCGCTGCAACTGGCGCCCAGTCAGTATTTCAGGCTTAGCGCAGCTATTGCTGCCGGGGCATACGATTTTTTGCATCACCATGCCCAAGGCGGCTGGAATATTAAGTGGCCGAATGATTTGTACTGGGGTGACAGAAAGGCAGGTGGCATACTCATTGAAAATGTGATGCAGCAAAACCAGTGGCGCTGGGCGGTGTGTGGCATTGGCATCAACGTAAATTCTACCCGGTTCGACCCGGCACTACCCAACCCCACCTCGCTGAGTTTGGTAGCAGGGCGCCGTTTTAATGCGGAGCTATTGGGGCGCAGCTTGTGTGTATTTGTAAAACCGCCGTTGGCAGCAGCTGATGGAGCCCCGGGGCTGGAGCCGCATTCTCAACGATTACAATCAGGTGCTGTTTGGGGCGGGGCAGCTGCACAAGCTTCGTCAGCAAAACACAACAGCACATTACCGCATACAAAGTGTAAACGAGCAAGGCCAGTTGATAGCCGGCGAAAATGGTGAGTATCATTTTCAGCATGGCGAAGTGGAATGGCTACTGGGCGATTAAGGTACCTGCTCTGCAGCACGGGCTTCTACTTCAAAGCGGTTGTTGTAGTAACCGTTTTTTATCCATTCAAATACATAAAGGATCAGAAATTTCACCACGCCGTAGCGTTGGTATTGGGCTACATGTGCCAGCTCGTGTTTTACCCATGCGGGCTGCTGCAAAAAATCGGCTTTGTTTACGCCCCACAAGTAAATGCGTCGGCCAACCACCATGGCTACCCGCTGGCTACCCATTTTGAGTGCAGCTATTTTGGCGAGCCAGGCATTTTCTACCACAATTACTTGAGGAGGCAACATGCCACAAAATAACAGCGGCAGCTATTGCTACCGCTTGAAAAAATTAGTTGTTGAGTGCACCACCATCTACCCAGCAAGCAATGATGGCTTTTTCGGCGCTGGTGAGGCTACCTGTTTGTGGCATGGTGCCCGCATTTACTGCCGACTTAATGGCCGCGGCTTTGGCGCTGATTTGGGCATGCGTGGTGAGCACTCCACCGGTATTTACAGAACCGCTGGCATGGCACCCGCTGTTGATGGCGCATTTGGTTTGAATGAGTGGCAATACATTGGCAGAAAATTTGGCACTTACGCCATCGCAACTGTTCACAGAGCCGCCGCCACCACTACTATTGTTGCTTTTACTACAGGCCACTACAGTTACAGCAAGCGTAAGCATTACTGCACAAGCACGAATAATGATTTGCATGGTTGATAGATTTGAATTGGAAGAAAATCAGAAAAATCAGGTTTTCCAAGATAAGTACGCTCAACCGGCAACAATAGATGCGTAAGCAGGAATTTTATGGCCTGAAAATTATTTACAACCCAAAACCCGCCAGCACTTCTGCCGCATGATCTTTGGAGTTGGGCTTGCTGATGATGTGTCGAATGATGCCTTTTTCATCGATGAGGAATGTGGTGCGGTGAATGCCATCATACACTTTGCCCATAAACTTTTTTTCGCCCCATACACCAAAGGCTTGCACAATGGTTTGGTCTTCGTCGGCAATGAGGGGAAAGGGCAGGTCGAATTTGGCTTCAAATTTCTTGTGGCTTTTTACACTGTCGGTGCTGATGCCCACAATTTGGATACCCGCTTTTTGTAATACAGCATAATTGTCTCTCAGGTTGCAGGCCTGTGTGGTACAGGTGGGCGTATTGTCTTTTGGGTAAAAATAAATGGCCAGTTTTTTGCCTTTAAAATCTTTGAGGGCAATTTTTTTTCCATTTTGATCGGGTCCGGAAAACGCCGGCGCCTTAATGCCTGTAGTCAACATGTGCAAGTATTTGTTTATATAACAGCGGTATAAGTCATTTGTTTGCAACCCAAAAGTGGCGCAGCAGGGGCCAAAGATGTGTGCCGTAGATGGAACGGATCGGAAATTTTTGCCCCAAGCCTGCTGCGGGCTTACTACATTTGCCGCCAAAACGCACAAGCAAGCAGCATGCCCAGAGATCATTCTATCAAATCGGTACTCATTATTGGTTCTGGCCCCATCATTATTGGCCAGGCCTGCGAATTTGACTACAGCGGCACTCAGGCGGCCCGAAGCCTTCGGGAAGAAGGCATCAAAGTCATCCTCATCAACAGCAACCCTGCCACCATCATGACAGATCCAATGATGGCCGACAGGGTTTATTTATTGCCGCTGACTGTGGAAAGCATTGAGCAAATTTTGCAGGAAAATGATATTGACGCTGTACTGCCTACCATGGGTGGTCAAACAGCCCTCAACCTGGCCAAAGAAGCCGAAGAGCTGGGCATTTGGAAACAATACAATGTTCGCCTGATTGGGGTAGACATCAAAGCCATTGATAAAGCCGAAGACCGCGAACAGTTCCGCCAGTGGATGATTCGCCTGGGCGTACCAGTGGCACCTGCCAAAACCGCCAACAGCTTTTTGGAAGGCAAAGAATTTGCGCAGGAAATTGGTTTCCCATTGGTGATTCGTCCGTCATTTACCTTGGGTGGTACAGGCGGTGGTTTTGTGCATGGCAAAGAAGATTTGGATGAAGCCCTCAACCGCGGCCTCACTGCTTCGCCCATACATGAAGTGCTGGTAGAAAAAGCCGTACTCGGTTGGAAAGAATTTGAACTGGAACTCCTCCGCGATAATGCCGACAACGTAGTGATTATTTGTACGGTAGAAAACTTTGACCCCATGGGGGTACATACCGGCGACAGCATTACCGTGGCTCCGGCCATGACGCTGAGCGATACGGCCTTCCAACTGATGCGTAATACCGCCATCATGATGATGCGTGACCTCGGCAACTTTGCCGGCGGTTGCAACGTACAGTTCTCCCTCAATCCGGAAACAGAGGAAATTATCGCTATCGAAATCAATCCACGTGTGAGCCGCTCATCGGCACTGGCATCAAAAGCAACGGGTTATCCCATTGCCAAAATTGCTGCCAAGCTGGCCATTGGTTACAACCTCGATGAATTGAAGAACCAAATTACCGGTAGCACCAGTGCCTACTTTGAGCCGGCGCTAGACTATGTAATTGTAAAAATACCTCGCTGGAACTTCGACAAGTTTAAGGGTGCTGATGACACACTTGGCTTGCAAATGAAGAGTGTGGGTGAAGTAATGGCCATTGGCCGCAGCTTTAATGAAGCAGTGCAAAAGGCTTGTCAGAGCCTCGAAAACGAGGCCGTGGGTTTGGGCTACTATGGCAAAAGCCTGATGCATGCCGAAGAACTGCTGGAATACATCAAGACACCGAAATGGGACCGCATTTTCCGTATTAAAGATGCGCTGATGGCAGGTGTATCGGTGAAGAGTGTGGTACAGGCTACCAAAATAGACCGCTGGTTTATTTACCAAATCCGGGAGCTGTGCAAGCTGGAGCAAGAGATTGCGAAATACACCATTGATACCATACCGCAGGAGCTGATGAAGGAAGTAAAACGCCAGGGTTTTAGCGATGAGCAAATTGCCCGCATCATGCGCAACTGTACGGCCGACCAGGTGTATGAAAAACGGAAAGCATGGGGCATTACCCGTGTGTACAAACTGGTAGATACTTGTAGCGCTGAGTTTGAGGCCAAAACCCCTTACTACTACAGCAGCTTCGAAGGATAACGTTCTTGTATTTTTGTACTTCAGGCCGGGCCTTTGCTCGGCCTGTTTTATTTCTTGAAACAGCTGAAAAAGTAAAACTACAGTTGTTTTTTTCGTGTATAAAAAATAGCACCAGCAATACTGTCGCTAATGGTGTAGTGTTGTTGCACGTATGCTGCAATAGCCGGTATCGACAACAGATGCGATTGCTTAAACTGGAACCGGTGCGGATCGGGTCCGCCGGTGTTGTCAACTATCAACGGCGTTTGTCTTTTTTCCAAATCGTAAATAAACTCAGCTACCCGTTTTGGTTGCAAAGGCCCTTTTTGAATAATCCACCAACTGTCTGCCAGTCTTGCACCCATTGGACGTGGCGCCTGCACATAATAGCGATCGGCGTGACCCCATACCACCATGGGTTCATTTTCATCAATCTGTGCACGTATGCCTTGCAGTATTTGTTCATCTGCTGCCAAATGATTAGTGTTGGCTTGTTTGCGCCACATTTGGTTGACCATTACCTGCCCAATGATGATCAGGTGTTGCGCCTGCCAACAACCACTTTCGTTGTTCTTGAGTAATGGCAGCTATCTGCAAGAGCGGTGGAATCCAGATGTAAAAAAGGTAGTGCGGTGTGTTCCATCCACTTTGGATAACAGCGTAAAAATTAGCCAATAAAAAGAGTAGTAAAAACCATTGTGGCACATTACTGAATGCTTTTCGTTTTGCTTGTAGTATTGCTATGGCGAGCATGCCAAATGCACCTGCAATCAATATTGCCGAATCAGTAGTACGCAATAAGAAGCTGAATACTCTACGTGGTGAATACCGGTGCCAGTAGCTATCGCCTGCATAGTCTTCGGTGTATGCGTAAAAGAAATAGTTGTTGAAATAATCGTTCATGAAATCGGCCCACAAACCCCGCTGCCAAAAAAAGAAAGCTACCAATGCTACGGGTAATAATGCTGTTGCAGCAATCAATATGAGTTGTTGCCATTGCTTGCGGAAAAGAAATAAGGCACAGGCAGCAACACCAATAAGCATACCTGCGGGTGCGTTTTGAAACTTGAACAACGGCAAACTGCCCAGCAATATTCCCAACAAGACTGTATGATAACGTTTAACGGATTGCTGCCAAATGTCATGCAGCAGATGCAGGCAATACATTGTAATCAACAGTGACGGAGCCTGACAATTGTAGCTGGTATAATCAATGATACTAACGGTGGCGAGTGTGGCAAACAAGATGCAGCTCAATTGCCAGGCTTGCAATGCATTTGTCAATTTAGCCATCAATGATGCGGCTATTGCAAATGCACCTGCGTACATGAGTATGCCTGCTACATCGGCCCACACATACGTGAGTGGCATGCCTATTTTGTGCAGCAATACAAGAGGCAATACCGTCAGCGGCCGGCCTTCATTGGTAGTGAGTAATGACCAAACCGGATCGGACAATTTGCTTACAGTTTGTGCGGATGCCAACCAAATAGATGCATCTGGCCCTGTTTCAATTGTAGCGATATAGCACAACCGAAAAATGAGCAATAGCAAGGTGTTGCCCAACAAGGCTACAGAAAGTCGAATGCGTTGTGAATGCAATAGCCAGCCAACAAGACCAAAGCCTGCAATCAACAATATTCCGGTAAGTAGGTGTAGAAGCATGCCTATGGTTTGTGTTGTAATACTGTAAAAACACTGGTACCCCAAAGGAGGATTGCGCAGCCATTTGCGTTCAAACTGTAGCAGTGAGAAACAGCAGTTGTTTACAGCAGCAGCTGGCATGGCAATATCAGACTGGATGTGATCGGCTGATTTGATGCCTGTATGGTGTAGCAATAATTTCCACTTGCGAATGGTCCATACCAATGGTGAAAGCAAGAAATTCCAATAACGGTTTTCCAATACTTGTAGGTCGGCATTCGCTGCATATTGCTGAAGGTCTTTCGCTGTAAAACGTTTGATGACACCCACGTGGTAGTCGTGTGTGCCTTTAAATGCTTTAAAAGCATTGTTGTTGGTGATGATGATGCCGCCAGGCTTCAATAAGCCAGTAAACTGTTGCAATACCGAAACAATCTCTTCATCAATTAAATACGTGAACACATCCATACAGCAAATCACATCGAACTGTCGACCGTAAAAATGCTGTCCCACTTCTTGTAGGTAGCCATACACAATATTGGGCAATCCCGTTTTTTCACGGGCAAAGTTCACAGCGTCTGAAGAGGCATCTAACGCATGCAGATTGTTGTACTGTTGTTGCTGCAACTTTACCAACAGTCCTCCTGTGCCACAGCCTGCATCTAAAATATCAATGTTTTTTTGCTGCAAGAAGTAATGCTCAATGCTGTGCAGCACTTGTTGCTGCAAGTGTTTGTACCACCAGAAATTCGTTTCTGATTCATGCATCAATGCATACTCATGCTTCTTGCCGATCATCTTTTCCGCTTTGTTGCTTAATTACATACTGTGGCCAGCCATTTTGTGTCATCATGATTTTGCCCAGGTATTCGCCCAGCAATCCCATCGCAAAAAACTGCAGGCCCATTACCAGCACCAGCGTAATCCAAACAATGTGTTCTGCTTTGTAGTATTCTTCAAAAAACCAAAGCAGAATGGTTTCGAACACAACGGCCAATAAGCCGAGTGCAATAAACAACCAACCCGACATGAATAAAATACGTAACGGACGCGGACTGCAGATGATGAACATATTGAGAAACAACGACACCAACCGACGGATGCTGTAATTGCTTTTGCCTTCCTTTCTTTTTTGATGATCGACCAGTTGGCTGTCAACGTTGCGGGTGACTGCAAAAATGAGTCCGTCAATAAAAGGGTACGGCCCTTTGTAGCGAATGATTTCATCAATCACCGGGCGGCTGATGACCTTGAAGCTTGAGAGATACAAATGCTTCGGTTTGTCCATCAGTTGACTGATGAGCCAATTGAACAACCGGCTCCCCATATTGCGAAAGAGGGAATGTTCTTTTTTGCCATAGTTGGCATATACCACATCCAAATCGTCTTGCTGTGCTTTTTGCAAGAGCTTTAAAATTTCAGTGGGTGGGTTCTGAAAATCGTCATCAATAATAGTGGCATAATCGCCTTTGCAATGATTAAGGCCACACATCACGGTATTGAACTCACCAAAATTTCTACGCAAAGAAATGGCTTGCACATTGGGGTATTGCTTCGCCAGTTGCATAATGATTTTTCCGCTGCGGTCGCGGCTGCCATCATTTACCAGTACAATTTCAAATGAGGTATGGTGAAGTGATGATTGCAGCAAATCCACCAGCGGACCAATGGTATGCTCACTATTGTAAACAGGAATAATAACGGATAACAACATGCAGCAAATGGGCTGGGGTAAGGCAGCAGAGCAAATATAGTTGTGGCTTTCCATCCATCAGAAATCAGGCAATCAACATTCCACAGCAATCAATAAAAAAGCCACCCAAGGGGCGGCTTTTTTTGCTTACTGCAGTATAAATAGCGTAACGGAAGCTTATTGACGAGGACGAACCATTGGCGGCCGGCCCATGCCCGGGCGTTCACCCGCTTCACGACGGCGCTGTAATTCTTTGCGCAGCATATCGCCCCAGGTACGTTCGGCCCGTATCAGTCGATCAAATTTTTGTTCGCTGATGCATTTGGTAAACTCAGGTTTGTACTGCTTGCGCATGTTCAGCAGTTTTTCTTCCCAATCCAGCTCAGAGCCTTTCTTGTCGCGGTGCTCCTGCATCATGCGGCGCAGGTCGCCCTGATATTTGTTGTATACCGGCCAAAACTTTTCGGCTTCGGCAGGAGTGAGCTCCAGCTGCTTGCTGATGAAGGCAATGCGCAATGCTTCCAGCGCATCCTCTTTTTTATCCTGTGCCTGCGCTACAAAGCCCAAGCCCAGCATCCATACGAATAACAAAATCTTTTTCATGACTATGCGTAGAGTTGAACCATTAAATATTTTTTTGGGTAACAGGTATTTTATCGAGTTGATCACTGATGGCTTCGGTGGTTACTGATTGTAAGGCTTGCTCAAAGTTGTCGGTTTCGAGCAGGTAAGCGGCTTGTGTGTGGCTGCTGGTCTGTTCTGTTTCTGCAAATGCTGATTCGAGTGTACTGGCATCCAGATTGGCCAATTGCAGGCTGATTTCTTGTGGAATAGCCACGGTATCTGCAGCCAGCGTTGCTATATCCAAGCCTGTGCTGTTGGTTTGGTTGTTATTGTTGCTGAGTTGCCAGATACTGAATCCGCCAATGAGCAACACAGCTGCTACGGCCATACGCCACCACATTTTTTTACTGCTCATGCTTACCACTTTGGCGGGCTGGGGCAGGGCAGGAGTAAGCTGCTCAAAATAACCGGCAGGTACATGGTACGGCATTTCCTTAGAGATGCCTGCGAGTGTGGGAGCAATATCGGCCAGTTCGTGGCAGCTGTTTTGCTTACGAATGAGCTGCAGCATATTGTCGGCAAAATTGTCGAAGTAGCCTTCGGGCACAGTGCCGGTTTGTGGGGCGGGTGTTACTTCTATCAGCATATGGTCGGCCAGATACTCAAAGTAGCCTTCGGGTACGGCGTAGGGCATGCGGCGGGTAATACCAGCCAGTGTGGGTGCAATGCTTTGCAATTCGGTTACTATGTTGGGGTCGGTGGTCATTTTACTATCTATCAGACGGTTGTTTTGTTAATTGGTTTAACAGCTCAGGCGTGTTTTAAAATGTATTCTTCAATTTTTTTAGCGGCATGGTGGTAGCTGGCTTTTAATGCACCGGTGGTGGTGCCCAGCATCTTGCTCATTTCTTCGTAAGGCATTTCATCGTAGTAGCGCAGGTTAAATACCAACCGTTGTTTTTCGGGCAATTGGTTGATGGCCAATTGCAGGCGCCATTCCAACCGGGTGCTGTCAAAATGTTTGTCGGCCTTGATGCTGTTTTCAAAGTCGTAGCTGCTTTCCTCATCGCTGAGGCTTACAGCGGCGGTCTTGCGTTTTTTCTGCTCCAAAAAGCTGATGCTTTCATTGGTGGCAATGCGGTACAACCAGGTGTACAGTTGGCTGTCTTCCCGAAAATTGGCCAGGGCATTCCACACTTTTACAAACACATTTTGCAGCACGTCGTTGGTGTCTTCGTGTTCAATCACCATGCGGCGAATGTGCCAGTAGAGCTTCTCCTGGTATTTTTTGATGATGGCAGTATAAGCCCGTTCCCGCAGAGCAGGTTCGGCAAACTGCGCCAGTAATGTTTTGTCGTCGAGGTGCATGCAGCAGGGGGGATATGGTCAAAAATACAATGCTATGACCGGAAGTGACAGGGATGGTTTAATACAGGTTGATTGAAAACAAGAGCGGCGATTACTTGCTACAGTAATCGCCGCCGATGTATATGTCCCGTGGTTTAAGCCACTTCTTCTATCAGTTGCTGGTTGCCCAAGGTTTGTTTTTTGCGTTTCAGCCGATGAATTTCAAACTCATCGTCAAAGTAGTCATACACATTTTCGCCAAAAATGCGGCTGAGTGCTTTGCAATGTCTTACCGTAAGCTCGGTGAGGTTGTTTTCAATTTTGCTGTAAGCGGCCTGCGAAATACCCATTTCCATGGCCACAGCATCTTGTTTCATCCCCTTTTTTTCTCTCAGTTGTTTGATGATTCCTCCAGGCATGGTGTAGAGTTTTAGGTATAACTGCAAAATGCCCAAAATGTTTCAACAAAACCCCAAAGAAATGCAAAAGTGTTGCAAAGGTTATTTTCTGGCAATGGCCTTCTTGGCTGCTGCTACGATGTTGGGTGTATCCAAACCGTATTTTTTCAGCAAATCAGCAGGCTTACCACTTTCGCCAAAAGTATCGTTGGTACCAACAAACTCAATGGGTACAGGCTTATTGCGGGCAGCTACCTGTGCTACGCTGTCGCCCAGACCACCGAGCACATTGTGCTCTTCGGCAGTTACTGCACAGCCGGTTTTGCTTATGCTGGCAATGATGGCTTCACTATCCAGCGGCTTGATGGTGTGAATATTGATGACTTCGGCAGAAATGCCTTCAGCTTGCAATGCACGGGCAGCTTCAATGGTTTTCCACACCAGGTGGCCGCAGGCAAAAATGGAAACATCGGTACCTTCTGCCAGCAGCTGTGCTTTGCCAATCACAAAATCGCTGCCGTCTTCGGCGGTAAAGTTGGGCCACTTGGGGCGGCCAAAACGCAGGTATACAGGGCCTTCGTATTCGGCAATGGCCATGGTGGCAGCCTTGGTTTGGTTGAAATCGCAAGGCACAATCACCGTCATGCCGGGCAGCATTTTCATCAGGCCAATGTCTTCCAGTATTTGGTGAGTGGCACCGTCTTCGCCCAGTGTAAGTCCAGCGTGGCTGGCGCATATTTTTACATTCTTGTGGCTGTAGGCAATGCTCTGGCGAATTTGATCGTACACACGGCCGGTGCTAAAGTTGGCAAACGTAGTGGTGTAGGGAATGTAGCCGCCAATGGTAAGGCCAGCTGCAATGCCCATCATATTGGCTTCGGCAATGCCCACTTGTACAAAACGCTCCGGAAAGTCTTTGATGAAAGGACCGAGCTTCAAAGAGCCGGCGAGGTCGGCCGTGAGGGCTACCACTTTGGGGTTGCGCTTTCCGGCTTCGTAAATGCCTTCACCAAAACCACCACGGGTTTCTTTTTCATTTTGTACTACTATATCAGATAACTGGGGCATAGCTGAAATTTTTTGTGCCGCGAAAATAGTTGTTAAGCCGCAAGGCTTCCTAAAAAAGTAATGTGCAGCAAGTAAAAAAAAGCACCCAGGCTGGCTGACCAACAGGGTGCTGTAAAAAAGTTGTATTTATTCTTCCAATTAGTTCAAAAAAGCTTGCTGCATGCCTTGCAGGGTTTCGTCCTGCCGTATGCGCTGCTCCCATTGCCAGGCACTGCTCATCATATCATCAAGATTGTATTGGCAGTTCCAGCCCAGCTCGGTTACGGCTTTTTCATTGTTGGCATAAATGGCTACAATATCACCGGGGCGGCGTGGGCCCATGGTATAGTTGAGTTGTACACCGCTCACTTTTTCAAAAGCGTGGATGGCTTCGAGCACTGTTACGCCATTGCCGGTACCAAGATTGAATACATCCAGTTGCTGCTGGCTGGCGCCGCTCATCAGCCGTTGAATGGCCAATGTGTGTGCATGCGCAATATCGCAGATGTGGATGAAATCGCGGATGCAGCTGCCGTCACGGGTATCGTAGTCGCTGCCATGTACATGCATCATGGGTAATTTGCCAATGGCTGTTTGCGTAATAGCCGGTACCAGGTTGGCCGGCTTGCCCAGTGGCAGTTCGCCAATGAGGGTAGAAGGATGCGCACCTACCGGATTGAAATACCGCAGCAAAATGCATTTGGTAGTACCCAGTTTGGCTACTTCGGCTATCATTTGTTCGCCCATTTGCTTGGTAAGGCCATACGGGCTTTCGGCAGGTTTTACCGGCGATGCTTCCGTCACCGGAATGCTATCGGGACTGCCGTAGACCGTGCAAGACGAAGAGAATACAAAATGCTGAATGGCAAACTCACGGGTGCATTTCAGCAAATTGATGAGTGAAATAATATTGTTCTCAAAATAAAGCAATGGCTTTTCTACGGATTCGCCCACGGCCTTGTACGCTGCAAAATGAATGATGCCCGAAACATCCGGGTTTTCTTCAAACACTGCCCGTGTTTCTTCAAAACTGCAGAGGTCTACTTTATAGTTTTTGATTTTACGACCGGTAATTTTTTCAACGCCTTCGAGCAGGTAAGTAGTGCTCCGGCTATTGTCATCTATAGAAATTACGTCAAACCCGTTTTCAATTAAATCGACGATGGTGTGTGAGCCTATGTAGCCGCAGCCACCAGTAACAAGAATTTTTGGCATGGGCCAAAGTTAAACAAAGCAAGTGGGGTATTCATGCAAAAAATGCGACCCGTTTGAGTCGCATTTTTTGCTATAAAAAAGGAAGCCGTTTAAGAAGCGTAGTAGTGGCTCACCAGGTAATAAACACCGGCAGCCAGTGCAGCACTCACGGGAATGGTCAAAATCCAGGCCCAGAGCAGGTTGAGCGTAACGCCCCAGCGTACAGCACTCAAACGCTTGGTAGCACCCACACCAATAATAGAACCGGTGATGGTATGCGTGGTGGATACTGGTATTTTTAACGCCTCAGTTACAAAGAGGGTAATGGCGCCGGCAGTTTCGGCAGCTACGCCTTCAAACGGAGTAACCTTGGTAATGCGGGTGCCCATGGTTTTTACAATCTTCCAACCGCCACTCATGGTGCCAATACCAATGGCTGCATAACAAGCCAACGGCACCCAAACGGGCATGTCGTGAAAGTCGCTGATTTGTCCATCGGCTATCAGGGCGGCTGTAATAATGCCCATTACTTTTTGCGCATCATTACCACCATGGCCAATGCTGAAAGCGGCAGATGACACCAGCTGCAACCGTTTAAACCACTGGTTGCTGCGGGCAGCATTCAATGTACTCAGGAAGAAGGTGAACACTGCCATGACCAGCAAAATAAACGCCAGCAATAACCACTTAAAGTTGGAGCCATGAAAAATCACTTTCACAATGTAGCTGTCGAAGTGCGTCTTCAGCTTATCGGGGTTGGTTTCGATGTTGAAATACAAAAACAGCATCACCAAACCAATCACAATAAGTGAAATGATTTTGGGGGCAGGCCCTTTGCGAAACGAGTTGATAAACCACAACGAAATGATAAAGGCAACCAGCATGCCCACCAAAGGAGCCAACACAATGAAGCTGGCAATTTCCATCACCTTTTCACTGTTGACAGAATTGAAACCGGCATGGGCAATGGCCGCACCAGCAAAGCCACCAATGAGGGTATGTGATGAAGAAGAAGGAATACCAAACCACCAGGTAAAGAGGTTCCAGGCAATGGCTGCAATAAGGCCGCTGAAAATAACCGGCAGGGTAATGAATTCTTCGTGTACCGTTTTGGCAATGGTATTGGCTACGCCGTGGTCTTTGAAAATAAAGAAGGCTACAAAGTTGAACACCGCAGCCCACACCACCGCCTGAAAGGGGGTCAATACTTTGGTAGAAACGATGGTAGCAATGGAGTTGGCGGCATCATGAAAACCATTGATGTAGTCGAAGATGAGTGCCAACGCTATAATGACAATCAGAAAAGTCATACGCAGAATTGTGAATGATAAGGATTCGGGATGAAGAACCGCTTGGGCAGGCTTTAGGCGTATTTAATGATGATGGATTCAATCACATTGCCGGCGTCTTCAAACTTATCGGTCACCAGTTCCAGCACCTGATAAATTTCCCGCTTCTTAATCACTTCTTTGGCATCTGGCTCTGTAGCAAACAGGCGTTCAATGCTCAGGTCAAACACATCGTCGGCCTGGTTTTCGATGCTGTTTACCCGCACCAGTGCATCGGTAATGCTGCGTACATTTTTCATGTTGCGCAGTTCTTTTACCGCTGTTTGTACTTGTATACAACCTTGCTCAATGAGGTCGGCAAATTTGGAAATGCCAATATCGTTGGGGTTAACCCGGTAGAAGTTGATTTTTTTGGCAGAAGCGTAGATGTAATCTGCAATATCGTCGAGGGCAGAGGCCAGATAGTGAATGTCTTCGCGGTCGAACGGTGTAATGAAGTTGCGGCCGAGTTCGGTAAAAATGCGGTGGGTCACTTCATCATTTTTGTGCTCCAGGTCTTCTACTTGCTTAATGAGGGCTGCACGTTTGTCGTAGTCAGTTTCAGCTACAATTTCTTTGAGCTTCTTCCCCATTATTTCGAGGTTGTCGGCTACGTTTTCAAACAAATCGAAGAATACCCGGTCTTTGGGCAGAAAAAATTTGAGTACAGAATTGAGACCCATAATGTGGTTGTTTTTAGCGGGGCAAAGGTCAGCCGATACAGGCTCAGGAAACGCATGTCCTTATTTGGTAATAATTTCTTAACAATGAAATAATGTAGCAGCTGCAGCGCCGAAAGCCTGCCGCCCTTATATCAATCGTTTGCGGACAGCACAGGACAATTGGCTTTGGCCGTTGGCTACTTTTATTGGGCTAATCGTTTGCCCTATGAATACATTTCGCCTGATGGCCATTGTACCAATGCTGTTGTTTGCCATTGCAAGTTCCGCTGCGCCTTTTTTTGGACCCGACAGCCTGCATAAAACGTACATCATTACCCAACACGGCGTGGGCACCGATAGCAACCAGCTGAGCACCGCGGCCATTCAACAAGTGATAGACAAAGCCGAAGCCGCCGGTGGCGGTACCATTGTGGTGCCGAAAGGCGTGTTTTTAACCGGCGCCTTGTTTTTTAAACCCAACACCAAGCTGCAATTGCAGGAAGGGGCGCAGCTCAAAGGCTCCGATGATATTAGTAATTATCCGTTGCTGCCCTCCCGTATGGAAGGCCGCAGCATTTACTACTATGCGGCTTTAATCAATGCCTATCATGTAGACGGTTTTGAAATCAACGGCCCCGGTACCATTGATGGCAATGGGTTAAAGTTTTGGAAGTACTTCTGGTTTTACCGCGACTCAGTAAAAAAGAAGGCCGCAGTGCGACCAACCTCGAAGTACACCGGCCTCGTTTGGTATTTATTTGGGGCAGCAACCATGTGCAGATAAAAAATGTGAAACTGCACAATGCAGGCTTTTGGACCACGCACTTATATCAGTGCAACAATGTATTGATTGAAAACTGTGATATCCGTTCGCCATTTGCACCGGTGAAGGCACCCAGCACCGATGGTATTGATATTGATGTGTGTAAAAACGTGACTGTTCGCAAATGCTATATTTCGGTAAATGATGATGCGGTGTGTGTAAAAGGCGGGAAAGGGCCCGATGCACATTTGCGCAGCGAAAACGGTGTGGTAGAAAATGTGCTGATTGAAGATTGTGTGTTTGGCGAATCGCATGGCACACTTACGTTTGGCAGCGAAAGCATTCATGCCCGCAACATTGTAATGCGCAATTGTGTGATGGAACACAACACGTCCATCCTGCGGTTGAAAATGCGCCCCGATACGTATCAGATTTATGAAAACGTACGCATCGAAAACATCACGGGCAAATGTGGTACTATTATTAGCATGGCACCTTGGACGCAGTTTTTTGATATGGGTGGCAGCACTGCCAAACCCTATGCACAAGTTCGCAATATCGTTTTCAGCAACATAGAAGTACAGTGTGCAAGCCTCGGCACCATGGAAGGAAATCCCATGGATACCGTAACTGCAGTGCAGTTCAACAATGTGAAAGCTACCGCCAAAGCTCCGGTGTTGAAAACGCCTTACAAAGCAGGCATAGCAGTGAACAATGTGTTGGTAAACGGACAGCCGTTTGAATGGAAGTGATAAAGCCCCATAATGGCCGCTGCACTTACCGGAATATTCATGGGTAGGTTTCGCCTTTGACATTGATTAACGCAGGAGTCGATAAAGCGCAATACATTTATTCCATTCTCTTGCAAACCATTGCCGATATGAAAAAGTTGCTCTTTTTGCTTTGCCTGCAAACCATTGCCATATACACTTTGGCACAATTGAATGTACAGCAGCTGCGTACAGAAAATCTGACCAATCCGCTGGGCATGGATGTGCCACAACCCATGCTGAGCTGGCAACTGAGCAGCACCGAAAAACAAGTGTTGCAAACTGCGTATGAAATTCGGGTGGGCAACACTGCTGCTGTAGCCAAAGGCAAAGTGCAATGGAGCAGCGGTAAAATACATTCGGAACAGTCTGCCGGCGTGTTGTATAACGGACCTGCATTGCAGTCGGGCAAAAAATATTACTGGCAGGTACGGGTGTGGAACAACAAAGGCCAGGTGTCGCCATGGAGTGAATTGGCTTTTTGGCAAATGGGATTGCTGCAACCTAATGACTGGAAAGCCCAATGGATTGAGCCCGGCTACACAGAAGATCTGCATTTTGCAGCGCCACTGCTGCGCAAAGAATTTAGCAGCAACAAGAAAATTCAATCGGCCACTGCATTCATCACTGCACATGGTTTGTACGAAGCACAAATCAATGGGCGTAGGGTGGGCGATGCCTTTCTTACACCCGGCTGGACCAGCTACAACAAGCGGTTGCAATATCAGGTGTATGATGTAACGACGCTCTTGCTGCAAGGTGTCAATGCTGTAGCTGTTACTTTGGGCGATGGTTGGTACCGCGGCAATTTTGCATTTGACCATCGCAGAAATATTTATGGCAAAGACATTGCGCTGTTATTTCAATTACAGATTGTGTACAGCGATGGCAGCACTACCACTATTGCATCAGACGGCAGCTGGAAATCGGCCACTGGCGCCATACGTGCCAATGGTATTTATCAGGGAGAAATCATTGATGCCCGATTGGAAAAAAATGGTTGGACAACAGCCGGCTACAACGATACAGCATGGACACCGGTAAAAACGGCCAACCACTCAAAAGACATATTGGTAGCCACGTACAACGAGCCCATCAAACAACACGAAACCTTTGCGCCGGTAAAAATACTGACCACGCCAAAGGGCGAACAAGTGATTGATTTTGGACAAAACTTAGTGGGCTGGGTGAAAGTAAAACTCAGGGGAAAAGCAGGAGATACGGTACGCATTGCTCATGCAGAAGTGCTGGATAAGCATGGCAATTTTTACACAGAAAATTTACGCGGTGCCAAAGCACAAGCTGTGTATGTACTCAAAGGAAATGGCGAAGAAATATTTGAACCGCATTTTACATTTTTCGGATTCCGGTATATCAAAGTAGAAGGCGCTGCAGCAGCCTTGCAGCCGCAAGATTTTACAGCCGTGGCCTTGTATTCGGATATGCCTAAAACGGGTAGTTTCACTTCTTCCAACGCACTCATTAACCAACTGCAGCACAACATTGAATGGGGGCTGCGGGGCAATTTTGTAGACGTGCCCACTGATTGTCCGCAGCGGGACGAACGCATGGGCTGGACGGGTGATGCACAAGCGTTTTTTAGGACAGCAACCTTCTTGCGGGGTGTCAATAATTTCTTTGGTAAATGGCTGAAAGATTTGGCTGCCGATCAAATCAACACGGGCAGTGTACCCCATGTTATTCCCAATGTATTGGGCGACAATGGCTGGGCTGCCGGCGGCAGTGCCGGCTGGTCAGATGCGGCTACCATTATACCTTGGGAAATGTATGTGGTGTATGGCGATAAACGCATTTTGGCCACCCAATACAACAGTATGAAAGCATGGGTAAACTACATGCAATCCAAAAGCCGCAACGACCTTTGGAACAGTGGCGATCATTTTGGCGATTGGCTGTTTTATACCATGGCCGACGACAACGATGGCAAAGCGGCTATCACCAATAAATATCTGATTGCCCAGTGTTTTTATGCGTACTCTACACAGTTGCTCATCAATGCAGCAACCGTATTGAACAAGCCAGAAGACGTAGCCACGTACACTGCATTGCTGCAGCGCATTAAAACGGCATTTCTCAACGAGTACACTACGCCCAATGGTGCTACCATGAGCAATACGCAAACCTCTTATGTACTGGCATTGCATTTCGATATGTTTCCAGAGCATTTGCGGCAGCAGGCAGCCGAACGTTTGGTAAACAACATCAAACAATACGGCAATCATTTAACCACCGGCTTTTTAGGCACTCCTTATTTGTGCCATGTGCTCAGCCGCTTTGGCTATTCCGATGTGGCCTATACATTGTTGTTGCAGCAAACCTATCCATCGTGGTTGTATCCTGTAACCAAAGGGGCCACCACCATTTGGGAACGCTGGGACGGCATTCGTACCAACGGCGATTTTCAGGCCATTACCATGAACTCTTTTAACCACTATGCTTATGGTGCCATTGGCGATTGGCTCTATCGGGTAATGGTGGGCATCGACAATGTGCCGGGTACAGTGGGTTACAAAAACATCCGTATTCAACCGCATATCGGCAAAGATTTTACGCAGGCTTCGGCCAGCTACCAAACGCCCTATGGCCTGTGTAGTGCCGGCTGGAACATTGCACAACAGCAACTGACACTCACCGCCGATATACCTGCCAATACAACCGCTGTTATTTATGTGCCGGTACAAGGCGATGCTACCGTGTTGGAAAATGGCCAACCGCTGAGTAGCCTGGCCTACCTGCAAGTATTGGGCAAGGAAAACGGCTACCTGAAAGTGCAGGCAGGCTCGGGTAAGTACCGGTTTACAACAACATTTGTACATCAATAACTGCTGCTCCAATAGCATAAAGGCACTTCCGATGGGAAGTGCCTTTTGTTTTTTGTGCTGCCGGCGCTGGCATTGGGGCCTGTGCAAAGTGGATAGGATAGCCGCCGTAACTGCAGTAAATAGTCGGGGCGTATTGCAGTCGGGGCGTATGCGATACGCCCAAAAAATGAAAAAGGGGCGAATTCAATTCGCCCCCACAGAAGATGAATGAAGGGGCGAATACCATTAGCTCCGACGGGCAGTTTTTTTGTGGAAGAAAAAAACGGCCAAAAAATATTTCCACAACTTTTATTTCCACAACAAGGGCAGCCAGGCAATAAGCCGGCTGCTCTTGCGCTGGCCTCCGGGCCAGTGCAGAGCGGTTACTACGGTGGCTATAACTGCTGCAGCCTGTTGTATGTCAGGCTGAGTGACGATCCTGTCACAGGCCGGGAGGCCTGCGACAGGATCATTAGAAAACTATTTGCCTAAATACTTTTGAATAAATGCTAAAGTTTGATCATAGCCAACTATTATAGTCACAATGCTACTTATAAGTGTGATTAGGGCAACGAGCCCTGAAATCACTTTGTAAATCAAACTCTCTCTAATCGAGGTTAATTTTCGGTTACTGATAATTCCAAACCAGCCGAGAACATAAAATGGGATACTCAAAACCACTTTGAAGCCCTCCCGAAACCAAATGATTGGATTTTTTATATGGTGTGAATAATTTTTGATATTCTCCTCTAAATTACCAATGTGTTTAAGTAAACAATCGTCAACAGCTCCTGCATCAAATTTTTCTACCTGTCCATTTCTGAACTTGGGAATTGTGTTTATGATTATTGCATATTGATTAATCATATAGTTCTGATATGGAGGTTTGTAAGACATAAATCCGAAAGAACCTACATGATTTTGAATTTTACTCACATTCATTGTAAGCCAAACGTACAAGTCTACATCAAACTCTCCAGTACGTGTATATCTATCATAAGTTTGAAAATACCTGTTTGCAAAAACAATAAACTTATTTCTGAATTCATCAGCAAATTGTAGTCGCTGTGAATCATCTGAATGTTTTTTGACAACATATAGCAGACCTATAATACAAACACTCAGTATTCCCAGTATAATCAGACTTGTTATCATTTATGCGTTCTCAATTATTTGAATTTCTTCTTCGGTTAATTCGTAAAGCTGATATATTAGTTTATCTACCTCTTTTTCTAAAATCATTTGTTCATTGCTGCTTCTTTCTTGTTTAAGAATTTCTGAAATCAAATTAGCTATTTGCTCCTGTACACTCATTGAAGGCTTCATTATAGGCAATTTGTCAACAAAAGTTGAAGACATAGAAAAATATCCGCCAGCTTTAATCGGGAATGTAGATTTAATTATAAATGCGATAAGTTTTGAATTAAGTATTCCTAAAAGGTATTTTAAGTCAACCTCTGGATCAGTTAGTGTAATTGCGAAAACTCTTGCTCCACTATAACCTGATTTGTTTCTATCAATTGAAAACTTCGTTATTTTTTGTTCACCCGGAAAAACGATTTTTTCTTTTCCAAATATTTCAAGTTGTCCAAATCTTGTTAAGGAATACCATTTGTTTGAATCGGCAAATGTTGTTCTTGAATCCTTTCTTTCTTCGAGTGCTTTCTTTTTTGAAAAAAGATATTGGTATGTTTTCGGGTAGTAGTTTCGAAGCTCCTCTTCGGGCAAGAGAATTGTAAATCCATTCTCTAATTTGTAAGGATAGATAATATGTAAATCAAAATTTGCATAATGGTATCTCTTGCAATTGTTTGCTCGAATTAACGGAAGCAATAATTCTCTTTCTAAGTTTTCTTTACGAATTACATTCTCATCTACTATGAAAATATTGTCTGCGCCACTTACAATTCCATAACTGCATTTCCCGATTGAAGATAATGATGCATGAGTATTTAATTTTTCAAGAAGAATTTTATTCTCATTTGTAGATAAAACCCAATTATCGCTTGAAAGTTTTGAAATATCAATTTCAATCCCTTTAGATAAAATTTCATTTGTAAAATTTCTGATACTATGAATCTTTATGTATCTGAAATTCGAAGAATTTGTCTTTGTGACATTAAATATGCTTACATAAGTAAGGGCGTCTTCAAATATTGGCAAATCGCCGAAGTCTACTATCGAGTTAAGAGAAAAGTCTTTTAATAAGGTTTCTCTCAAGTTTCTGCCATATTCAGTCACTAAGAATTGATTTGAAGAAATGAAACTTACATTCCCATTTGGTTTTAAGATATTATGTGCAAGCTCAAAGAATAGAACAGAGATATCAATTCTCTTATTGGCAAGACGTTTGTTTTGTTTGTACCAGTCGATTAACTTATGTTCAAGGTCTTGTACTTTTAAATAAGGTGGATTTGCAATAATTGTATCAAAGCCTACATAGTCGCCATCATCGTTGAGCACTTCAGGAAATTCAAAACGCCATTCAAATGCATTTTCAAAAATGCTATTGTTTTTGGTGTTGTCGACTTGCTCTTGAAGCTTTTTTATTCTGCCTTCTTTTTTTTGTTTTATATGTTCCTGTAATCTGGTTAGCTTTTGATTGAAAAGTTTTCCTTCATAATGTAGAGAATATTCCTGCTTTAGCCTTGAAAGCTCATTGTACAATTTACCTTCTCTGCTGACGTGAGAAATAAAATCACTTTTAATTTTTTCAATCAATAGGTGGAGGTGTCTTTTCTCCTCTTTGTTGGTTGCATGTTTGTATTGAATTACAGCGTTCTTGTAATCGGAAATATTTATTTTGGTTTTGCTCAGTGCCAGTTTTAAATCGGCATCTATCCCAAAGCGGCTCACCAGGCTGTTGCCGCATTTTATGTTGATGTCGATATTGGGCAGGGTTTCCAGCTCAGTGGCATTTTTGTAATAGGCATTTTTTAGCAGTTCTATCCACAGGCGCAGCCGGCATATTTTTACGGAGTTGGCGTTGATGTCTACCCCAAACAGGCAGTTTTCAATAATGGTTTGCTTTTCGTGAAACAGGGCTTCCTGTACCCGCTGGCTTTCTTTGCTGTTGGGGTTGTACTCATACAGCTCACCATTGTCGTCGGTTACTATCAGTTCATCGTTTACTACTTCTATCTGGTATTCTTTCAGGCGTTTGCCTTGGCGGTCTTGCAGTATTTTCAGGTCGTTTTTAATGGCAATCATTTCGTTGAGTGCCGATACCAAAAAGTGACCCGAGCCTACGGCGGGGTCGCATATTTTCAGGCTGTTTACAATGCGGTTGGCTTCGGCCGTGTCTTCTATATGGTTGTATAGTTCATCCAGCGATTGGCATTGCCATTGTTTTACCTCGTTAAACTTTTGCAGCACGGCCTTTCGAATGGTTTGGCGGCACATGTACATGGTAATAAAGCCGGGGGTAAAAAAGGAACCGTCTTTGTAACCATTTATTTTTTCGAAAATGAGGCCCAGCACAGATGCATTGATGAGGGTTTTGTTGTCTTCCTGAATGTCTTCGGAGCCCTCGCTGCTAAAGTCGTAGGCGTTTAAAAATTCAAACAGGTACTGCAGGGTATTGAGCTGTCCGCTGCGCTTTTTGGCCTGTGCATCTTTTAGCACGGTTTGAGGGTGCAGGGGTATGCTTTTATCATCTTTCAGGTTGCTGATAAAGAGGGTGGCCTGTTCGGTATCGGTAGGTTCAAACAGCGATGAATTGAGGTAGGGCACTTGGGCGAAGGCCGCTTGCACATCGGCGTTTCTGTCGGCATGTCGGCGGGCCAGCACCTGAAAAAACAAACTGTTGAGGTCGTCGTAGCTGCGGATATGGGAGTGCTGCAAAAAAGCATAGCGGGTATCGCCTTTGTGGTAGCTGATAAGCTGCGCTTCGAGCAGTTTTAAAAACAAGATGCGGTTGATCCAGGTAATGCAGAGTTCGAGAGCTACTGCAAAGAGGCGTTCTTCGGTACTGTTGCCATACAGGCCGGGTTTGGGCAGTTGGTTTAGTTTATCGAGGCTGTCCAGTTGTATAATGGCATCTTCGAGCAGGGTACCGCTATGGCGCTGGCCGGGTGCGTGTCGGCCTATCAGTTTTTTACTGCCTTCTTTGGTTTCGGTCAGGCCAATAATGTGCAGTAGTTCGGCATAAAACCGTTTGTCGAGGCTGTTGCTATCGTTGGCAAAGGGTAGCTTCAGCAGGTGCTCTGGGGAGAGTATTTTATAAAGGGCTATCAGGGCATTGTCGTCGGCTTTGCTGCTGTTGCGCAGGGTTTTCTGATAGTCTTGTAGCTGAATGTAAGTGCAGTCTATCTGTGTGTGTAGCTGCGCTATAAAAGGTTCGGCTATCTGCTTGTAAAAAAAATCGGTACGGGTATCGGCAAGCCTGCCCTGTTCAAAATCGGTAAACTGCTGCACCAGTGTTTTGTGTTGGGCAAACAGTCGGTCAAACTGGGTGGCATCAAAAATGTACCACTCGTACAGGTTGGTGGCTACCAGGTGTTTTATTTCGAGGTTGTGGTGGGTAATGCGTTCCCGCAGGTAGTAAAGTACCAGCTCCTGAAAAGCCTTGGTATTTATTTTTTGTGCCGACAGCATTTCGGCCTTGTTGGTGGGCTTTTTGGCCTCAATGATAACGCCCACCGTGCTGCCGGCCTGTGCTCCGTTGTGAATCACCTGATCGTTTCGCCCCTTGGTATTGATGAAATGCTGCGGGGCGTAGTAAGTATCATGCAAAAAACGGCTCAGCAGGTTCTTGTGAAACTCTTCGCTTTCCGTTTCGTTGGCACTATCGAGCAGGGTAATGAGGTTAACCTTGAACTGCTCAATAGCCGAGCGGCTGGGTTTTACTTTCAGAAAGGCCTTGTTGAGCGACTGCCGGGGTTTCAATATTTGTAGCTGCATGAAGGACGTGTGTTTGCATTTCAGCGGGTTAAGGTAAGCCATTGGGGATAATTGCAGTCGGGGCGTATTGCATACGCCCTAAAAAGAAAGAAATAGGGCGAATGCAATTCGCCCCCCACAAAACAAGAAGAAAAAGAAGCAGGGCGAATGCGATTCGCCCCGACAAAAAGCATTTTGTGGAAGAAAATAATTGACCAAAAAATATTTCCACAGAATTTTCTTCCACAAAATGGAGTACGATTTGTTTTGTCCTAATTTTTCTTCCACAAACTTGTTGGGATAGGGTATTTATTCACCACACACTAACTGTATGACATTGATAGAACAGGTGGCTTCCCAAATGGGCATGAGCCTGCTTCAGTTATCGGGCTACCTCAATATTAGCAAAAGTCATTTGCACATGTCGAAGCAGGGGCAACGCAGTCTGCCTGCCCGGCATTTTACAGCTTTGCTGGCTATACAAGAAGAGCTCAATAGTATTGAAATGCCCGCCAGCATTGCATTGCAGCCCGAAGAAGCCCGGCAGCTGCGTAAACGGTTGCACAAGCTGCAGCACCAATATTTTGCCACCCAGCGCAAGTTGCGACAGCTCGAAGAAAGGTATGCCAAACTGTACCTGCAACAGCAGTGGATAGCGCTGCAACTGCAACGTGGCACCAACCTGACCACCCGCCAGCAGCTTTGGCTGGAGCTGCAGCAGGCCACCCTGCAGCGCAGGCTCAAACGCCAGGGGGCAGGTGCTATTGTTCGCTGTAAAGCATATATGGAGGCGTTGGGTAGTGAAGTGATCCTGTTAGAAGCAGCTTTGGCATAATGTTTTGGCAGGGTATTTCTACGGTATTTGGTTGCGTAAATACCGTATACGTTTCGTTTTGGGGCAGCTATAGTTTAGGGGTATTGTTTTACCATTTAAAAAACACACCCCATGAACTATTCAGTAGCTCAGCTGGCCACCGTACAGGAATGTGATGCGGTACTGGCCATTGCCAACAAGGAAAAAGCCGATGTACAGTTTCGGCAAACCAGCATTCAGCGGCAGCAGGCCAACTATGCCGAAAGCAGTGTGGAAATAGCCACCGAGCTTTCTGCCATCAATGCCGAAATAGCCGCTTATGGCAGCATTATTGGCAGCCTGCCCGAAGGTCCCGCCAAAGAAGAAGCCGAAGTAAAAAAGAAGAAACTGGAATACCGCCAGTTTTTGCTCACCGAGCGGCAAGACGATTACGGCAGTGTGGCCCTGCTGGAAAAGAAATGGAGCTGGGCCAGCTCGAAAAACAATTGGCGGAAATTGATGTGTTTATTGCCGCTGTACAAACCCGCAAGGCAGCGCTGTAATCTCTGCACAGTCTATTTCACTTACAAGGCCGGACGATTGTCCGGCCTTGTTTGCGTTGTAGCTAGTATTATCATCTTATGCGGTAATGTATTTTGAACTTGCAAAGCCGTTTGCAGTAAGTAGCGTATAATGGAAAGGACAGCATCATGTCGTCCACAGCCATCTTCAACAACAAAACAAAGGCTGCCACCTTGTTCATGGGTGCAGCCTTTCGTTTAAGGGGTAGGATCTGGGAATGCGTTTATAATACCAGGAGTCGTTGCCGTTCTCCGTTGGCATCTACCACATATTTTCCTTTGGGCAAGCCGTGATTGGGCCAGAGTTCCATGCCGCGGTGGCAGGCTTTCGTCAATACCAGTTCTCCTACCTCGTTGTACAGCCGGAGTACAAAGTTGCCGTTTACCTGTAGCCGGATGTCATCACCTATATGCACCGGATTGTTGAGGATGATGACCAGCGGTTTTACCGGGGGGTCGGTATTGTCAAATACAACTTTCATATGCTGTTGTGCCAAGCCTTCTTAGTTACATGCACACATCAATACAGGCATGTGCACCTGAGGGTTGGTATTCTTTGTTTGCTGTGGTTGAATAATTGCCTGAATGGCAGCGGTATGTTGTTGTTTTACCCCATGCTGTATTGCTTGCCATCGTACTGGTACAAATTTACAAACAGGCGGAGCTGAAAAGCATGACATTCATACGTCGGTGGTTTCATTTCGTGGAATACGAACCAAAAGCCGGACCTTTACAACGGTTTTTTGGATGCGAAAACCAATGGTGAATGAGCAAGTGGATGCAACTATTTTTGACAGACTGACAGCTATACTTTTTTGCCTATGTTGTTATATATATCATTAACCACCATTTTGCTGTCGTTGCTATTGTTGTTCTTCAACTGGCGAAGGCAAACAAGTACGGTATACCTCAGTCTGGCATTTATTTTTCTTTCTGTGTATGGCATTACCCATTACCTCATTGTGTATGGCGACTCTGCTTTTTGGCTGGCAATATTTTATAATCATCCGGCACCATTGTATTTGTTGATTGGGCCGCTGTTGTTTTTTTATGTACGGGGTACCCTTACCGATAACCACCGGCTCAGGCGCTGGGACTGGCTGCATTTTGTGCCGGCGCTGATTCATTTTATTGGCATCATTCCCTGGTGTATGCAATCTTTTGCAGCGAAGGAAAAACTCATGCACAATGTGTTGCACAACATGGATGCGATGGCAGACATTCAGGCCAATCTTTTCTTCAATATGTCTACGGCATTCAGCTTGCGGCTGTTGTCGCTGGGTGTATATGTGGTAGCAAGTATGTTGTTGGTGGGCCGGTATTGGTTGCAGCGCCGGCAGCGGCACAATGTGCCCACGGCACAGTCGGCCCTTACGCTGCGCTGGCTTGTATTGTTGTTGGCTACCATGTTGCTCATTGCCATCAATATGGGCATCATGACGGGCAATTTTTTGCAAAAAGGACTGGCCGATACCATTCGGCATTTTGCGACGCTCTACATCATTACAGGGGTGGTGTATTCGTTGCTGGCCATCTGGATGTTGTTGTTTCCGCAGGTATTGTATGGCCTGCCTGCCATGCAGTTGCCTGTACCGCCTGCCGTACCTGCCGGCACAGTAGCAGCAGTTGCGCCGGTCAAAACAAAGACCGTGTCTAAAGTGCCGGCCACCTTGCAGGAAGAAAATCCATTCAAGGCACTGGAGGCAAAAATCCAGGCGCACCTGCAAACGGAAAAACCGTACATCCAACCCGACTTCGATATTTACCAATTGTCGAAAGCGTTGGGTGTGCCTTTGCATCATTTGTATTATTGTTTTAATGAAGTGATGCACACCAAATTTGCTACCCTGCGTATGCAATACCGGGTGGCACATGCACGGCAATTGCTGCAATCGGGGCAAACGGCCAACTATACCATCGAAGCCATTGCTCATCAATCAGGCTTTCAATCCAAATCGAGTTTTTACAAAGCATTCAAAGAAGTAACCGGCATGCTGCCTTCTGAATTTGTAGCCAAGGTAGAAGCCGGTGAACTGGAAGATGATGCGGTAGCATAATCCGCTAAGCGGTCGTTACAATCTGTTTACACAACGGTAATAATTCCTTCATCTGGAAGGCTGCATCTTGCACGTCTAATGGCGACATGCTGTCTGTCTTTTAAGGACGGATGCATCTTCTTATTTTATTCAACCAAGAGCGTTTGATTACAACGACCACATGATTATGCAACGGAGAAATTTTTTGAAAGGACTGGGTTTGATTTCGGCAGGCAGCCTGCCTGCATTGCCCGCATTGAGCAATGGCTTTCGCTTTGATAGAATGCTGAAAGGAAAAGTACACAGCAAAGGCAAAGGTCTGGCCAATGTGGGTGTGAGTGATGGGTTTCAAATAGTGAATACTGCTAAAGATGGCAGCTATCAATTGCAGGCGCATCCCAATGCTTCGCATGTGTTTGTGATATTGCCGGCGGGCTATCACATTCCGCATGAAAAAGGCATTGCCCGTTTTTATGCGCCTATTAAAAACGAAGGCGTACAAACTGCTGATTTTGCTTTGGAACCCATTGCCGGCGGCGATGAGGAACATGCCTTTATTGTATGGGGCGATACCCAAATTTGGGACAAAGAAGATGCGCAACAACTGGTGCAGGTAAGTGCCCCGGATACAAAAGCCGCCGTGGCTGCATTGGGCAGCCTGCCTGTGTTTGGCATTGGTTGTGGCGATTTGGTGTTCGATAAATTTGAACTCTTTGACGATTATAAAAAAGCAGTGGAAGTAACCGGTATTCCTTTCTTTCAGGTAATTGGCAACCACGACATGGACCTCACTGCCCGCACCGATGATCAGTCGCAGCAAACATTCAAACAGCAGTTTGGCCCTACCTATTATTCATTCAATCGTGGCGCCATTCACTACGTGGTACTCGATGATGTTTTCTTCATTGGTATGGCTAAAAAATACATCGGCTATATTACCGAAGCACAACTGGCCTGGCTGGAAGAAGATTTGAAACGGGTGCCTGCAGGTTCAACCGTAGTGGTGAGCTTGCACATTCCCACTGATACAGGTATGGCCGAGCGGCAAAAGAAAAAAGAAGAAGAGCTGGGAGGCATCGTTGCCAACCGGGCTGCTTTGTATGCCATGCTCAAACCTTACAAAGTGCACATCATGAGTGGGCACACTCACTTCAATGAAAACTGGGAGAAAGACAACATCATGGAGCACAACCATGGCACCGTTTGTGGTGCCTGGTGGACCGGCCCCGTGTGTGGTGATGGATGTCCTCCGGGCTATGGTGTGTACAAGGTAAAAGGCAATGAACTGACCTGGCATTATCAATCTGTAGGTAAGGCGGCCAACCATCAGCTGCGGTTGTACAAAGCGGGCAGTGTGCCCGAGCAGGCCAATGCTGTAATAGCTAACGTATGGAACTACGACCCCGCATGGAAGGTTGAATGGTGGCTCGATGGAAAAGCCATGGGGGCGCTGCAACCTTTTGTAGGCCTCGATCCGCTGGCGAAAGAACTGTACCTCGGCAATAAACTGCCTGCTAAACACAAGTGGGTAGAACCAGTGCTCACCAATCATTTATTTGCTACTGCTGCCGTGCAATCGGGGCAAACGATTGTAGTAAAAGCTACCGATCGTTTTGGTAAGCTGTTTGAAGAAAGCATTACCGCCTAACTGAAAATAAGACCACATTTTTTACCCTGCATTACTGGTATTATCCATGTAGTGCGGGGTAAAGTTGTTGTGTAACGGTCATGCATTGCAGCTGACTTGTTTTTGAATTATCTCATTAATACAAGGTTCACATTGGCATAACTATTCGGTAACACGCCAGTGCAACTTTCGCCGTCGAATGCAACAGCATTGTGTACAGCATAAATGTATCAGCGTGGGCTGTGTGTATCTAACTGTCTTTTTCTTTTTCAACTACATAAATTTTTTGTCATGCAACATGTGAAGCATTGGTGCCACATGGTTTTATTGTTGTTATTGCTGCTTAGTCCGGCGCTGCTCATGGCGCAGACTGCAGAAAAAGTTACGTTGTCAGGACAAGTGTCTGACTCTGTGCAGGCCCCGCTTGCAGGTGTAACCATAGCAGTTGGCAACAAAGCCATTGGCGCCTCACAACCCGATGGTAAGTTTACCGTACAGGTAACCAAAGGCGCTAAAGTAATTTTTAGCTCTGTGGGGTATCAGCCACATACACACACGGCCAAAGCAGATGTGGCTTCACTCAAAATTGTGTTGAAACCAACTGCCAATACTTTGGGAGAAGTTGTGGTAACGGCATTGGGCATCACCCGTCAGGAAATGGCACTGGGTTATTCTGCCACCACGGTGCAGGGTGAGCAACTCACGGATGCCCGTTCTGCCAACTGGACCGATGCCTTGTCGGGTAAAGTAGCGGGCCTCAATATGGTGCGTTCCGGCTCTGGCCCTACCGCTACCAACAAAATTATTTTGCGTGGCGAGAACAATTTGACCGGTGATAATGAAGCGTTGATTGTTGTAGATGGTGTGGTTATCAACCAGGGTAGTGGCCGACGTACAGCCATTGCTGGTGAGAATGTGTACGGTACTGGTAGCGATAACATGCCAGTGGACTACGGCAGCAGCCTCAACGATTTGAACCCCGATGATATTGAATCTGTAACCGTATTGAAAGGCCCCGGTGCAGCAGCATTGTATGGCCAGCGGGGTGCCAATGGTGCGGTCATCATTACTACCAAATCGGGCAGCAGCAAAAAGAAAGGACTCGGTGTAACTGTGTCTTCCAATATTTCGATGGAGCAGGTAAACCGCTGGCCCGATTTGCAATACGAATACGGCCAGGGTTTGGCGGGTGCTGCTTACTATTCATACGGCACTACTGCCGATGGTGCCAGTACCAGTGGCACCAGCTCTGCGTATGGGCCACGATTCAACGGGCAGCAGTTTTATCAGTTCGATCCGGTGACGCAGAAAGTGGGTGCAGAACGTACACCATGGGTGCCGTATGTAGATGGCGTTAAGAAATATTTCAATACCGGTAAAACCATTACCAACACTGTAAGTGTAGATGGTGGTACCGATAAAACAACTGCTCGTTTTTCATTTACCAATGTGCACAACGATTGGATTACACCGAACACCGGCTACAAAAGAAATACCGTGTCGCTGTCGGTGAATTCGAAAGTGAATGAGAAGCTGCAAATCAGTTCAAAAATCAACTACACCAATAAGTGGAGCGATAACCTGCCCGGTGCCGGCTATGGCAACCAGAGCATTATGTACTGGTGGATTTTTTGGCAGCCCAGTGCCAACCCCGATTGGTTGCGTAACTATTGGGTACTTGGGCAAGAAGGAAAACGCATCATGTTTCCCTTCAGCAGCTTTCCTGAAAACCCGTATGCCATTGCGTATGAGTTTCTCAACAGCAGCAATCGCCACAATGTAACGGGCAATGTACAGTCCACGTACAATTTTTCTAAGTCACTCAGTTTGCAGTTACGCACTTCTATGGATCTGGCTTATGAAGAACGTGCACAAAAGCGTCCTTACGATGCGGGCTCCAAATTGCAAAAGGGCAGCCTGCGTACTCAGGATATTTTTTCCAATGAATTCAGTGCTGATTTCTTGCTGAAATATGCCCGCAAGTTTGGCCGCTTCGACATTAGTGCTATGGGTGGTGGTAGCTTGCTGCGCAACCGCTACATCAAAAATGAAACCCGTGCCGACTCACTCATTTATCCCGGTGTATATTCCTTTGCCAACTCTGCCGGCCCGCTGCTGAGTATGCCATACAACAGCAAATATGCCATCAACAGCTTCTACGGCATTTTCACGGCTTCGTACAACAAAATTTTCTTTGTAGATATTACTGGCCGCCAAGACTGGAACAGTGTGTTGGCTACTCCCAATCGTACTACCAATGCAGGTTTCTTTTACCCCAGTGTAAATACCAGTGTGGTGCTGAGCAACTTGCTGCGTATGCCTCGTAAGATTACCTATGCCAAACTGCGTTTTTCTGCATCGAGTGTAGGTAGTGGCGGTACTTCGCCTTACCTCACTGCCTACAACTATGAATCGGCAGGTAGTTTTTTTGCCGGTGGCTTGCAGGCCCCCGGCTTATTGGCCAACCCCAATCTGCGTCCGTTACGAACTACCTCTTACGAATTGGGTGCTGTTGTAAAAATGTTTGACAGCCGCTTGAGTGTAGACCTGGCTTTGTATGCAGGCAACACCAAAGACCAACACCTGCGCCGCATTCTCGATCGTTCATCGGGCTTTACACAAGTACTTATCAATGCGGGCCGTGTGGCCAACACCGGTGTAGAACTCTCCGTGAGTGCCACTCCGTTGAAAAGTAAAAAGGGATTGAACTGGACGAGTAGTGTGGTATTTTCTTCTAACAAAAATGAAATCAAAGAATTGCTGGATAGCTCTGTGGTATTGCAAACCGGCCCTGTAGGAGGTGGTCAAATTGTAGCACAGGTAGGCGGCAGCATGGGCGACCTCTGGGGCCGTGGTTATGTGCGTTCTCCCGACGGTCAGGTGGTGTACGATGCTACCACTGGTTATGCGCAATTGTCGCAGAATCTGGTGTATCTCGGCAATACTATTCCGAAGTATAAGATTGGATGGAACAACGAGTTTCAGTATAAACAATTCCGTCTCAACTTTTTGTTTGATGCACAGGTGGGTGGCGTAGCGCATTCGCTGATGCATTACAAACTGGCAGAGCAAGGTAAAACCACCAACACATTGCCCGGCCGCTACAGTGGTATCATTGGCAATGGTGTAGTAATGACTGCTGATGGCAAGTATGTACCCAACACCACAATTGCTACCAATGTTGATGAATACTACCGGTCGCATTTTGGTATCGACAATGCAGAAGGCAGCACATTCAGTACCGACTTTATCAAGTTCAGAGAAGCAAGACTCGATTTCACTTTTCCTGCCAAGCTCATTAAGAAGCTGGGATTGCAAAGAGCCAACATTGGCGTGTACGGTCGAGATCTGTTTATCTGGTCGCCATGGCCCATGTTCGATCCGGAGTTTGGTACACTGGGCGGCACCGATATCGTTCGGGGTTTTGAAACAGCACAGTTTCCTTCTACCCGAACCATGGGCGTAAACATTGTTCTCGGATTTTAAAACAGCAGACAATTATGAAACGTAACGCATATAGATTGTTGATGGCGTTTGCACTGGTAAGCATGTTGTTTACTTCTTGCACCAAAGATTTTGAAGCCATCAATACCGATCCCAATAATATTCCGGATGCATTGCCGCAGCAGCTGCTGGCACCGGCACTGGTGGGCACCATGACCTACAACATGATTCGCAACCGCAACTTCAACAACGAGTTGATGCAGGTGAGTGTAAACATGAGTGATGCAGAAGGCCAGGTGTTTCGCTATGACTTCCGCAACAACTGGTCGGACTACCTGTACAATGGTTTGTACAGTGAGCTTACCAATTTCAAAGATATCTATCGCCTCAGCAGCGATAGCGGTGTCAACTACAATGCATCGTATCGTGGTATTGCCTTGATTTGTCAATCGTGGGTGTATTCTATTCTCACAGATACTTACGGCGATATTCCATACAGCCAATCGAATCAAGGTAAAGACTCGCTGAACTACGAACCTAAGTTTGACAAACAGCAAGACATTTACCTCGATATTTTCAAACAACTGGAACTGGCCAATACTTTGCTGGCGCAAAACACCGCCATCATTGCCAGCAGCGATCCTGTGTATGGTGGCAACGTAAGCCGCTGGCGAAAATTTGGCAACTCGCTGTACCTGCGTTTGTTGCTCCGTGTGTCTGGTAAAACAGAAGTACAGCAAGAAGTTGCATCTAAAATCAAAGAGATTGTTGAAACGAATGCCAGTAGCTATCCTGTATTTGCGAGCAACGATGAGTCGGCTATTTTGCGTTGGACTGGCATTGCACCATACACATCTCCTTACATCGCAGTAAGGGAGCAAGATTTCCGTCAGCCTGGTTTGGCCGAATTCTTTTTGCAAAACCTGGTGAACTGGAACGATCCCCGCATCGACATTCCTACTTATGGTAGTGGTGGTTTCAACCGTTGGGGCATTGCACCATCTTCGGGTGCTTATGTAGGTGTGCCCAGTGGCTATGCACCCGGCGAAAATCC
Organism: Phnomibacter ginsenosidimutans; assembly: GCF_009740285.1. GTDB lineage: Bacteria > Bacteroidota > Bacteroidia > Chitinophagales > Chitinophagaceae > Phnomibacter > Phnomibacter ginsenosidimutans. Next base: position 655,376 of record NZ_CP046566.1, read on the forward strand.
GGTGAAGCGCAGCTACTTCTATTCCAATACCAGTGCAGTGTCTTTGCAAACAGAGCCTATGGCAGGAATGATGATGAATTATGCAGAGTTGAAATTCATATTGGCAGAATGTGCAGTGAAAGGTTGGATTAGCAGCAGTGCTGAAACACACTACAACGAAGGCGCATTGAACAGCATTACACTTTGGTTGCCTTTGTGGCCTACCATTATCAATCCGCAAACCAACCTGCCGAATGATATCAAAACCTTTTTGGCTGCAGCAGATATTGAGTGGATGGAATCGCTGACGGTGGAAGAGAAAATGGAACGTATTCACCTGCAGAAATACTATGCGTTGTTTTTGGCCGATATGCAGCAGTGGTTTGAATACCGCCGTACCGGTCATCCGAAATTGCCCAAAGGCAATGGTCTTAAAAACAATGGCATCATGCCTGCCCGTATGAACTATCCGGTGTATGTGCAAAGCGCCAATCCTACCAATTATAAACTGGCTATTGCTGCACAAGGTGCCGATGATATAGCCACACAAGTGTGGTGGCAAAAACCTTAAGCAACATTCTTCTTTGTAACGTGCTTGTATGAGTGCTACAAAAACTGAAATCATGAAACAACTGATCCATATTCTCACTGCTGCACTACTGGCGGTATCCATTGTGGGCTGCGAAAAAGATGGCAACTATCCTGGCGGAAAGATTAGTCCGTACATCGCCATTTTTGATGTAAAAGATTTGTACAAGGGCAACGATGTTCCTTTGAATAGTAATACGCTGTTTGGTTCTACCAGCATTACGGGTGTGGTAGTTAGTGACCACAGTGCTGGCAATATGCCGCAGGGTTTGCTGGTATTGCAAGACAAGCGCCGCCTCAATGAATTGCGGGGCATTGCCATCAACATTGGCAATGATGCAGCGAACTATCTGCCCGGCGATTCGCTGATTGTAAATGTGGATGGTGGCACACTCAAAAGAGTGGATGGTATTTTGCAAATCACGGGTGTAAAAACAGCTGCCATTACCAAAGTATCTGCTGGCAATGCAATACCTGTAAACCGGGTAACCAGCAGTGCCATTACTACCAATCCGCAGAAATACGAAAGCACGTTGGTGGTATTGGTGAAAGCCGGTTTTAACCCTGCACCTGTAACTGGCGATGTTTTGGCGGGCAACAAACTGGTGAATGATGGTTTTGGCGAAATGAACATGTTCACGGCCAGTGCCGCCAGCTTTGCCAATGAGGCGCCTCCCTTTCTGGCTAATTTTTACGGGGTGGTATTTCTCACTGCCATCAACGAAAAAGAATTACAGCCACGACTGCACCTGCGTACCAAAGAAGACATTGTTACATTGTCTTCTACCATTAGCGTTGCGCCGGCAATTATTACAGGTTTTATTAGTGATGTGGCTGGTAGTGATGGTAATTATGAGTACATGCAGTTTATGGCTACCAAAGACATTGACTTTGCCGCCACGCCATTTTCTGTTGTAGTAACCAACAATGCCAATGCCAGTACGCCCACCGGTTTTCCTGCCAATGGTTGGGCTACCGGCGGCATGCGTACTTACAAAATGAACATCAGCAGTGGCACGGCTAAAAAGGGACTTTCTTTTATGTAGGAGGTACGGGTAAGCTCATCAATGGATCCGGCTCTACCGATATCAGTACAGCCAATTGGGTAAAGGCCTACAACTATACTACCAGCAATGGGGATGGCTTTGGTACCAAAACCAGTGGCTTGTTTGCCAACAGTGGTAACGCTTCCGGATTTGCGCTGTTTGAAGGCACCAACATTACAGAAGCATCTGTGCCTGTGGATGTGATTTTTGTAGCGACTGGCGGCAGTTTATACACGACTACACCTACACCCATGGGCTATCGCATTACCAATACCGACTGGTATGATACCCGCAATCCGGTGACGCTGGTGGATCAACCCTTTTACCGCAGTGGCAGCAACACACTAAACATGGTGTACACCACTGCCGACCGTGGTTTCTTTTATGTATTGGGTGGCGAATACAATGTGGCGCTTGGCCGATGGATGAAGGCCCGCAGCCAAACCAATGTGCAGCTGAGTAAAACGTCTACCCTGGCAGAAATAGAAGGCGAAACGGCTACGAAACTGAAATAAGGTATTGCATCATATCGCCTTGCAAGCGGGAGTGCAATCTGGCTGGTTGTGCTCCCATTTTTTGCTATTGCTAATGCGGATGTGCATGCTTGCCACAACAGCCGTGCTGGCTTACTTCGTAGCCACTGGTATCGCCTGTTACCGGATAGCCCTTGGCTACCCAATGCCGAAAGCCACGCCGCATATGGTACACCCGGTCGTAACCATTGTTTTGTAAAAAGGCGGCGGCATCAATGCTTACCAATCCCTTCTCACATACAATAATCAAATCTTTATTGTTGGGCAGTTCGGTGTAGCGGTCCATCAATTCGTGAATGGGCATGTAGATGACTTCGCCTTCTGCAATTTGTACCGCTTGTGCAGCGGCTTCCTCCCGAATATCTACCAGTATTGCGCCGGCCTTGAGCCATTGGCGGGTACTGGTGGGGCACAGCTCCCGTACGATGATTTCTGTAGCCATAACCATTGTTTTGCCCAAAGCAACAATCATTTCATTCCGTTGGCAGTAACATTCATCACCGCCATGGTTTGTGCCTTCACGAACCATCATTAATAACATGAAGTCACAGACAGGAGGCCTGCGACTGATGAGAAGGCACGAAACATGGCGAAGAACTGTGACGAAGGGCATGAGATATTTTAAAGGCCAGCAAATACTGTGGTACAAATCCGAAATCCGAAATCAGCTATCCGAAATCCTTGTTTACAATTCCTTAATACTGGGGTAACATGGCCGTAATAGTGCAGTGGTTCTTTTGCACCGACTAAAAACAATTGGTGTGAAGAACCTATTTAAGTTGTCGATTATCTCTATCCTCATCATATTATGCTACAATCCGGCCGCGGCTCAGGGTAGTAGTGAAGCTGAGTGGTAAAATCCTGAATCAACGCAATCAGCCTGTAGCAGGTGCTACAGTTTCGGCCAAAGGGCAGCGCAGTGTACCTGCCAATGCCGATGGCGAATATGTACTGCAACTGGCCGAAGGCCGCTATACCATTACGGTTTCTGCAGTAGGTTATCAAACAAAAGAAGTAACCGAAGTAGACGTAAAAGCCAATCTCGATAATACACTGGACATTTTGCTGGAAGAAAAGAAAAGCGAACTGGGCGAAGTAGTAGTTACCAGCAGCCGTCGGCAGGAGAGCACCAATACCTTGCTTACTTTCCAAAAAAACAACACCGCTATGACCAGTGGTTTGGCGGCAGATTTTATTAAGCGTACGCCCGATAAAAACACCGGCGAAGTACTGCGTCGGGTGAGTGGCGCTTCTATTCAAGACAACAAGTTTGTAGTGGTGCGTGGCCTGAGCGACCGCTACAATGCAGCCATGATTAACGGGGCTACATTGCCGAGCTCTGAGCCCGATAAAAAAGCGTTTTCATTTGATGTCATTCCTTCACAGCTCATTGATAATATTATCATCAACAAAACCGCTACACCCGAACTTACTGGTGAGTTTGCCGGTGGTTTGGTGCAGGTAGCTACCAAGGATATTCCGGTGAAAAATTTGTTGAATGTAGGTGTAAGCCTCGGCTTCAATACGCAATCTATCGGAAAGGAATTTGTGAGCAACCGTCGTAGCGCTACCGACTGGTTGGGTTTTGATGACGGTCAGCGCAGCCTGCCTGCCAGCTATCCCACTAAATACCTTGCCTACAACCGTTTGCCTGTGGCCGACCGCTATGCCATCAGTCAGCAGTTCAACGATAATGTGTATGATGAAGTGACTTCAAAAGCGGGACCCATTCAGCAATACAACCTTACCTGGGCCAATGCTACCCGTAGCAAAAACGGTGCGGCATTTGGTTCTGTAGTAGGCCTCACATATCGTCAGTCTAAGCTGTTGTATCCTACGGTTGATCGTCAGATTTTTGATTTCGATGGCTCTACACTGCTCGATTATGTAGATGCACAAAACAAGTACAGCACTACCTGGGGTGGTTTGGCCAACCTCGCTTACAGCAAGGGCAAAACAAAAATTGCTTTCAAGAATTTGTTCAACCAATTGTTTGAAGACAACTACTATCGTCGCAATGGTGTAAACATCGATAACCTGCAGGATGTGCAAATGCGTTCTTCTGTGGTAAACCAGCGCAGCCTGTACAGCAGCCAGATTGAACTGACGCATCAGTTCAAAAACAAGTTTAAGTTTTCGGGCAATATCAACTACGCTTTCAATAAAAAAGACCAGCCCGATTTGCGGGTGCAAACCTACGCCAAGCCGGCAGGTAGCAATCAGCCATATAGCCTCAACAACCGTGGTAACAATACCAACCGTTTTTGGAGCGATTTGAAAGATCAGAGTGCCGGTTATCAGGTAAAACTGGAAATGCCCTTTAACCTGAATGCTGTGAAGCAAGTTGTTTCTGTAGGTGGTGGTTCTTTTGCCCGTATCCGTCAGTTTCAGGCAACCATTTTGGGTGTAAACGATCCTTCGAACGCCAGCCTTTATTTTGAGCAATACAACAACGTATTCAACAGCAATAATTTCGGCCCCAACGGTTTCATGTACATCACAGATCTGCAGAACGTGAATGATAAATATTTCGGCGCTTCTGCACTCAGCAATGCCTATGTGATGTTCGACAACAAGATTGGTGAAAAGCTGCGCCTGGTATGGGGTGCCCGTGGCGAATACTTTGAGCAAGTGGTAGAAACCAACGCTACTAAAAGTGTAGAAGTACAAACTGAAAAGTTCGACTTCCTGCCATCTGCCAATATCACTTTTACACCCAACCGCAAAACCAATCTGCGTGTAGCAGCGAGTCGTACTGTTGCCCGTCCTGAGTTTAGAGAAGTGGCACCTTTTGCCTTCTTCGATTTCGAAGAAATTGCTTCTACCGTTGGTAATCCTGAGTTGAAGCGTTCTTCTATCATCAATACAGATGTGCGTTACGAATGGTATCCTAAGAATGGTGAAATGATTTCAGTTGGTGCGTTCCTCAAATCTTTTGATGCGCCAATCGAACTGCGCCTCAACAGTGCCAGTGCACCTACCCGTCGTCAGTACCAGTATCAAAATGCCGAGAGTGCCATTTTGTATGGTGCCGAGTTTGAGTTCCGCAAGTCGTTAGGCTTCCTTGGTAAAGAAGGTGGCTGGATGGAAAAGTTGTATTTCAATGGTAATGCTTCACTCTTGTTTAGCGAAGTGACTTTGCAAATTCAAGATGCGAGTGGTGTAAAAACCGGTGCATTCAATCGTCCGTTGCAGGGCCAGAGTCCATACCTCATCAATGCCGGTTTTCAATACGATGGCGATAATGGTTTGAACCTCTCCTTGTTGTACAACGTGATTGGTCAGCGCCTTCGTTTTGTGGGCAACGACAACTATGGCGATGTGTATGAAAAGCCACGTAACCTGCTCGACTTTCAGATTTCAAAAAGATCATGAAGAAGCGTGGTGAAGTTCGCCTTACTATCAGCGATTTGCTCAACCAGTATGTGCTGCTGTATGAAAAACCCATTACCAAAGAGAAGACTGCGTATGATGAAAATGTGGACCGCATTTTCACCCGCTATCGTCCGGGCACTACCTTCTCAATAGGCTTTACTTACGATATCAATATCAAATAATTCACTGCATACAACTTCAACTCAAGTACAAAACTTTCAACCAAATACAATGAAAAAGTTTGGCATCATTCTGTCTGCACTCACAGTAGCATTTACGTCATGCATCAAGGTAGACATCGATAACTCTTCAGTTGACAGCGGCAATGGCAATGGTGTATACGCCACCAAGCAGGCCGAAATTTTAGCCACCAAAGTCATCACTGGCGTTATTAACGACGGTGAAAATGTAGAACTGCCTAAGGGCATTTACACACTCAAAGGTTATGTGTATGTAAACGGCCGTGCGTCTATCAAGTTTGCACCCGGTTCTGTGATTAAAAGTGACACCGTACAAAAAGGTGCGTTGATCATTGAACGCAACTCAAAAATCTTTGCATGCGGTACTGCTACTGAGCCTATCGTGTTTACTTCTGGCAAACCTGCCGGCAGCCGTAAGCCCGGCGACTGGGGTGGTATCGTTATCTTGGGTAATGCTCCCACCAACCGTACTACTACACCCATCATCGAAGGTGGTATCAACGCAGAATATGGCGGCAGTGTAGCTACCGACAATAGTGGTTCTTTGTGCTATGTTCGCATTGAGTACGCTGGTATTGCTGCTGACCCCAACTCAGAAATCAATGGTCTTACACTTGGTGGTGTAGGTAGCGGTACTTCTATCAATTATGTGCAGGTTTCTTATGGCAACGATGATGCCTACGAATTTTTCGGTGGTACTGTAAATGCCAAATACCTTATTGCTTTTGCAACAGCTGATGACGATTATGATTTCGACTTTGGTTACAATGGCCGCCTGCAATTTGGTGTAGCCCTGCGTGATCCTTTGTTTGTAGATGCCGGCGATGCGGGCAATGGCGTAGAGTGCGACAACGATGCTACAGGTAGCAATGCCACTCCATACACAAAGCCTTCTATCAGCAACTTTACCTGGGTTGGTCCTAACGACGCTCCTGGCACATTGGCCAATCATAACTTCAACATGCGTTGGCGGCGTGCTACACAGTTTGATGTACGCAACTCTGTGTTGATGGGTTATATGGATGCAGGTTTGTCGCTTGAGTCAGACTCTACTGGTAGTTTCTATAAGACTGGGAAAAGTGCTTTTGCAAACAATCTAGTACATGCTGTGACGAACCCTTATAGAGTTCCATCTTCAGGTGGTGTGCCAGCTGTGAATCCTTCTATTATAGATGCAGCAGCTATGAAAACTAAGGCTGAGTCTGAAGGATGTATTACTTATTCATCATCAGCTGACATAAGTCTCACAGATCCTTTCAAATTGAATGCGCCTAACTTCCTGCCTAAAGCTGGTAGCCCTGCGCTAAGCGGAGCTGCTTTCACTGGTACTGGTTGGACTGGTGTATCTTTCTGGACAACTACAACTTTCCGTGGTGCCTTTGGCGCTGACAACTGGATGAGTGGTTGGGCAAGCTTCACACCACAAACCAATGTATATTAATCCATCCCGCTCCTGACTTTTTTGCAAACTGCTTTCGCCGAAAGACGAAAGCAGTTTGCTTTGTAGCCTGTTTCAAATTTTATACATATGAAGAAGATGTTTGATTATACTTTGTTGTTGATGGTTGCTTGCTTGTTGGTTGCCTGCCAAAGCAACCAGCGAACTAATACTGCTACAACCGCAAAGGACTCCACCGTACTCATTACAACAGGCCTCGGGCTGGAGCCCGATTTGGCAGCCGCGGATAGTATTTCCATCTTGTTTTACAAGCATCCGTTTACCGATGATAAAGAACAATACACCCGGTTTTATACCAGCTATCAAACCACAACGGATACGGTGCTGACATTGCTGAAAGAAAATATGGCGCAGCCCTTTACAGAAGACAGCCTGCGGGATTGCAGAAGCGAAGGCAAAATGTTTGTGTACAGCAAAGGCAAAGTGGCGCAAACCATTTATTTTACTACTCAATCTGCAGCCTGCACACATTTATATTTTATCAATACGGGCCGCTATTATTACTTCCCGTTTCAAGCGGTGTTGCAGCAGCGGCTTATCGCGTTGAAAACATTGGCTAAATAGCCGGTTCCTGTTTACGATTTCTTAGCCTTGTCTTTACATTGGCTTAATACAGGCATCGTTATTTCATTTCCTATTCATTTGCATTCTTCACAGCAATACGTAGAGTAGATTTTCTCGAACCCGCCTCGGTGTCCACCGCTGGCGGTTTTTTTTGGGCAGTTGCCTCAAGGGGTAGACCTTTGCCATCTATGCAAACCAATCAGCGTTTTGGAAATATTGCTACGCCGGCCACCCGCTGGTTTTTTGTAGCGGTGTTGTTGTTTTGGGCTGCCGGCTTGTTGGTAATGGTAAATTACAGCAAGGGCGAAGGCTTCTTATGGATGCGCCGTGTGGGCTCACCTGTATTTGATTTTTTGTTTACCTACCTCACCCATGTAGGCGATGGCCTGATGGCAGTGGCAATATGTGTGTTATGGTTGTTGCAAAAAAAATGGTCGAGAGCCATTGTGCTGTTTGCTGCATTTGCAGTATCGGGTATTCTGGCACAGCTTGTCAAACATTCGGTAGAAGCGCCCCGTCCGTATGTGTTTTTTGAAAACAACGGCCAGCAGATTGATGCAGTAGAAGGGGTGAAGCTGTTGAGCAATTTCAAAAGTTTTCCTTCGGGCCATACGGCTACCGCTTTTGCGTTGGCTACATCGCTGGTGCTACTCATGCCCTGGTGGCAAAAGCGCTGGTGGCTGGCATTTATAGCCGCTGTGGGTATTGGCTACAGCAGGGTGTATCTGGGGCAGCATTTTTTGCAAGATGTGCTGGCCGGTTCTGTGCTGGGCGTGTTGAGTGCTGCCGCAGTGTACCTGTTGCTGCGCAAATGGAATCCGCCCTTTTCCAGACATGCGTGGTAAACACAGCCTGTTGTAATAGACTTTATTTGTAATTAGCCTTCTTTGCGGCCTTCGAGGGTAAAACCAATGGTGGTGCCTACATCGGGCTTGCTGCGTACATGTATGGTTTGGCCATGGGCTTCTACCACGTGTTTGCAAATAGCGAGGCCCAAACCACTGCCGCCCACTTTGCGGCTGCGGGCCATATCGGTGCGGTAAAAGCGTTCGAAAATGCGGCCGAGATGTTCTTCGGCAATGCCAGCACCATCGTCGCTAATTTCTATGAGTACCCGCTTACCATCTGTTACATAAGTGCTGGCTACTACCGTACCATTTTCGTGCCCGTATTTAATAGCGTTATCTACCAGGTTGATGAGTACTTGTCTTATTTTTTCTTTATCGGCAAATACAATCATGGGTAGTTCGGTGCCTTTCTTCATGCTGCAGCGAATGTTTTTGGCACTGGCTTTTACATGCAGCATTTCGTACACTTCTTTTATCATGTCTTGTATCACAAAGTTTTCTTTGTGCAGGGGAATCACACCACTTTCCAGTTTCGATATTTCATCAAGGTCGTTGGTAAGGTTTACCAGCCGCTCCACATTGCGGCCGGCTTTTTTCAAAAAGCGTTGCAGTATTTCCGGATTGTCGGCAGCGCCATCCAACAAGGTGTCGAGGTAGCCTTGTATGGCAAAAATGGGCGTCTTCAATTCATGCGACAGGTTCTGCAAAAACTCCTTGCGGTATTTTTCGTTGGAGCGAAGCGTTTCAATTTGTCCTTCTTGCTGGCGGGCCCATTGCTCCACATCGGCTCGTACTTCATCAATCCCTTTTTGGGGCAAAATGTATTTGTAGTAAGTCTCTTCTTTTTTGCTGGCCTTGGTTTTGTAAATGAACTTGTAAATGAGTTTGATTTTGCGGTAAATGAATTGCTGCAGCACCGCTAAAATCAACGCGTAGCTACCGGCTACAAATACCACAAAACTAATGGCTACGACTTCCCACTCCGGCCGCAGCAGCCATGCACCTACCAGTACCGGGATACCCAGTATAATGGCGGTAAAAAGCGACAGCTGTTTAGGCGAAAAATTTTTGGTATTGAGCATGGTGTATAGCTGCCCACGGGCATTTGATCAAGTGCATAAATGTACGTGGATACCAGCTTTTACTGCGGATCGAACTTGTAGCCCACACCTTTTACCGTGGTGATACAATCTACATCCAGCTTCTGGCGAATCTTGCGAATGTGTACATCAATGGTGCGGTCACCCACAATCACATCGGTGCCCCACACATTGCTCAATATTTCGTTGCGCAAAAACACCCGGCCCGGCTTGGCGGCCAGCAGGTACAGCAGTTCAAATTCTTTTTTGGCCAGCACAATGTCTTTTCCGCTGCGGGTCACCACAAAGCGAACGGGGTCAATGGTCATGTCGCCCATGCTGAGCACTTTTTGGCCGCTGTCTTTTTGAATGCGGCGAAACAAAGCATTCACCCGGCTCAGCAATACCTTGGGACTGATGGGTTTGCTCAGGTAATCGTCGGCACCGCTGTCGAGGCCTTTGATGTGAGAGCCTTCATCGCTGAGGGCGGTGAGCATTACGATGAGTGTTTCTTTAAACTCTTGTTGTGTACGGAGAATGTTGCACACTTCGATGCCCGATTTGTAGGGCATCATGATATCGAGAATAATGAGGTCGGGGTGATGCTGGCGGGCCAGGTCGAGGGCCTGATTGCCGTCTTTTGCTTCGAGTACCTTGTAACCTTCGCGGCTCAGGTTGTAGCCGATGATCTCCAAAATGTCTGCTTCGTCGTCGGCAATGAGGATGGTACCCTTGGTGTCCATTAACAATATGTTTACGCAAAAATAACTGCTGTGACTGTAGCGGGAAGGTAAATCGGTGTTTACCAAATTGTTAACGATGCTGCCAAAATTTTGCAAGCCTGCTGCACAGCCTCCGGCAAACCCAATTGAAGCTGTTAACTTTACCCCGCATGCAGTACGTAAAATTGATTTGGATGGCCCTGTGTATGGGCATGATGACGATGGGTAGTGCCCATGCACAACTCACCGAGCAGTTCAGTCCCGACCTCAACCGGGCCTTGTTTCACTCCCGCCTCGATCAGGCGCAAAAGACATGCTGGCCATTGATGGCCGTGTCGATAGTCTCATGACGGTTTACCCCAGTCATGAAATGAATGAACAGCTGCAATACCTGGTGCAAACCCGGATTGACGACTGGCAGCGCCGGGTAGAGCTGAGCAAAACTTACGACCACAACAAGAAACTGACGTACCTGCGCAGCATGACTGAACTGCTGTATGCCTACGCAGTTGAAATCAGAAAAAAATCAACGGACTGGAGCAGCTTTGCTCCCTTGCTCAATGCATTTGAAGATGGCTTGCTTCGGATGGAAGCCGGCAAAGATGTGTTGCCTTTGCTGAAGCCATTGCCCTACGATGTGGCCAAAATCATCCCCAACAATTTTGCGTTTCGCAACAGCGCCGGCATTCGCCAGATACAAGAATTTATTTTCTTAAAACTCATAGCCCAAAACCCGGAGCAAACGCTGAAAAGACTGGCCGAAAATCCCAACTATTCTTTTACTGATAGTTTGATTTCGGTAGCGGCCCGCCGCCGCCCCGAAGAGTTGATTAACTATGCACAGGCCAGCAGTACGCCCTTGGGCATTATCATTGCCCGCCATGTTGATCCGTTGGTAAAAATGATTGTGCAACTGGCAGGCGATCGTTCAGGCCAATTGTATTTTCCTTTTCTCGATGATTTGAGCAAAGGCAACATCACAAAGAAAGAAATTGAAACAGCCATTGCCGATTCTGCTGCTTACTACCGGTTGCTGGTAAAAACGCAGGTAAACTATGCAGGCCGTATGCGCCAGGGCGATACACCTGTTGTTATCCGCGGCTTGCAAGACATGCTGCACCGCAAATCGCTGGAAGTATATGTGAATACCATCAATGGTTTGCACGACTTGCCGGCACCTGTTCGTTTCAAAAAAATTCAAGGGCTAACCGTACCCGAGCTCTACTATTTGATTGTGCTCAACGAAGCAGAAATTTATACCAGTAGCTACACGTACGTGTACAACCGCCTGCTGGAGTTAACGCCTGGTAAAAGTGCCGATACACTGCTGCAAATAGTGAACCACGACAAGTACAAGAAGTTCCTGACCATGGCGGCCAATTACAATACGCTGAATGATTTTCTGGCCAAAATGAGTGCAGCTAACGCTCATGCATTGATGTCGGCTTTTGTAAGCAATCTGGAAAAAGGCAGCAGTAAAGATGACATTGAAGATGCGGTAGATGTGGCCAATGCCTATGCCAGCATTACACAGCCTGCTATCCGTGCATTAATGCTGAATAAGGTGAAGGAAAACCTGGCCATGGCAGACCTCATGAACAACCGCAAGGGTCGTGTTGTGTACCGGCTGGAAAAAGTAATTATGGAAAGTAGTGACAGTGAAATGGACAGCACTTTGGCCAGGGTAAATATTTCTGACTCATTGGGTATTCCGCCTGTGTACGACATCAGCAACCGGCAGCTGCGGGATAGCCTCGGCCGCATAGTGTTGCAAATGTATTTTTATGGCGATGCTGGTGGCAAGGGTACGTTCAATCACTTACTGCGTATTTATGCCGACAGAACCAAGTGGGCCATGAAAGCTACGCCTGAATGGGTACAGTTTACCAGCATTGGCTCACCGGTTCCCTTTGTATTGTTTGCCAACCGTGCTTTGGATGAAGAAAACGATGAAGATGAAAATGCACAACGCAAACTTATTGAGTACATGACCAGCAATGGTTTTTCTCCATCCATTACAGTGCATCGTGGGCATAGCTATTACCTACCATATACAATAAAAAAAATGCTGCCGAGCAGGGTAGTGGTGTTGGGTAGCTGTGGTGCCTATCACAACCTCGCCGATGTGTTGCGCATTTCACCTGATGCTTCCATCATTTCGAGCAAGCAGGTGGGCTATGGCGAAATCAACGTAGCACTGTTTACCTATCTGGTAGACAAACTGAAAATGGGGCAGGATGTAAAATGGCCATCGATGATGAATGAAGTAGCCGGCCGCATTAGTGCCGAAAAGAAAGAAGGCTATGACGATTACATTTTTCCGCACCAAAACCTCGGTGCCCTGTTTATTAAAGCATACAAAATAGCCAACCGCGAAGCCGATCCCTTCGAAGGCATTACGTTAAAATAAAACAGCGGTTGCGGCGGCCAACAGGCTTGCCTTAGTTTCGCAGCCGCAAGGCGCAGCTGCTTTGGCATCAAAAGATGGCTGCGTACCGGCTGCAATTGTATATGTCTGGCAACAAGTCTACTTCCCGCTCATTTGACATGGCCCTGTTTGGCAGGGTGATGCGTTTTGTGCAGCCCTACCGCCGCCGCTTTTACCTGTCGCTGGTGCTGGCACTGGTGCTGGCGGTGCTGTCGCCGGTGCGGGGCTTGTTCATTCAATACACGGTAGACAAAGGACTGAAAGGCCAAACAGGCAATATTCCAACCTGGCTCAACGATTGGTTTGATGCCATCAGCCATGGCGACATGCTGCGTTTTGTGGTGCTTATTTCCATCCTGCAAATTGTGATGTTGCTGATAGAAACCGTGATTCGGTTTGTGTTTACGTTTAGCACGGCATGGCTGGGCCAGCATGTGGTAAAAGACCTGCGGGTAACGGTGTACAACAATGTGCTGCGCCTCAACCTGCGTCAGTTCGATAAAACACCGATTGGAACGCTTACCACCCGCACCATCAACGATATTGAAAGCATCAACGAAATTTTTGCCGACGGCCTCATTCCCATCATCGCCGATTTTCTCACCATCGTGTTTACCCTTGCCACCATGTTTTGGATGGACTGGCAGCTAACGCTCATTGGCTTGATTCCTTTTCCCATTTTGCTGCTGGCTACCTGGCGTTTTAAAAACAGTGTCAACAAGAGCTTTATCAAAGTGCGGAATGCCGTGGCCAGCCTCAATGCCTTTGTGCAGGAGCATATCAATGGCATGCAACTGGTGCAGGCTTTTGCGGCCGAAGACCGCGAAATGGGCAAATTCAGAAAGATTAATAAGGAACATCGCAACGCCAATATCAACGCCATTTTTGCTTACTCGGTCTTTTTTCCGGTGGTAGAAGTGGTGCTGGCTGTAAGCCTGGGCCTGCTGGTATGGTGGGTGGCCGACCAAAGAATAGAAGCGGGTAAGCTGGTAGCCTTCATCTTGTTCATGAACCAGATATTCCGGCCGCTGCGGGTGATTGCCGATAAGTTCAACGTGATACAAATGGGCATGGTGGCCAGCGAACGGGTATTTAAAGTGCTCGACAACAACGACCAGCTGCCCGAGCCAACTGCCCAGGCCCTGCAGCCCGCCAAAGTGGAAGGCAGCATCGCTTTTGAAAAAGTGAATTTTGCGTACGAAGCCGAAAACTGGGTGCTGAAAAATGTGGACTTCCGCATTGCCCCCGGCCAAACCGTGGCCATTGTGGGCAGCACAGGTAGCGGCAAAACCACTATCATTTCGCTGCTCAACCGCTTGTACGAAGTGGAACATGGCCGCATTACCATTGATGGACATGATATCCGCGATTATCACCCCGATGCCCTGCGCAGCCAGATTGGTGTGGTGCTGCAAGATGTGTTTTTGTTTGCCGGTTCTGTACACGACAACCTCACGTTGCGCAACCCTGATATACCCCGCAACAAAGTGGAGGAAGTGTGCCGCCTGATTGGCATCGATGCATTTATACAACAATTGCCCGGCGGGTACGATTTTAATGTGCTGGAGCGTGGCGCCACCATGAGTGCCGGCCAGCGCCAGTTGCTGAGCTTTGCCCGCTGCCTGCTTTACAACCCCGCCATCCTTATACTCGACGAAGCCACCAGCAATATCGACAGCGAAAGCGAACAGCTCATACAGCAGGCCATTGACAAAATGATTCAGGGTCGTACCTCCATTGTAATTGCTCACCGCCTGAGCACCATCCGCAAGGCCAATATCATTATGGTGATGGAGCGGGGCGAACTCAAAGAAATGGGCAGCCACGACGCACTGCTGGCCAAAGGAGGCCTGTACTCCCGCCTGCACCGCATGCAGTTTGAGGAGGAAAATGTTTCCCAATAGCCCATTCCGGAATAGATTTCAATTTTCTTTCCTGTTCTCCTTCATAGTATGCACGGCACCCCGTACATTTGCGGCCAAATTTGAGCACAGGTATGGGTAGCAAGTTCATGAAATCTTTACTGGTAGCGGTTTTCAGCGTTTTCTCTTTTGGCGTAGCCATGGCTGAAGAAGGCCACGAGCCGGCACAGCACGAAGCGGGTGCCACCCACGAGGAAAAACTGGATCCCGGTAAGATCATCATTGAGCACGTAACCGATGCTCACGACTTCCATTTCATGGATATTGGCGGCAAAGCCATTTCCATTCCGCTGCCTGTTATTCTGTACAGCGAAGGCAAGTGGCATATGTTCAGCAGTGGCAACTTCCACCATGGTCACGAAGCCCACGATGGCTTCTTCCTGGTAAATGACCACTACATTCAGCAAATGAAGGCCGAAGGCGTAGATGTAAGCGGTTTGAAAAACCAGCAAATCATTGCCGTGGATGCCGAGGGCAAACCCAATGCCAGCGTTCAGGTATACGATTTCAGTATGACCAAAAACGTGGTGCAAATGCTGTTGGCCAGCATCCTGCTGATTGTACTCATGAGCAGCATTGCGAAGAAATATGCGAAAAACGGTCCCAATAAGGCACCAAGTGGTTTCCAAAATGCAGTAGAGCCAGTGATTACGTTTGTAAGAGATGAAGTGGCTAAGCCAAACCTGCATGGCAAATACCAGCGTTACTTGCCGTTTTTGCTCACTGTTTTCTTCTTTATCTTAATCAACAACCTGTTTGGTTTAATTCCTGGTTCGGCCAACGTAACGGGTAACCTCGCCCTTACAGCAGTGCTGGCGTTGATTTCCTTCATCGTTATTTTGTTCAGCACCAACAAGCATTTCTGGGGTCACGTATTTTGGTTTCCGGGCGTACCTGTACCGGTTAAGCTCATTATGCTGCCGGTAGAACTGATGGGTATTTTCACCAAGCCCTTTGCCCTCATGATTCGTTTGTTTGCCAACATGGTGGCAGGTCACGTTATCATCTTGAGTTTCATCATCCTCATTTTCATATTTGGCGCCATGAGCAAATCACTCGGCTATGGTACCAGTCCCATTTTTGTAGGCTTGGCGGTATTTATTTATGCCATCGAAGTATTGGTAGCCTTCATTCAGGCTTTCATCTTCACCAACCTTACAGCAGTGTTTATTGGTCAGGCATTTGAACATGGAGACCACCACGAAGGCGGACACCACTAAGTAATTGGGGATTAGTGATTAGGATTGAACTTGAAAAGTGCCGCGGATGCGGAATAAAGAACACCGGATTTTTTCATTTTAAATATCATCTATTATGCAACTGATGAACGTTCTGTTGGATGTAAGCATGAGCCACCTCGGTGGTGCTATTGGTGCTGGTTTGGCCGCTATCGGCGCTGGTATCGGTATCGGTCAGATTGGTAAAGGCGCTACTGAAAGCATCGCCCGCCAGCCTGAAGCTGCTAACGACATTCGTGGTGCAATGATCTTGACTGCTGCCTTCGTAGAAGGTGTTGCCCTGCTGGCCGCTGTAGCTGGTCTGCTGGCTGTATTCAAGGCGTAATCATTCGCACTGAAAAAAACAAACTGCGCCCATGCACAGGGCGGACGGCGCAGTTTCCTTCAACTTTTTCGACTTCTGAATATTTTTCTCTTTTCAAAAAACGAATCACATGCTCGACGTAGGATTAGGACTTTTTGCCTGGAACCTCATCGCCTTTTTAGTAGTGTTGTTCCTGCTGCGCAAATTTGCGTGGAAGCCCATCATCAGCAGCCTGAACGAACGTGAAACCAAAATTGCCGACAGTATTGCTACCGCCGACCGCGTAAAGGCTGAAATGGCCCAAATGCAAAGCGAAAACGAAGCACTGATGGCACAAGCCCGTGAAGAACGTGCCGCTATGCTGAAAGAGGCAAAAGAAACCCGTGATAAAATGGTGAACGAAGCCAAAGAGCAGGCTAAGTTGGAAGCCAATAAAATTGTAGCTGAAGCACAGCAAGCCATCAACAACCAAAAAATGGCAGCCCTTACCGATGTAAAAAATCAGGTGGGAGCATTGGTAGTAGAAGTGGCAGAAAAAGTATTGCGCCGCGAACTGGCCAATAAAGCTGATCAGGAAAACTACATCAAAGAGTTGAGCAACTCTGTAAAACTGAACTAAGCTGAAAGAACAGCTTTTGCAGCAATGTAAGAGCCGTTATTCTTCAATATAAGAGAAGCAATTGTATGGTAAACCCACGTTTGGCCGGCCGCTACGCTAAAAGCCTTATTGATATCGCCGTAGAAAAAAACGTATTGGAAGCGATCAAAGCTGATGTTGCGTTTTTACTCACTGCCATCAATAGCAGCCCCGAGTTGAAATCATTGTTGCGCAGTCCCATTATCAAGGCTGATAAAAAGACAGCTGTAATGGATGCCATTTGCAAGGGCCGGGTAAATGCAATTACTGAGGCATTTTGCCGTCTGCTGGTGAGCAAAAGCCGCGAAAATGCATTGCCAGAAATTTTGGGTGCGTTCAACGAGCAGTACAATGCATTGAAAGGCATTCAACAGGTAAAAATTACTACCGCTCAGCCCCTGAGCGAAGATGTAAAAGCATCTTTGCTGAACAAGTTGAAAGCTTGATACTGGCTTTGAGCAGGTAGAATTGAAGACTTCTGTAAAAGAAGAATTGATTGGTGGATTCATTTTGGAATACAACAACAATCTGGTGGATGCTTCGATTCAGCGAGACCTTCGGGACATCAAACGACAGTTTCACAACAATGATTACATCTTCAATATCCGATAAAAAAATCCCGGCCAATTGGTCGGGATTTTTTTTATGACTATTAGGTACCTGAAATGTATTGCTCCAGATGGCTGATGGTTTCTTGTTGTCGTTTCATTTTTGCTTGCTACCACATCACTCATAGAAATGATGCCTGCCAAGGCGCCCTGCGCAAATACAGGCAGATAACGGATGTGCTTTTCACCCATGAGCTCCATACATCTGTCGATGCTGTCGGCAGGTGTTACCGAAGGCAAATCCGTGGTCATAATATCAGCCACTTCAGTGTCGGTAGAATTTTTGCCTTTCAAAATTACTTTACGAGAGTAATCTCTTTCCGTTACAATGCCCTGGTAGCTGCCATTGTGCATGACGACCACAGAGCCAATGTTTTTGTCGGCCATTAATTTGAGTACATCAATTACGGCGGTGTTGGGCGATACTGCAATTACATCGCTCCCTTTTCTGGCAAGAATGTCGGCTACTTTCATGGTTTTTCAGTTTTGAGGGGAAGTTTAAGATAGGACAATTAGCAACAGACCGTTTCACTTGAGTGAGTTTTGACCGGCAAATCTTAAAATAAAAATATTTATACAATAGTTTGGTTTATAAAATAAACTATTCTATGTTTGTCTCATCAAAGCAAACAACCAATGAAAACTGTCCTTCTCACACTCATTTCCATACTCAGCACACTTGGCCTTTTGGCGCAGCAAACTACCCTCACCGGTACCGTTACCGATCTTAAAAAAGACCCATTGCAGGTGCCAGCGTATCTATTGCCGATAGCTACGATGGTGCCAGTACCGACAGCGTTGGTCGTTTTCAATTCAGCACCACCGACACCGGTAAGCACACACTCCTCATCAGCATGTTGGGCTATAAAAGCTGGGAGCAAACTGTGGAATTCCGCGGCGGCTCCCAGTTGTTCAACATTCAGCTCAAAGAATTGCCCAACGAACTCACTGCGGTAGTCATCACCGCAGGAGCATTTGAAGCCGGCGATACCAAGAAAGCCACTGTATTGAAGCCACTCGATATTGTAACCACAGCCAGTGCCAATGCCGATGTAGCCGCAGCCATGAAAACCCTGCCCGGTACACAGCAAATAGGCGAAAGTGCCGAGCTGTTTGTACGAGGTGGCGAAGGCTACGAAACCCGCCAGTTTATTGACGGCACTACCGTAGCGAATCCCTTTTTCGGACAGGCACCGAACATTGCCAGCCGCGGACGGTTTTCGCCCTTTTTATTCAAAGGCACTGTGTTCAGCACCGGCGGTTATTCAGCCTTATACGGTCAGGCTTTGTCGAGTGCCCTCATTTTAGAAAGCATTGATTTGCCCGAACGTTCTGCCGCCAGTGCTTCCATTTCTCCCTTGTTTTTGGGGGCGCAGTACCAGCACCTGGCCAAGGACACCACGCATAGCTGGGGTGCCAGTGCCGGCTACACCAATGTTGGCTTGTACTTCAAGGCGGTTAAGCAGCAACCCGATTATTTTCATGCACCAGAGGTGATGAATGGCGATGCCAATTTTCGCATCAAAACTTCTCGCACCGGCATGCTCAAGTTTTATGGCAGCTATGCCAAAAACATTTTGGGCCTGCGCAATCCGGACATAGATATGGCGGGTTTGAAAAATGCTTTCGAACTCAACAACAGCAATATTTACAGCAATATCAGCTACAAAGAAAGATTGGCCAATCGCCTGAAACTGCTAGCAGGGTTTAGCTACAGCCAAAACAAAGACAACATAATACAAGGATTACAAGATGCGGGTAACAAACCGGTGACCAGTGGTGTGCCAGACTGGATGTTGTACAAAAATTTTCGCCTGAACAGCAACAGTCAACTGCTGCAGGCAAGAGCAGTATTGGATTATAAACTGAAAGGGCTGAGTGCTGTAAAAGCAGGTGCTGAATATTGGTACAGTAAAGACGATAGCAAGTACAATGGTTTGTTCAACAGCATCGAAGATCATTACACAGCAGCATTTGCAGAAGCCGATGTGTACATCAGCAACGGGCTGGCTGCCAGAGGCGGAGTACGGGCTGAGCACAGTGCTTTGCTACAGCAATTCAATGTAGCGCCAAGAGCTTCGCTGGCATATAAGTTTGCTAACGCTGCACAGCTTTCTGCAGATTACGGTGTGTTTTACCAAAAGCCGCAAAGTCAGTTTTTGCTGTTCAACCAAATGCAAAGCCAGCTCCGTGCCGACCATTACATTGTGACGTATCAAAAAATCGGATTCAACAAAGTATTTCGGGCACAGGTATTTCACAAAGAGTACAAACAACTCACCCGCACTTTTCCTGATACCAGCAGCAATGGCACAGGGTATGCCCGTGGCGTAGAATTGTTTTGGCGGGATAAATCCACTTTCAAAAACTTCGATTATTGGGTAACCTATTCATACCTCGATACCAAGCGTTCTTACCTCAATTACCCCTACGAATTGCAGCCCACATTTGCAGCCAATCACACGGCTAACCTGGTGGTAAAACGCTTTTTTACCAAAATGAAAACGCAGCTGAATCTCAACTATCAGTTTGCAACCGGAAGGCCCTATTATCAATTCAAATACAACAATGGTACACAACAATGGGGCATTGGCGACCAAGGCAAAACCATAGCTTATAACAACCTGAGTTTTAGTGCCAACTACCTCACCAATATTGGTAAAGCCTTTGGTGTAGTGGTGTTGAGTGTAACCAATGTACTCAACAGTAAGCAGGTGTTTGGCTACAACTATAGCGCAGATGGCAGCAATAAAGTAGCCATTGTGCCACCTGCCAACCGGTTCATTTTCTTGGGCCTCTTTTTAAGCTGGGGCACCGACCGTACACAAGATGCCATCAACAATAATTTATAACCGATTTCATTTCATCAACCACACAAACTACTATCATGGACAACATGCACAACAATGAACTTTGGGAAACAGCCCGCAGAAGGGCAGCTTTCAAAAAAAGCCTGAGTTCTTACTTTTTGGTCAATGCCTTTTTGATCGGCATTTGGTACTTCACTACGGGTGTTAACAGCCGCCATTTCTGGCCCATTTGGCCCATTCTTGGTTGGGGACTTGGCCTGGCTTTTCAGTATGCCAATGCCTACATGGGTACACAATTGTTTTCTGCAGAAAAAGAGTATGAAAAACTCAAACAACAACAACGATAAACGCATTCTCCATCACCTCATCACTTCAAAAAAATCACTATGAAAAAAGTATTTATTCTTTGCCTTACTGCCGTATTGGCTATAGCTGTACAAGCTCAAAATGAGAAGTACGTCAATTTCATGAAGAAGAACATAGCTGCACTCGACTCGGCTAAAAGCCCAGAAGACCTGCAAGTGTCGGCGAACAATTTTGAACGCATTGCCAATACCGAAAAAGGAGAGTGGTTGCCCAATTATTACGCAGCATATGCGTTGGTTATGAAAGCTTATTACGTAAAGGAGATGAAGGACATTGATCCGCTGTGCGATAAAGCCGATGCTTTTTTGGCCATGGCTGAAAGTATGAACGCTGCCAACTCAGAAATAGCTACACTGAAAGCTATGGTGCTTACCGCCAGAATGCGGGCAGATGGTAGCCGCGGCATGACAATGGGCCCCAAAGCCACCATGATTTTGCAGCAAGCTTTGCAGCAGCAACCAACTGGTAACCCACGTGCATTGATGCAAATGGCACAAATGAAATTTTATACGCCTCCGGCTTTTGGCGGCGGTAAAGATGCCGGTATTGAATTGCTGAAAAAAGCATTGCAGCTTACGATAGCTTTAAGCCTGCCAGTGAGCTGGATCCAAGCTGGGGTAAGCCGTATGCAATTAATTTATTGGCACAATGGACGGCTAAGTAAGTAGTATTTCTTGTGTATAAATCTGCCGCCAGAGAAGGGATGAGCTATTACCTTCACTCAATACAAAAGCAATGATGGAAGACAAACCATTGGACACTCACGAAAGCCTGCAGGTAATCAGCAGCATGATTGCGAAAGCCAAAGAGTCGCATCACGATACTGGTATCGTATCCATTTTGTGGGGTACGGTTATAGGGCTGTGTTCCTTAGCCACCTGGTCGCAAATACAATTCGACTACAAACTGCCTTTTGATATTTGGATGCTCACTTTTCTGGCGGTGATTCCTACCGTTATTTTATCGGTAAAAGAAAATAAGCAACGCAAGGTGAAAACCTACGACCAAACGGCGATGGACGCCGTTTGGATTTGCTTTGGAGTAGGCATTTTTTTAGTGGTACATGCCAACAATCATGTGTTTCAAATGGTGGGTAATTTGAAGGATTTGGTAGTAGCAACCGGCCAACCAAGGCCGTCACAAAGCTTTCTTGAATATTATTCAGCCTATATGCTGGTGCTGTATGGAATGCCCACCATTGTTACTGCCAGTATCAAAAACTTTAAGCCCATGTGGCTGGGTGGCATTATTTGCTGGGTGAGTGCAATGCTCGTTCCATACACCAATATAAAAATCGATATGCTGCTGATGGCATTGTCTGCCATTACTGCGTGGCTTATTCCCGGCATCATCTTGTATCGCAAAGCATCAGCAAGAAGAAAGGTGGCACATGTTTAAAGACCTCGATCCCATATTGCATTCGCAGCTGCGGTTAGCAGTTATGTCGCTGTTGATAACGGTGAAGGAAGCGGAGTTTACTTTTCTGAAAGAAAAGACCAATGCTACTGCCGGCAACTTGAGTGTGCAAATCAACAAGCTGAAAGAAGCGGGATACATTGAGGTAAAAAAGCAATTCAAAGACAACTATCCGCAAACCCTTTGCAACATTACGCCTGCGGGAGTGGAAGCCTTTGATAAATATGTAAGGGATTTACAGTCGTACTTACAAGCTGGGACAACGTAGACGTTTCCGCATGTCTTTTTTGCTTTGGCCGCCAAAAATGCCAGAGTTGTATCCAGAGCGGTTCAGGTTGATGCCCACTTTCAAAACTGCAGTCCAGTAAGCATCGTTTTCGTTCTTGTTGCCACGGGGGCGGGTATCTCTGGGTGGTGTATGAATGGTACTGCGGTTGTACAACTGTCGTGCCAGAGCGGCCTGGCTGGCACTAAGGTAATTGGCAAACAAATTGGGATCTACCCAATTGGGCTCATGCACATCATCGAGGTAGTCGGTAAAAGTGGTGCGTTTGTTGATTTCAAAACGCAGGGTCAGCTTGGGTGATACTTCGTAGCGAAAACCCAGCCCCAAGGGATAAGCAAATGAATTCAGGCGGTACGGTTTTCTGTCAGGATACTCAGCAAAACCCTGTCCTTCCAAACGCAATGGTGGAAGGTCTACCCAACCATTGGCAGTGTATGCTCTGGGATAAAAAGAAAACCAGCTGATACCAGCCATGATATACGGCGATAAGCGGTATGCCGGCTTTTCATAAGAACGAAACAATTGGGGTAAATGAATTTCTCCCATCAGCATTACTTCTCTGATAGGGCTACGAAAATTCAGGTTTCTTTCAAAGCGGCCGATAGCACTGGGGGCAGTGGCATTCGTCAGTAAGCTATCGTAGCCTTCAATCCGGCCAATGTTGGCCTCAAGCCGTACGCCAAAAACATTGCGATAGCTGGCAATGGCATAAAGTCCTGTAGAAAAACTGGATTTCAGAAAAGTGACACCTGCAAATGGACCCTGGTACACTTTGGGGTTGCCCTGAATATCGGTTACGCCATTCATGACGCCCAAATTCACACCCGCTTCAAGTAGAATTTCTGGTTCATATATGCCGGAGCTATACTGAAAGTAGCCCTGAGCAGCCAGTTGTTGGGTGAACAAAACGCTTGCCAAAGCAAGTGTAGCGGTGAGTAAGTATTTTTGAAAGCCTGAAGCATGTGGGTAGTGTAGGCAAAATAAAGAAAAAATGACTACTCGATGTTTAACTTTTGGTTGCAGCTGTTTTGGCTAAACGTTTTTGCTGCTTCTGATAGTACACGCACAAGTGCGTTAAGCCACAATTATCACACATGGGCTTGCGGGCCAGGCAGGTGTACCGGCCATGTAAAATGAGCCAGTGATGTGCTTTGTGAATGAGTTCGGTAGGCAAATGTTTGACCAGTTGTTTTTCGGCGGCCAATGGAGTAGTGGCATTTTTGGTAAGCCCCAGCCTTGCACTCACCCTGAAAACGTGGGTATCAACGGCCATGTTGGGTTGTTGGCCAATGACACTCGTTACCACATTCGCCGTTTTGCGGCCCACACCCGGCAGCTGTACCAGTTCCTCAACGGTCATGGGTACTTCGCCATTAAATTGATCGAGCAGCATTTGGGCCATACCCAGCAGGTGCTTGGTTTTGTTGTTGGGATAGCTGATGCTTTGAATAAGGCCAAACAGGTCGGAAAAATCGGCGGCAGCCAATGCCTTTGGCGTGGGGTATTTCCTGAATAGTTCAGGCGTCACCATATTCACCCTCTTATCGGTGCATTGTGCCGATAAAATGACTACTACGAGCAGCTCAAATGCAGTTTCGTAAGTCAGCTCCGTTTCGGCTACCGGCATGTGTGCCTGAAAATAGCGTACTACTGTATCATAACGCTCCTTAGTTGTCATCCCGCCCGTGTTTATCCTAAATGAACGGCAAAGAAAACAGAAAAATCTACTCCATTGTTGGCGTATCTATCTCTGCCATGCCATAAGCTAATATTGCTTCCACAGACTGGCGTCGTGGGGCGGTTTTGGCCCTGTCAAGTGAACGGGCTGCATCCTGAATGACGCGGTATTTTTCTTGTAAAGGCCAGCTGCTTTCCAGTGCCTCTGCAATGGCGACAGTATCGGTAAGAGAGGATTCGTTGTAATGGAAAGCAATCAAATCTTCGGGAGTAAAGTTGCGCATAGGCAATAATCAGTTTAAGATTTCAGGCAGGTTTGGAAGTAAAACGATGGTTGGCCGCCAATATTGTATGGCTGCAAAAAATAATGCCTGAAAATCAAAAGACTAATTGCCGGTAGCGGGCACCACAAACACATCTTCGTTGGGCCGCTTCATGTAATATTTTTCCCGGGCGTATTTCTCCAGCATGGCCGGGTCATTGTCCAGCGCCTGCAGTTCTTTCTTGGTGAGCTGAATCTGGTCTTTGTAGTACTCAATTTTTTCATTGAGGTCATCCAGTTCAGCTGCCCGTTGGCGCTGTACAAAAAAGTCGTTCTTATCAAAAAAAGCCATCCATACGCCAAAAGCGGCCAGTGCCAGCAAGTAACGGTTGAGCAATATGTTGCGGAGAATGGTGAGCATGACTTTTTTGTACAATGCAAATATCATGCTCAGCAGTACAAGTTGCAGGCGGAGCATTCTCCACATCTTCACAAACAAAAAGCAGCCCTACAAGAGGCTGCTTTTGTATGTATGTGTTGGTAACGGAAATTATTTACCAAACTTGAGGTTTTTGCCGGGGAAGTAGGCACTTTCTTCCAGCAGTTCTTCAATGCGGAAGAGCTGGTTGTACTTGGCAATACGGTCGGTACGGCTGGCGCTACCGGTTTTGATTTGGCCGCAATTGAGGGCTACTGCCAGGTCTGCAATGGTAGTGTCTTCTGTTTCGCCGCTGCGGTGGCTCATGATGGTGTTGTAACCAGCATGCTGTGCCATAGTAACCGCGTTGATGGTTTCAGTAAGGGTACCAATCTGGTTTACTTTTACCAGCAGGGCATTGGCAATGCCTTTGCTGATGCCTTGTTCCAAACGCTTCACGTTGGTTACAAACAGGTCGTCGCCTACCAGCTGGCACTTGCTGCCAATGGCTTGGGTAAGCGCTTTCCAACCTTCCCAGTCATCTTCGGCCATGCCGTCTTCGATGCTGCAGATGGGATATTTCTTCACCCAGCTTTCCCAGTATTTTACGAGCTCTTCGCTCTTCATTTCTTTGCCGTTGCTCTTGTGGAACACGTACTTTTTCTTTTTGCCATCCCACAGTTCACTGTTGGCAGCATCCATGGCAATTTTGATTTGCGTGCCGGCTTTGTAACCCGCAGCAGTAATGGCTTCCAGTACAGTTTCGATAGCTTCTTCGTTGCTCTGAATGTTGGGGGCAAAACCACCTTCATCACCTACGTTGGTGCTGTAGCCTTTTTTCTTCAGGGTGTTTTTCAGGGCATGAAAAATTTCGGTACCCCAGCGCAGTGCTTCGCTGAAATTGGGAGCACCCACAGGCATAATCATGAATTCCTGAAAGTCGATTTTGTTGTCGGCATGTGCACCACCATTCAAAATGTTCATCATGGGTACGGGCATTACCTTGGCATTGGTACCACCTACATAGCGGTACAGGGGCAGGCCGGCTTCTTCTGCAGCAGCTTTGGCTACGGCCATGCTCACAGCTAACAATGCGTTGGCGCCGAGTTTGCCTTTGTTGGCAGTACCGTCCAGCTGAATCATGGCATTGTCGATACCGGTTTGATCGGCTACGTCAAAACCCGCCAGTTCGTTGCTGATGATGTCATTTACATTTTTTACGGCTTTCAGTACTCCTTTGCCGAGGTATTTTTTCTTGTCGTTATCACGCAGTTCTACCGCTTCGTGAATACCGGTGCTGGCGCCACTTGGCACGGCAGCACGACCCAGTGCTCCTTCGTCGGTTACTACATCAACTTCGATGGTGGGGTTGCCACGGCTATCTAAAATTTGACGGGCGTGAATGTTGGCGATGTAAGGCATAATCTTTTTAGTTTAATAACGATAAATGATTGCTTGTAAAATGCAAGCCTCTTTTGCAAGGCAGGCAAATTTCTGCCTTTGCAACTACAATCCCAACGAAAAAAGTCAGGAATTATCCTGACTTTCCTAAGGTTATTTTTCAGCAACAGTATTTGTGGTCAATTCTCTGAAAATGGCTTCCAGTGAACCGCCTTCTTGCATGCTGCGGATGTTGAGGTTTTCGTTGAGTGCCAGTTGCATTAAGGCTTTGCGGGCATCTTGAGCATTGTTGGTTTGCAGAGTCCAGCTTTGGCTGTCGGTTTTTTCGGCGGCCAAAATACCCGGCAAGCGAAGCAGCCATTCTGCTTCAATCGTTTCCGCAAACGATACGCGGAGCTGTTGGCCATCGCTTTTGCTGCGCAATTGCTGCAAAGGTGCGTTGGCTACAATACTGCCTTTGTTGATGATGATGACCTGCTCACAAATAGCCTCCACTTCTTGCATAATATGAGTGCTCAGCAGTACCGTCTTATCCTCACTCAGTGTTTTGATGACCTGCCGTATTTCTACAATCTGGTTGGGGTCGAGGCCGGTGGTGGGTTCATCTAAAATGAGCACGGCGGGGTTGTGAATGATGGCCGCGGCCAATCCCACCCGTTGCTTGTAACCTTTCGACAGCTGGCCAATTTTTTTGTTGGCTTCAATGGTCAGTCCCACTTGCGTGATGACTTCTTCTACCCGCTGCTTGAGGTTGGACACTTTGTACAAAGCGCCAGTAAAGGCCAGGTATTCGCGGATGTACAAATCGTAATACAAGGCATTACTCTCAGGCAAATAGCCAATTTGTTGTTTCACTTTTTCGGGGGTACTTACCACGTTGAGGCCACTCACCAATGCGGTGCCGCTGTCGGGTTGCAAGTAGCCGGTCAGCATTTTCATGGTGGTGCTTTTGCCCGCACCATTGGGCCCGAGAAAGCCGGTGATTTGACCGGGGCGGGCTTCAAACGAAATATTGTTGACCGCCAGCTGGCTGCCGTATTGCTTGCAGAGTTGTTGTACTTGTATCGACATAAAGTGCATGCAAGATATTTGATTGGCTGCCAAAAAATCGTCAAAACCGCTACACCTTACTTTTGCGTCGTGAAAAAATTATTGCAGGCTGCCTGCTACTGGCAGCACAAAGCACACAGGCACAGCAAGTGCAATATAGCGGCTGGCTGGCCAGCTTTAATACCATCAAGCTCAAAGGCAAGTGGGCATTGCATGCCGAGCTGCAATTGCGCAGCACCAACCATATAGCACAATTGCAAACACTGCTGCCCAGGGTGGGGCTCAACTATCAGGTGCGAAGCAACCATGTGGCTACGGCAGGCTATGCATACATACCCAACCGTTACAGGGCTGGTGCTGTAGATGGATTGGTTGCGGAGCATCGCTTGTGGCAACAGTACATCATCAATCAACCGCTGAGCAAAGCGGTGGCGTTGCAGCACCGCTTTCGGTTGGAAGAACGCTGGCTGCCAAACGTAGCTTGCCGTGGGCAATGCGTTGGAAAAAACCGGCAGCCGTTTTACCACAAGGTTTCGCTACTTCAATAGGCTGGTAGTGCCGTTGCACAAACAATCGGGAGCTTTCAGCAAAGGTTTTTTTGCAGCTTTACAAAATGAAGTGTTCATCAATACGACACATCGCAGTCATGTGAATGGTCGTTGGTTTGATCAAAACCGGTTGTATATGGCCGTGGGCTACAGGCTTAGTAAAAGAGCCGATTTGGAAACGGGTTATCTCAATCAATACCTGAAGGCTGCGGGCAACAATGCCAACACGGTGAATCATATTTGGCAATTGGCGCTGTATACGAGGTTATAGAGAATAATGGAGTAACGAGGGAGTCACAGGCCGGGAGGCCTGCGACAGAGTAACAGCGCCATCCTGCATCAGGATGGCGCTGGTGTAATTGCTGAATAAAGATTGATGGCTGAAGGGCTGCGGTGCCTGCAGGGCCACGCCACAAGCGTGGGCCCGGAGTGCAACGAAGGGCCGAACGCAGTGAGCCCGAAAGGGACCGAACGACTGCAGATTGATGCAGTTGGATGAGAGCCCCAGTTAATCTTCTATAAAATGGGCATGCTCGGGATTGTCATCAATCAATTCGTATTCACCCTGCCAGGCATACAGGCCAAACAGGAACAAGCCACCCACCACAATGGGCAGCAAAATAAAAATGATGATGATGCCGAAAACCAGATCGTCTTGTTTGCCACTGTTGAGCTTGGGCCAGCCCAGTACCGTGATGCCGAAATACAACACCGCAAGTGCCAAAGCTATCCAAACCAGTCCGAGTATTTTTTTGATGCGATTCATCGTACATGTATTTGTGTAGTGAATTAATCGTTGATTTCTTTGTCTTTGGGGTTGAGGTACAGCACACCAATGATGAGACACACCAGTGCTACGCCAATAGGATACCACAAGCCTTGCAGGTACCACTGAGGATGATTGTTGGCTTTGGCAGTAGTAGCCAGATAAGTGGCCACTGCTGGTAGCAAGCCGCCAAACACACCATTGCCAATGTGGTAAGGCAGGCTCATAGAAGTGTAACGGATTTTGGTAGGAAACATTTCGACAAGGAATGCTGCAATGGGGCCATACACCATGGTAACGAACAACACTTGCACAAACACCCAAAAAATAAGCGTCCATTTATCGCTGCTATTGATATGAATGCTGGTGCTGATATCTTGTTTGTTTTTGCCGGCTTCTACAATGGGCAAGCCGTTTTGCAGCGGCAGCTTCTTTTCTACTACTGCTACAGTACCATCGGTATAAGTGGTGCTGGTGCTGTAGATGCTATCCTGTTGATTGTTGGTATGAGTAACGACGCTGGCAGTTGTGCTACTGGTTTGTACCGTTTTGTGTTGCAGGTTGGTGGTTTGATACATGCTTTCGTAAATAAACCAATAGCTGCAAATGGCAATGAGCATGCCGCCCATCATGATCCACTTACGGCCGAGTTTATCGCTGAGCCAACCAAACACGAGGAAGAACGGTGTGCCCAGCATAAGGGCAATAAACATGAGGCTGTCCACCTGGTCTTTGGCGATGTTCATGGTTTTTTCGAGAAAGCTCATGGCATAAAACTGACCGGTGTACCAGATAACGCCCTGCCCCATGACTGCCCCAAACAATGCCAGCAATACAAACTTGAAATTGTACTTGTTGCCAAAGCTTTCTTTGAGTGGATTGGTGGAAGTTTTACCGCTGGCTTTGGCCTTGGCGAAGATGGGCGACTCTTCCATGTTTTTGCGGATGAGGTAACTTACCAACACCATGAGGATGGAAACCCAAAACGGTACCCGCCAACCCCAGTCGTTGAACTGCTCTTTAGTAAGCGCAGCTCTTGTGCCCATGATAACGAGCAATGACACAAACAGGCCAACAGTAGCAGTGGTTTGTATCCAGCTCGTCATAAATCCACGCTGGTTGGCTGGTGAGTGCTCGGCTACATACGTAGCTGCGCCGCCATACTCGCCGCCCAGAGCAAGGCCTTGTAACAAACGCAATACCAAAATGAGCAATGGTGCCATAAAGCCAATGGTTTCGTAGCCGGGCACACAACCAATTAAAAATGTAGCGCCGCCCATGAGCATAAGCGTTACCATGAAGGTGTACTTGCGTCCAATTAAATCGCCAAGGCGGCCAAAGAACAAGGCGCCAAAAGGTCGCACCACAAAGCCAGCGGCAAAAGTGGCCAGTGTACTCAGGAATGCCGCAGTTGGATTGCCCTGCGGAAAAAACTTGGTAGAAATAATGGAAGCCAGACTTCCGAAAATGTAGAAATCGTACCACTCAATCATGGTGCCTACAGAGCTGGCACCAATGATGGTGAAGAGCGAACTTTTTTTAGCGCTACTCATGGGTTGCAAAGCGTTGGTTGATGGCTGTGCACTGCAGCATGGCAAGCATGTGCAACAGCATGGATGATGGATTGCCTGATTCGTTGAGCTCGTAATATAAATCGGTAAAATGGTACGCTGCCAAAAAAATATCCTCGGTACAGAGCAGGATGCTGCCTCCTGTTTTTTTTAGTAAAGCTGTTGCTGATGTTGATTTTGCAGCGGTGTGTTACAAAGCTTTGCAGCATGTATCAATAAATTTTCTTAGCAACGCAAATAGAAAATTGGTGCTTTTTTTGACTTGCTGTTTGGTCATAAATCTTTTTCTTTAACCAGTGATGTATTGCATCATCGATTGTATTACCAAGATTGAAAAAGTGTTGCCATGTCAGTTCCCTATCAGATCAGAAGTATGAACCAGTACCGGATGGCGTATGATTACAGCGTTACCAATCCGGAAGATTTTTGGGCAGGAATAGCCGAGCATTTTGTTTGGAAAAAGAAGTGGGACAAAGTGTTGGAATGGAATTTTAAAGAGCCCAGCATTGAGTGGTTCAAAGGAGGCAAACTCAACATTACAGAAAACTGTCTCGACCGCCACCTGAACAGCATGGGCGATAAGCCTGCATTGATTTGGGAGCCTAACGATCCTGGAAGATCACCATCGAATACTAACATACAAAGAGCTATACAATAAAGTTGTGCAGTTTGCCAATGTGCTCAAGAATAACGGTGTGAAAAAGGGTGACCGTGTATGCATTTACATGGGCATGATTCCTGAGCTGGCCATTGCTGTATTGGCCTGTGCCCGCATTGGTGCCATTCACTCTGTCATTTTTGGTGGCTTTAGTGCCCGCAGCATTGCCGATCGCATCCAGGATGCCGAAGCATCCTGTGTGATCACCTGTGATGGTGCTTATCGGGGCAATAAAGTAGTGCCATTGAAGAGCACTATCGATGATGCCATGATTGGTTGCCCTTCAGTAAAACGCATCATTGTATGTACGCATACCCGCACACCGGTGAGCATGATTAAAGGCCGCGATGTGTGGTGGGAAGACGAAATTAAAAAAGTAGAAACACAAGGCAATCCTGATTGTCCTGCGGAAGAAATGGATGCGGAAGACACGCTGTTTATTTTGTACACCAGTGGTAGCACGGGTAAACCCAAAGGTGTGGTGCATACCTGCGCCGGCTACATGGTTTGGGCCAATTATACTTTCCTGAATGTGTTTCAATACAAGCGTGGTCAGGTGCATTTTTGTACGGCAGATATTGGTTGGATTACAGGACACACGTATATCTTATACGGCCCATTGAGTGCCGGTGGTACTACGCTCATGTTTGAAGGTATTCCTACATGGCCCGATGCAGGAAGATTCTGGGACATCGTTCAAAAATTTGGAGTCGATATTTTGTATACGGCACCTACTGCCATTCGCAGCCTCATGGGTTTTGGCGAAGGACCATTGCATGGAAAAAAGTTAGATTCATTGAAAGTATTGGGCACTGTGGGTGAGCCCATCAATACCGAAGCGTGGCATTGGTATGATGAAAATGTGGGACAAGGACGCTGCCCCATTGTTGATACCTGGTGGCAAACAGAAACCGGCGGTGCCATGATCAGCAATCTGGCTGGCGTTACGCCTGCAAAACCCACTTATGCCTCTTTGCCATTGCCTGGCATTCAGCCAGTGTTGGTTGATGAAAATGGCAATGCCATACCAAACAGCGACGCAGCAATAGATGGTGTTTTTCTGGAAAAACCTGAAGGCGATGGATTAAAAGCGTCTGGCAATTTGTGTGTGAAGTTTCCATGGCCGGGCATGCTCCGCACTACCTATGGCGATCATGAACGTTGCCGGCAGACCTATTTTTCTACCTACGACAATATGTATTTCACCGGCGATGGTTGCTTGCGGGATGAACAAGGCATGTATCGCATCACGGGTCGTGTGGATGATGTGCTCAATGTGAGTGGTCACCGTATTGGCACGGCAGAAGTAGAAAATGCCATCAACATGCATGCGGGTGTAGTGGAAAGTGCTGTAGTGGGTTATCCGCACGACATTAAAGGACAAGGCATTTATGCGTATGTCATTTATCAGGGTTTTCATGAAGATGAAAACCTGACTCGTCAGGATATTTTGCAAACCGTTACCCGCATCATTGGTCCCATTGCCAAGCCGGATAAAATTCAGTTTGTAAGTGGCTTGCCCAAAACAAGAAGCGGTAAAATCATGCGGCGTATTCTGCGGAAAATTGCTGAAGGTGATTTTACAAATGTGGGAGATACCAGCACCTTGCTTGACCCTGCCGTGGTGGAAGAAATACGTGACGGCAAATTGTAAATTCCTTTTGTTGTAAAGCAGCGGCGTTGTTTCAAAAAAGCAGCGCCGCTTT
This sequence comes from Phnomibacter ginsenosidimutans, assembly GCF_009740285.1. GTDB lineage: Bacteria > Bacteroidota > Bacteroidia > Chitinophagales > Chitinophagaceae > Phnomibacter > Phnomibacter ginsenosidimutans. Next base: position 687,841 of record NZ_CP046566.1, read on the forward strand.
TTTATGCCGTTACATCAATTTGGTAGCGTTGCATTTGCTTGTCCATTACTACAAACCATACCGGAGGCACCAATGCCAGCAACATACTGCCGGGGTATCCGGTGGGTAGTTGTGGGGCATCGTCGTGGTGGCGGAGTAGCTGGTATTTTCTGCTGGCCAGATAATGATGATCGCTGTGGCGGCTGAGTTCAAAAAGCAGAATGCGTCCTACCACATGATTGCTGTTCCAGCTATGCCAGGGCATGGCCCGTTCATATTTACCCGGAGTGCTTTCTTTTCTTGCCAGCCCATAGTGTTCAATGTAGTTGACTGTTTCGAGCAGTAAAATGCCCAAGGTTGCAGCCGCCAAAAAATACAAGAGTACAGTGCCGCTAAAAAAGAATCCAATCATCAGCAAAAAGATAACGCTCAGCAATTGCAGCTGCAGCATTTCATTTCTCAGGTGAAATGTCGGTGTATTGTTTTTGTGTTGCTCTGCGTTGGCAATTTTCCATGCGCCGCTGTACACACCGGCAATGCTTCGAAACCAAAAGCGATACACCGACATACGATAAGGAGCACTGCTGGGATCACCGGGGGTACTCACATGTTTGTGGTGCCCTTTGTTGTGCTCAATAAAAAAGTGTGTATACAAAGAAGTTAAGAGTAAGGCCTTGGCCAGCCACTGTTCATAGGACTTACTCCGATGCCCCAATTCGTGGCCAACGTTGATGCCAAAAGTGCCGCACATCAATCCCATGGAAGCAATCCGGCCCAACTGTTCCCACCACAAAAGAGTAGGATTATCTATCTCTTTTAAAAAAATGAACAGGGTAAAATATTGCAATGGAACGACAGCATACAGCAACACATCATACAATGAATCTGCTTTGGCGATGGCTTCTTCAGCAGCATCCATGTTGCTGCTATCGGGGGGAAAAATAAGTTCGAGTAAAGGAAGAAAGACAAATGAAATAATGACGGGTAAAAATACCAGCCAGCCTTGTGTTTGCATGGCTATTAGCGCAGCAAAAAACAACAGCAGGGGCAATGCATATTTGAGGGCTTTCCACCGCATAGCAAGCATCGTTTGAAATGATGTGATGAATGTACTGGATAAACAGGCTCATCCTCATTCTTGTGCATGAAAAAGGCCGCCCAATCGACATTGGACGGCCTCGTTGCTCTAGGGTTGTTTCAGGTCAGGGTTTATATCAATGTTGTACAATAATCTTTCCGAGTTGAACATTGTTGCCGGCAAACACTTGAACGGTGTAAGTACCAACTGGCATTCTTTCCAAACCACCTACGTTGATGCTGATGTTACCAGCAGGCTGAGTGGTTTTTTGTTGTGCTACAACCTGGCCAGCCATGTTGATTACCCGTACACTTACGTCTTGTGCTTTAGGGTTGTTGAAGCGAACCTGCAAATCGCTGCTTACTACGGTTGGGGTAAGTTGCAAGCCGGTGATAGCAGCCAGTTTCAGACTTACGATGTTGCTGTAAGAAACGGTTCCGTTTTTACGAACCAACTTCACACGGTAGAAAGCATCGTTGGCCATGTAGCCATGCAGGTCGTCGATGTAGTTGTAGGCATTACCATTGGCAGGTACCACAGCTACTTGCTTAAATCCGTTGGCAGTGTTGCTTCTTTCCAGTACATAGAAGGCAGCTTCAGCACCGTCGATGATTGTCCAGCGGAGGTTACCCTTGCTGCTACCATAGCTACCAGTCAGTTCCAAACCATTGATAGGCAGAATAGCAGTGAAAGAGTACTGAGCAGGCTCTGTGCTGGTAGCACCGGCAGCATCTACAGCGCTGTAGGTAAATGAACCGCTGTAAGCACCCATTCCACTTTCAAAGAATACATACAGTTTTGAATTGTCGTAGTTAGGAATATCTACAAAAATGTTGTCTTCAGGATCTGCGCTGGCATCAAGAATATCAGCAGCATCAGGACCATTACCGTTGGCATCGTAGGCTACTTTAATTACCATGCTGCCAGAGGTTGTTGGGTTGGCCAACAGGCGGAATGTTTTGCTCATGCCAGTTTCAATCACACCGTCTTCTGCATCCAAACCAGACAGCATTTGATCGGCGTTGTCCAGCTGCCAGAAAGTACCAGTAGGACGCATAGGCAGGTTGGTAAATACCTGGTTGCTCACAGGGCGAGATTGCATCGCAACATCCATGTCAGTTTCCGGAGTATAAGGAGAAGAAACGGTTACATTTTCAAATACACCTACGGCGTTGAATTTGCCAGCACCTGCACCGCCATCGCTGGGGTTGGTGATGTAATATTCGCTACCGGTAGTTGGCGCTGCACCCATAGCACCTGTAGGCGCTACGCTGTAGTTGCTGCCTACAGAAGGCGCTGCATCTGCACGTACAATGGCAATGGTGTAAATAGGATCAACTACGTTGCCATTATCATTTACAGGGTTAGCAGGAACGCTAATGCTGTAAGTACCATTAGATGCGAAAGAAGCAGACTGCATTACCTTACCAGCATCAGGTCCATTGGCCGCAACAGCAATTACTTTGTAAGTGCCCTGTGCAGGTTTAGCTTCAGTGCCATCCATTGTGCGGTTACCGTTGGCGTCAATCCAAATTTTACCACTGAAAGTTTGTGAAGCTGCACATGGTGTAATAGTGAACTGAATGTAACAACCTTGCTCAGCAGGAGGAATAGCATAGTAAGTGCTGGTACCACTTGTAGCTGGGAAAGGATTGCTACTGTTGTATTCAATACTGCTTGGTGTAACAGGATATGAATTGTAAAAACGTGTACCGGCAGGGAACTCAGCGCTGATAGCTGATACTGCAATGCTTGGTCCGCTTACAGGGCAAATGGGGAAGTTGCGTACTGATGGAGTAGCAGTGCAATGAGTATTGTTATAGGCAGTCACATCAAAATTGATAATCAATGGATTGGTGATAGGCTCACCAGCACAAGAACCATTTTGAGTAAAGCCTTGTACCAATGGCTGGCTATTGAAGCTAGTGCCAGAAGTAGCACCAGTACCAGAACTTGTTCCGGCAACAGTGATTGTTTGGGCACAATTGGTATTCTTCAGAATCACACAGTTTTCAGTACCCTTAAACTTGAAGCTGAGTTCAGCCAACAAGGTAGAAGCATCTGCAGGCAAAGGCACTGTACCAAAGTCATATACTACTGAACCAGTTGAACCTAACAATGGATCGAAATAAGCATTGTTTGGCGTAGGAGCAGGAGTAAAGTGAATGGCTGTGGTAATGCTACCAGGAACAAATGTGGTGTTGTAAGGAATCGGAATTACCAACTTATAGTTGTTGATGGCTTCTGTACCCAGATTGCGCATTTCCACTTTGTATTCTACTTCTTCGCCTGGCTTCACACTGAGTGTACCGTTGGTAGGTACTACACCATTGATTTTGCTAACAGTCAACAGGTTTTGCACTTCAGGAATGTAAGCATCAACAGACAGTGCCATGTTGAAGATGATATACGTATCCTGCGTAGAACCATAGCGGAACATGGTTTCTGTAGCATTGTTTGGAATCACTTCGTTGTTGGTATTGCTGATGTTGAACATAGCAATATCAACACCGGTGTTGTTCAACACATTTGTGTTGCGGCTGTTGCCACCAGTCTGAATGCTAGAGTTAAAAAAGTTGTCGGCGCTGTTGCCATCGTGAGACAATGAAACAAAAGTATTGTCGCTGGCACGGCGAATCTGGAAGTAGTCACCAGTAATACCACGGTCACCTTCACCAGCCATCATACCAACTTTTACGTTTACAGGACCAGTTTGTACTGCTTTAAAACCGCTGATGGGCAGATCATAGTTGGCAACAGTATTGCCGGCTACATAAGCGTAACCATCAAATACGGTTACATCTCTCCACTTCATCTTAGAGTTTTCGTATACAACAATAATGCCCCAGCCACCATAATAACCAGTGCTACCGCCATCGCCTTCCAGCAATGCCATGTCAGCAACAGTGTAGTTGCCAAGGCCATTGGCTTTTACGTAGTCGGTAATTTCAGCATAAGCGGCATACATGCTGCCTTCAGATGTGGTAGGAAAATAAATGTCAGAAGGTGAAGCTGTAATAGTAGTGTATGCGCTGGCAGCAGGGCCTTTCAGTTGCACTTGCTGCTTATTGAAAGTTTTGCTGATGGTAGAAGTACCTTGTGCAGTACCTGAAACATTCACTACGGCATCAGAGCCATTTTGTGTATCGTCAGTTGCACCAGTGCTGTTAGGATAAGCCGGACGAATAAGGCTATTTACAACAAGCGTAATACCACCAGTAGCGCTGTACACCTGATAAGGAGTGGTAAAAGTTGCAGTGCTAAAACCACCATTGGTAGCAATAGTTGCGGCTACGTTAGTAGTGTTACCATTCACAGTAACTGTAATAGGGTTGCTGGCGTTGTTAGTGAAATCGAATGTTACTGTATTACCATTACCTGTAAACGTGTAACGAGGATAGCGGTTCCCGCTACCACCCTGGCGAGAAACACTCATGGTGTACGCAGTGTACTGAATAGCTTCATTGTGATTTACTGTTTGCGTATTGTTTACAGCAACAGGCGTGTTTACAGTCTTGTTTGCGGTAAACGTTGCATCAGCACCTGCACGACCAGTCCAGTACAAGCCTGCAAACAAAATGTTTGAGCAAGAAGGGATGGCACCATTCTCAGTAGAGAACGCCAGGTTTGCAGATGAAGAGTTGAACGTAGAAGCATCGCCATCGATATCTACATACACCATATTGTTGTTACCGTTACCTGTATTGTCGCCGTAGGTAGACAATGTCAGGTTGGTATTACCAATCATGGTAAAATCACCTTTGATGTTGTAGATTTTGCGGTTTGGGCTTACGGCTGCAGAGCGTTGAGCAAATTGCTTCACAACTTGAGCAGTCGTCGTATCAGCGGCAATCAGCGCTACTGCGGTAAGAACAATAGCAAAAGTTGCTGTACGGCTGCGCAGGCGCAACCATTGTGCGTAAAGATGTTTCATCTTTAAGGGTTTAGCGTTTAGGTTATATCGGATCAAGAATAGGGGCGTGGTAGGGTAGTTGCTTACGATGGCTGTTGAACATCGAACAACACGGTGATACCTGTAAGGGTGGCAGGAATCAATTTTTTTATATCAGCAGCTGTGCAAGGCACTTGGCTTTTGAAGTAGATGTACTTCACATTACTCAGGTTATCGAGCATGGCCTGCGTTACAATAGCGGCTTGTAAATCTTTTTTGCTGTCAATGGCAATTTCCAGTACCTGCACTTTAGCAGGGCGGTCAGCCATAGTAGCCAGTTGGCTTAATGATGTGGCATCGGTACTCAGTACAACTGCAGGAGTGTTTCCTGAAACCGCTTTTTGATTCTTTTGGAAAACGATAGTAGGCTGTACATCAAACAACAGACTTTCAACCGATGATTTGGATGTGCTACCAGCGCCCATTACCTGAGCACCACTTTGTACCTTTTGGGCAGCCAAGAAATCTTTTACAGTAAACACTTGTTGAGCGTATGTGGCACCTACAGACAGGCAAACCACCGCCAGGGTGAAAAGCGTTTTCATTGTTTAAGTTTAGGGTTTGGAATCAATGGCAGACAATAGGGTGAGTCTGCCATTGATGTCCGTTTGGTTTGTTTAAAGGTTGTTCAGGTTTAGGTCTTAGTTCAAGGTTCGGGTTGGGTCGTTCAAGGGTTTCAGGTTCAAATCGGATCAAGTGTCCTTAATTATTTTGGTACAAAACTCTTCCAAGGCAACCTGCATGGGTTAATTGCAGTTACCCCGAATTCGTCTGGTATTTTTTTAGTAAGGGGTGGTTGTTTTTTGTAACCTGTCAGCTTTTTTCAAGGGGGTTAATCTTGTAGTACAGCTTTCATTTCACAAATCTGAACCTTTCAGGAAGCAGAGGTTTAGGGTTTCAACTCTGATATCCTTTTGTAAAGGTAATATGGCAAATCAATTTTGCAACATTGATTTTTGTCAAATTTGATTTTTGTCAAATTTTATTTCACCGGAAAATATTAAATGCTTGAAAATGAACTAGTTGCAAAATCGATGTTGAAAAATTATTTTCAAAAAAAGTTCTGACAAAGATGTTGAAACGCTTAAAAAAGGCCTTTTGGGGATAATTCGGGGTCCGAAATTTTGTAGAACAACCTTGATTTTTGGTCCTAAAACTTACTACATCACGCTGTCGTTTGTAGAACCCTTACTACAGATTTTGTCATAAAAAAAGCCCCGGAGAATGCTCCGGAGCTTTTTATTGTAAATAGGATTATGCTTATTTATACTGAGCAGCCAAACCCTTGGCGAGTTCGGTCATTTGCTTCAGGCTATCGTCGTTCAGATTGCCTTTTTTGAATTCAGCCAGTACGTTGGGCAGTTTGTTCTCCATTTCCATCATAAAGTGCTCTTCAAAGGCCTTTACATTCTTAACCGCTACATCGCGGAGCAGGCCTTGTGTACCGAGGTAAATGATAGCTACCTGCTTTTCTACACTCATAGGAGAGTATTGCAGCTGCTTCAGGATTTCCACGTTACGGGCACCTTTGTCGAGTACCAGCTTTGTAGCAGCGTCCAGGTCACCACCAAACTTAGAGAAGGCTTCCATTTCGCGGTAAAGGGCCTGATCCAGTTTCAGGGTACCGGCTACTTTCTTCATCGACTTGATCTGGGCGTTACCACCTACGCGGCTTACAGAGATACCTACGTTAATGGCCGGGCGGATACCAGCGTTGAACAGGTTACCTTCCAGGAAGATCTGACCGTCGGTGATAGAGATTACGTTGGTAGGAATGTAGGCAGATACGTCGCCAGCCTGTGTTTCAATGATAGGCAGGGCAGTCAGACTACCGCCACCTTTCACCAAATGCTTGATGCTTTCGGGCAGGTCGTTCATGTTTTTGGCTACTTCATCTTTACCAATCACCTTGGCGGCACGCTCCAGCAAACGGCTGTGGAGGTAGAATACGTCACCAGGGTAGGCTTCACGACCGGGAGGACGACGGAGCAGCAGTGACACTTCACGGTAGGCCACAGCTTGCTTACTCAGGTCATCATAGATAATCAGGGCAGGACGTCCGGTGTCGCGGAAGAACTCACCGATGGCAGCACCGGCAAAAGGAGCGTAGAACTGCTGAGGAGCAGGGTCAGACGCAGAAGCCGCAACAATAGTAGTATAGGCCATGGCACCATTGTCTTCCAGAGTCTTCATTACACCAGCAATGGTAGACGCCTTTTGGCCGATGGCTACATATATACAATATACAGGTACACCAGCTTCGAAGAATTCCTTCTGGTTGATGATAGTGTCGATAGCAATGGCAGTTTTACCAGTCTGGCGGTCGCCAATGATCAATTCACGCTGGCCACGACCAATAGGAATCATGGCATCGATAGCCTTGATACCAGTTTGGAGCGGTTCTTTTACCGGCTCACGGAAGATTACACCGGGAGCTTTGCGTTCCAACGGCATTTCGTACAGTTCGCCAGCAATCGGGCCTTTGCCGTCAATAGGCTGACCGAGGGTGTTGATTACACGACCCAGCAAACCTTCACCTACTTTAATAGAGGCAATCTGACCGGTACGGCGGGCTTTGTCGCCTTCCTTAATTTCAGCGCTGTCGCCCATCAGTACCACACCTACGTTGTCTTCTTCGAGGTTGAGGGCGATGGCTTTTACGCCATTTTCAAATTCAACGAGTTCGCCACTCTTTACGTTGTTGAGGCCGTAAATGCGGGCAATACCGTCACCCACCTGAAGCACAGTACCTACTTCTTCCAGGTTGGCTGCGGCGTCAAAGTTGCTGAGCTGCTGGCGCAGAATCGCCGAAATCTCATCTGGCTTAATGTCCACCATAGTTTTTTATTGAATAGTGTAAAGAATTCAAGATTTCAGGGTTTACCCCTAAATTTTCAGGCCGCAAAAGTAAGGCACTATCCCTCAGTTAGCAAAAGCATTTTTGGAAATGACCGGCCCGATATTTTTCCTTTTCATTATGTAAGCACCAAACCACGCTGTCAGGCCAGTTGCGGCTACCCATTTCCCCAAATGAGCCAAGTCAGCATGGCCGCTACTATTATGGTAAATACCCAGCCCGGGTGAATGCGGGGCCGGCTGATAAAGTAATAAGGTACCATGCTGAGGCCCAATGCAATAACCCACCAACCCATTTGGCCGTTATTGCCCAAAGCCCGGTTGTAGCCCGCATCATCTATAATATAGGTATTGGTTTTCGAGAGTAAACTGATTTGCACCCTTCCGCCGCCTCCCCGGTTGGCAAAGTGGCCTGCATTTACATCGTCGAGCCAAACTGTAATCTTATCGCCAGTTTGCAGGCTGCGTATCAGGCTATCTGCGCCAATGGCTTTCAGCGCAAAATTTTCAACAACTAAAAGTTTACTGTTTTCTTCAACTGGTATCAATACCAGATTTTTCTGGACAGATGAATCCATGCCCGGTTGATAAGGTTTACTTTTTACCGTGGCCTCTACTTTGGTTAACTTGTTTGCATCCAGCTGTTTTTTTCCAACAAGCAACCAACTACCTAACAGCAGCAACATGCCTACAGCTACTTTTCCCATGGTGCTGTTGAGTCCCTGCAGTATTAATCCTTCCATCATGTTACTACGGGAATTGGTATGCCGCCGAAAAGGTTGGTTCATGTGCATGCTAAAGAATTATCTGCTGGTAAATGTAAGCCCGGAAATTACATGCCGGGCCATGGCGATGCAGCAATGATTGTTCATGATCAATTACTTCGGCTTTTACTGATGCAATTCAGTACAACTACGCTTTGACACAGCATTAGCAGCTAATACTTTTACATCCACCAGCAATAGCTGCATACCCTGATTGTTAACTTGATGATTGTCAAAAAACGATGAACAGCATGCCTGTACCCCTTTCAGCGTATTGACAATGCCATGCACACACAGTACCTTCTACACATCATTTCTTCACTCCATAAAAACAAACAAACATGGCTACCAGTAAAAAAGCAGCTGCACCAGCCCGCAGCCAAACCGCTACTAAGGCCGTTGCCACACGTAAGGCTTCTACCGAGCCGGTAGACGTTGCTGCCAAAGCAATCCGATCTGTTGCTGCATTAAGTGGCAATCCCCGTCCGCTGGGGGCACCCAGCACCAACCTCACCAGTGAGCTCAACAACATCAACTTCCACAAGATGATTGGTGGCCCGCTGCAAGCCGCTATTGAAGCACAAACTGCTTCGGCAATGGCTACCATCAACTTTATCAATGCCGTAGGTTTTACAGAAGTCGACGGTAAAAAAGAATTGGTGATGGTCGACTTTTCGCATACCAAAAAAGATGTGGATGCGGAAGGCAAAGAAGTAAAAACCGATTCTTTTATCAGGGTGCCCTTGCTGGCTATGCTGCCCATCCCCTCTATCCGAATCGAAACGGTAGACATTAACTTCAACGTAAAGCTGAACTCCGTTGAAACGTCCAACACCAGCGACAAACTGAATGTAGCTGCCGAAGTAAAAGGCGGTTTTGGTCCGGTGAGCTTCAAAGTTTCTGCCTCTTACCAGCGCCAAAGCAGCACTGGTGTAAAGGTGGAAAAAGAATACAGCCTGAATGTGAAAGTAAAAGCCACTCAGGATGAAATGCCCGCAGGTTTGGAGAAAATCCTGAACATGCTGGCCAGCTAATCTTCCCAACGCATTTTCCATACAACATGCTACAGCGCCATGCCGGCTTGCCCGGTATGGGCTGTGGTTGTATCACTCTATTGTTATGATTACCGTAGCACAATACCTCTCTTTTATTTTCAGCGAAATCACCCGGGCCCGTGTGATAGCCGACACCGAATCGGTACGCATTGCCGGCGAGTATGCTAAAGATCCGGTGATGAAACATTTCTCTGTACCAAGGTTTAAAATACCAGAACTGGAACTCAATATTCCCATGGTGATAGCGGGTGCACAGTACAACAACATTTACACGTTTACCTGGCAGTACGAAGAATTTGAAAAATTCATGCTCGGTTATGTCGATCGTTTTGGCCGGCAGTTTGCCAAACCCTTTCCCAACGATGCCAGAGAAATGATGCCAGTGCGTCAGTTGATAAAAGAAGCGTATACAGACCTGAGTGAAATGCCCAATCTGCAAGACCTCAATCAACTGGTGATTGAAAAGAAGGAAGATGCAGTGCAACACATCGACAGGATTGTAAAAACACTCATGGGTATTTATGCAAATGTAGAGCGGGTAAAACCCAATCCGAATCCGTTGATTGTAACACGGTTCATTCGCATTCAAACCATGGAAGATTTGATAGCCGAATGGAAAAAAATGATACAGCAAACGCTGGGCGAAAACATCCGCCTCACAGATAGTGTACTGAAGAATCTGCTCATAAGTCCGGAAACACAAATAGTGAAAACAGAAGGCACAGATATATCCATTTTACAAATCAGGGCAAAGATTACCGAGGAAGGCATTTTCGTAAATAGTGTAACAAACGCAGAAGGCGAAGAAACCAAAGTAGTAGATTTCGAATGATACCTGTACTGCAATACCACAAACTGGAGCTGCTCGATAAGCTGATGCTCGATGGCAGAAAAGTGTTTGCTTCTTACGAGATGCGGGACTATTATTTTGATGATCAGCTGAAGCAATGGTTGCAAGGATGCGACCAATTTTTCGAGCAACACAATGGTCCGGTGGAAAGATCAAAAATGAAATCCTTGTACACCGATTTTGCCACATTGCTTCGGGGCACCGATCCTTACAGCTTTGAAAAAATAGAACGCAACAAACGTGCCCAGGAACTAACCATTGGCTACCGCATAGCAAGGGAAGCTTTGCAGGTGCTCATGGATTATTATCAGCTGGTATACAACCGACTGGAAGAATCGAAAAACCTGATAGGGCAAATGGTTTTGGCCATGCTGCAAGCCGGCTTAATTACCACCAACGACATACAGAAAATGACCACGCAAAAGCATAGCGAAACGCTTTGGCAAAAAATGGCAAAAGACAACCAGCTGCTATTGGTGCAGCAAAAAGTACTGCTGCAAACCAGCAAGTATGATGCCATCATTTTGCTGGGCTTGGTGCTCACAGCTTTGCGCCATAAATAATGCTACACTTTTTTTCTACACCCCCAAAAATCACATTATGGAAACATCGAACTATGGCATGGGCTGGTTGCCCGATTTGCCCGACTTCCGCGATTACACCGCCGACAGTACTGTAGTGCCCGCCAAACTGCTGGCTGTGGGCCGCACCGAAACTGTAAAAGCCATGCTGGCTTCGGCCAACATTAAAGGTAGCAAGCCAGCAAAGGCACCAACAACTGCAGACCTTCGGGGTTGGTGCTCACCTATTGAAGACCAAGGTTCTATTGGCAGCTGCACGGCTCATGCTGGTGTGGGTATGATTGAGTATTTCGAGAACCGTGCCTTTGGCCGCCACCTCGATGCCTCAAGATTGTTTTTGTACAAAGTAACCCGCAACATGCTCGGCTGGACCGGCGACACAGGTGCCTTTCTGCGCACCACCATGGGTGCCATGGCTTTGTTTGGCACGCCGCCAGAATCTTACTGGCCCTATGTCATCAGCAAGTACGATCAGGAACCCAGTGCCTTTTTGTATGCTTACGGGCAAAGTTTTCAGGCCATTCAGTTTTACCGCCTCGATCCGCCGGGTACAGCCCGCCCCGATATTTTGACCAGCCTGAAAACACATTTGGCTGCAGGCTTACCTGCCATGTTTGGCTTTACCTGCTACAGCTCTTTGTATAGCGAAAGCGGTCGCAAGGGTATGATACCTTTCCCCAGTGCAACAGAAAAAACTGCTGGTGGTCATGCGGTAATGGCAGTTGGTTTTGATGACAACAAAACCATCACCAACCCCAACGATAAAAAGAAAACCAAAGGCGCCATCCTCATCCGTAATAGCTGGGGAACTGGTTGGGGCGAAGCGGGCTACGGCTGGCTGCCGTACGAATATATTTTGCGTGGCCTGGCCGACGACTTTTGGTGCCTCATCAAGAAAGAATACATCAATACCGGACAGTTCGGTATCTAAGGAATCGCCATCTTTGATTTAGTACATACAGCAGGTTTCGGTGTTGCTACTGCACCGTCCTGCTGTTCTTTTATTTTTACATATGCGTATCACATTGCACATTGGAGAAAGCAAAACCATTTTGCTGCAAAAGGAAGCTGTGGGCGGCTACAACTGGCAATTGCAGAATCCTGATGAAGAAAGTTTGCAAATCAGCACTTCAATATTGCCGGCCAAATCCAAAGTGATAGGGGCAGGTGCTGTACTCGAAGTAAAAATTACAGCTACCAAAAAAGGAACATTCCTGCTGTTGGCAACCTACTGCCGCAGTTGGGAAAAGCAAGCGGCTAAAGTGCAGCAATACGAAGTCGTTGTATTGTAGGATTATGATGAGGCTGATGTTTTCACAGCTTTCTTTTTTCGCCGTCCCCACCAAATGATAAAGCCGGTTATGGGTAAGCTAGCTGCCAGCAGGCTGGCCAGAAATGCCATGATTTTACCCGGTAGCCCGAGTACTGCACCAACATGAATATCATAATTCATGCGAACAATTTTGTCGGCAAGTTTTGCAGTTGCAAATTTTCCTGCATAGCTGCCTGTTGCTTCCAATTCTTTCCCACTGTACTGATCATAATGGTAAAAATCGCTGTTGTAATAAGTGCCCGGTTGATGATTAACAACAACCTCCAGCGGGTCTTCTTTTGTATGCGCAAAATACACCGCCATGCTTTCATGAGCTTTTACCTGTGGCAGATGCTGCTGCCATAAATAATCCGCCATAGATGCATGCTGCAATGGTTGAGTGCTATCGGAGTGCGGATGTTCATGTGGGGCCATCTGTTCGCCGCCACTGCTCACGAAATAAATACTTTTTGCCACCCATTCAAATCCGAATGCCAGGCCACTGATAGCAATAAAGATGGCCACCCAGGTCATGTAAAATCCGAGCACATTGTGCAGGTCGTAGTTCACCCTTCGCCACTTGGCATTCCATTTTATACTGAAGCGTTGTTTAAGACCTACTTTGCTTTTGGGCCACCACAGAATGAGGCCGCTAATCATAAGTATTACAAACATTAGTGTAGCAGTGGCTACAATGGGTTGGCCAATATGTGGTGGCAGCCACAGATAAAAGTGTCCATCAATGACGATGCGAAAGAAATCTTTCTTCATGTTTTTGTGCTGCAGCACTTCGCCAGTGTAGGGGTTGAGAAAGAGTAATTCATAATGTAACGAATCGTAGTAAGGGGCAATGGCTGCCTTGTCTTTTCCGGGATATTCAATGCCCAATGCCATGCCGGAAGTGAGGTGTTTGTTGGCAATGGTTTTGAGTTGAGACGGTGGCAAAAACGAACGGTTTTCAGGAATAACTTTTCTAAAGTCTTCGGTCCAGTTTCGGATTTCTACTTCAAAAGCAAGTATGCAACCAGTGAGGCCGAGAAAAACAACAATAAGCCCGGAACTTAAACCGAACCACAAGTGAATGTTGCGAATAATTTTTTTAAAACGCATGTGGGCAAGATGAAATTAGAAGAGCGATAAAAAGTATTGATACGGACCAGGTGCAGAAAGAAAACATGCATGCCTTGTATGTGAAGGCATCCATGTTTTCTTTAGTAAAGTTGCGAATGTGATGTGCTCTTAGAAGCGGTAGTTTACACTGAAACGTGCATTGATGCCGGCTTCGGCCTGCCAATAAAAATAATCGGCGTAAGGCCCGCCAGAATAGAGGTATTCATCCAGCAGATTGTTCACAAACAAATTGAATCCCATTTTTCCTTTCTGATACGATAAACCTGCATCCAAACGGAAGTAATCGGGCAAACTATTGTTGCTGCCATCAAACACAAACCACGGCGAACGTTTTGCCTGATATTGATAGCCCAACGAAATGCCCACGCCTGCCAATGCGCCTGTTTCAACACGATAATTGAGCCATGTGTTTTGTATGTGGCGACTGCTGCCTGCTACTTGTGTCCCAATGTTTTCAGGTTTGCTGTCTTCTGTTACTTTGGCTTCGGTAAAAGCATAATTTACTACAACATCAAGACCACGAAACAGCTGTCCTTTAATGTCAACTTCCAAACCTTTGGTGGTTTGCTCTCCCGTTTGCCGATTGAAATAACCGCCGGCTGGATTGGGGTGTTCGAGGTCGGCAGTGAGAACATTTTTTCTGGTGATTTGATACACGGCTACAGTGCTGTTCCATTTCCCATTGAGCCAGTCTTTTTTAATACCCAGCTCCATGTTGTTACCCACAATGGGGTCAAATGATTTTCCCTGCCAGTCTGCACCAAAGTTTTCCATGAATGATTGGTCATTCAACGCATACAAAGCTGTGTTTTTATCCAGTGAAATACTTACACCTACACGTGGTGTGAAACGGGTGCTGTTGTAATCGCCGCTGTATGCATTGCCGGTGGTAAGCGATGTGAAACGACCAGCCAATGTAAGGCGTACCATGTTGTTGAAGAAACTCAATTCATCTTGCACATACATGCCTTTGTAACCATTGTAATACCGAACGCCACGTTCACGAATGTTTTTGCTTCGATCAAAAACAGGAGCGGTAGCCGTGCCATATACAGGTGCATAAATATTGAACACAGTGCCCAATGCTGCACCCTGATTCCAATCATGGTAATAGTCTTTATTGCTCAGGTCAATACCGGCTAAAATTTTGTGGCCAACACTGCCTGTTTGAACTTCTCCATTCAGGTATGCCTGTCCCATTTTGCTGATGCCTTCAATATCCCAAATGCTCATGCCGCGTTGCATCAGGCTGTCGTTGCCGGCCTGAAAGCCCCATGGCCACAGCGATGCACCACGCTGCTGATAATTGAAGTAGGCAGCTTGTGCAGTAAACTTCCAACGGTCATTGAATTTGTGTTCAAAAATGGCCAGCACACTTTTGTCATTCATTTTGGTTGGTGCCAGCCTGGCTTCTGCTGTTGTAAAATCACGGGGCAAATCAGCATATCCTTTTTTAGAAAACAGGTAGTTGGAGCCAATCACGTTTACTTCAGCAAATTGATGCGTGTACTCCAGTGTTACACTTGTTTTTTCATCAATCAAATATTTCAATACTGGTACAATGGAATAACGGTTGTTGAAATCATAATCGCGGTGAGCTCCTTTGAGCTGCCCCATGATGTTGAGGCGGTACAACAGTTTGCCGTCTTTGCTGAGTTTGCCATCTAGATCGGCAGATGTTCTGTAAAAATCAAAACTGCCGAGGCTCATACTTACTTCACCCTTGCTGCGTCCGCTTGGTTTTTTAGTTACCACATTGTAAAAGCCTGCGGGGTCGCCATTGCTAAGCATAAAGCCTGCCGGACCTTTTACAAATTCAATACGTTCTACCATGCTCATGTCTTCGGTAAGCGGCCCCCATGTGGTGCTTACATTCATGCCGTTTCTAAAGGCGGCCACACTACTACCACGCATGGTTATGTTGGCGTAGTTGTCCCAGTGTTCCCTACGGGTAGCGCCGCTTACATTGCGGGTCACGCCTTCCAGCATATCGAAAATTTGTTGGTTGTAAATGAGTTTGGAAGTAACTACCTGAATGTTTTGCGGCAGCTGTTGAATGGGCGTTTGCAAACGCAGTGAACTGCTGATGCGGTTTGTTTTAAACATGGATTTATTGCCCAGCACCACTACTTCATTCAGTTCCCTGTCTTTCAGTGTCAAAGAAAAACTCACATTGCTCGTTTGGCCAGCGGTTACTGTTACTGTTTGGCTCACATCCTGATGACCAATGAGGGTGATGAATAAGGTATAGGTTCCTGCATTTAACCCGTTCAATTCAAAATGGCCATTGTTGTCGGCCACTGCACTACGATCGGTTGGCTGTATGCTGATGGTTACGCCTTCTGCAGGATGATTGTCTGCAGTAGTAATAGTACCAGATATATTTCCGGTGGCTTGCTGCGCCTGGCTAGTGATACTGTGTGCTACCAGTATGCTGCACAATAAAAGAATGAATGAAAATTGTTGTAGATGCTTCATGTGTTGCTGCAATTAATAAGGTGATGTACAGGCAATACTTTACCATGCCGATGCTGCCTTATTTTTTTCAGCAGCTCAACTTGCAAGCATTGCCCTTTAATTTTTGTGAAACGGGTGCAAACGTATTCAGCCATGGCAGTACTGCATTGCCGTATCGGGAAATGCGATTACGGAATGAGGAAATCGACTTTTTACAGGGAACATGTGATGGTCAGAAAAAAATGAAAGTGTTTTCCAACCCTGCGGTTGCGCTTTCCCTCTATAAAAAGAAAACACATGCAGCAATCATTGTTTATGGTACACATACCCAAGCCCTGCCACGAAAACTGGCAGCACATGACCCCCGCAGAAAAAGGTCGCTTTTGTGGCCAGTGTCAAAAAACGGTGATTGATTTTACCACAATGACTGATGATGAAGTGCTTGACACATTGCAAGCTTGCTACAGGCAATACCTGTGGCCGTTTTTTGGCACTACAATTAGACCGGCCGTTGCAACCCACTCACTTACAACGGAAATGGCTACGGGTAAAGTGGTTTTGGGCAGCTCTCATTTCCGGCGCATTGTTTGCCAACAGGGCGACTGCACAAAAAGCAACCTATGGGGATACGGTGGTAGTGACAGCTCCAAAATCCAACGCTGAAGTGGTGACAATGGGCAAGCTAAAGATGCCAGATACTCTACCTGTCATTATCCAGGGGCAGGTAACAGATGAAAGCGGCATGCCCATGGCAGGCGTAACGGTGCAAGTAACAGGCACTTCACAGGGCACCACTACCAATGGCTTGGGTATGTATGAGTTGCGGTTGAAAGATCCCGGCCAATCGGTACAACTTCAATACTCATTCGTTGGATACATGCCCATGCAACATCAACTACAATTGGCGCCATTGAAGTCTTACCATATTTACCAACATCATGCACAGTTTACCAAGGCAGTGATGGCTCTTTCTGGCGAAGTGGTGATTGTACGCAAGAAGAAAAAATCAAAGCCTGCAGCATCAATGAAACCAACTGTGGAGAAAACCACAACGAAAGAATTGCTGCAGGTCTTTCCCAATCCGGCAAAGGCAGGCCAGCCCATTTTCATTACACAAGTAAAAGCCGGCACCTACTCACTTCAATTGTATAGCAACGATGGACGACCAGTGGCCACCGCCTGCATTCTACAAGCAAAAGGTGCTGCCAACCTGAGCTGGACATTGCCCGCACCACTCAGCGCTGGTTTGTACACGCTGCTACTGACAAATGAAAACCAGCAGGCACAAACGGTAAAGGTATTGGTGCAGTAATTGTATCACAGCTCTTTTGTTAAGGGTGTGTAAGGATTGTAGATCAGGCTTGCATCTTGGCAGATTGGGTATTATCTTATCCGCCAAACCCTTGTAATATGCGTTATCTCTTCTTCATCCTCTGCTGTATTATTTGTTGTTTGTTTTCTATTGGCTTCGTATCAGCACAACCTTTACTCACTGTGCAGCAGCTGGAGCAAACAAATTTCACTACACATAAAGGAGGCATTGTTTCGCCACAAGCATTGTATGTTGATGCTGACGTGTTTGAAAGTGTATTCAATCTGGGCGCTGTGGTACTGCGCAAAGGCAACAGCTATGCTTTGATGAATGCAAGCGGCGAAATTTTGGTGCCTTACAACAAATACAAAACGCTGAGCAGTACTGGTGTTTTCAATATCAATAATGAACTCATTCACAATGGTTGGTTCAATTACAGTACGCCAGATGGCTTTGGCTTTGTAGATGCCACTGGCAAAGTAGTGATTCATGATCCTTATGCGGCTTTTCAGTTGTCGGCAGATAAGCGGCATTTGGTGTCGCTTACGCAAAAGCCATACAACATCATTGCAATGGATGGAAAAAAGTATCAGCCAGGCTTTTATCCGAATGCTATTGGTGAAGGCTTCTTTTTTAGTAACGAGCCGGCAGGTAGCAAAGCAGCCTACAGGAAATTGAATGGCAGTATCCTGGTGCAAGATCAATTCAACAGTCCAGGCCATCCTTTCAAAGACAAGCTGGCATTGGTGCAAAAAAGAAATGAGTTTAATGAACTCAAATATGGCTTTGTTGATGCCACTGGCAAACTGGCAATTCCTTTTATGTACAGCGCTATGCCTTCCTATTTTCAAAATGGAAGAGCAAGAGTACAACCCGCTAACATTGCAGATTTCGTATCGGCCATCATCAACAAGCAAGGTGCTGTATTGCTGAAGCAAACCAAGCAAACCATACAGCAAATGGGGGAGTTTAAATTCTTTGCCAACGGACTTAGTGTAAGCAACAATGCTGCTGCCATTATGGATACCAGCATGGCCACCATATCCATGCAACAGTTATTGCAAAAGGCAGGCATCACACAGCCGGTATCATTTCATGCTGTTGACCTTACCTGGCGGGAAGAAAAGCATCCCATCCTCATCTATTCGTATGCTGGAAGAGCAGGGTTGAACAGCATTAATCCCAATGCCCGCAACTACGGTTACATATTGCTGCGAGATGGCATAGTAGTGCCACCGGTGTTTCACATCGATGGCACCAAAAACTTGTTGGAATTTGATCCGGTGAGTGGGTTGGCCCGGGCCAAAATGTTTACAGGCAAAAATCCCAATGGTCAGCCCATCGTGATGGATGGATTCATTGATTTGAAGGGTACGTTCACTGTTTTACTAAAAGAGAAAAGTGCCTGGTAGTTAGCCATATTGATTCATGAAAAAAGCGATCAGAACATTTGTGCTGATCGCTTTTTTGATTGGGGTAAAATACCGGTTAATTCCTCACCGGCTTTCCTCCCTTCAATACACTCTGTATGCGTTCCAGTGTTTTCTTTTCACCCGTGAGGCTCAGGAAGGCTTCCCGCTCAATGTCGAGCAGGTATTGTTCGCTTACCAATGCTGCTTCACTCAGGTCGCCGCCGCACATCACGTAGGCCAGCTTCTTCGCAATCTTCACATCGTGTTCTGTAATGTAGTTGCCCAGCTGCATGCCATTGAGGCCGGCCAGCATGGCACCCAATGCTCCACGGCCCAGCACTTTTACATCGGTACGCTGTACGGGCTTGCACATAACCTTCGTTGTACATTTCCAACACGCTGCGTTTAGCATCGGCCACCCGGCGGTTGATGTTCATGCTCACTTCATCAATACCCTTGCGTAAGATGCCGAGTTCGTAGCCTTCGTACGCACTGGTGGCCACTTTGGCCATGCCAATGGTAAAAAAGCGACGCTTCAATGCTTCCATCTCTATTTCGCCATCAAAGTATTCGTCGCCGGCACGCAGCGCAAATTCTTTGGTACCGCCGCCACCGGGTATCAGGCCCACGCCCAGTTCTACCAGGCCAATATAAGTTTCGGCAGCAGCCTGTATTTTATCGGCATGCAGGCTAAACTCGCAGCCGCCGCCCAGCGCCATGCCATGCGGCGCTACCACCACGGGCACACTGCTGTAGCGCAGCCGCATGCTGGTGTTCTGGAACATGCGAACGGCCATGTCCAGCTCATCATATTCCTGATCAATAGCATACATAAAAATGAGGCCCACATTGGCACCGAGGCTGAAGTTGGCGCCTTCGTTGGCTATCACCAGTCCCTTGTATTTTTCTTCGGCAATGGCCACACTTTTTTGAATGCCCGCCAGTACATCGCCGCCAATGGTATTCATCTTGGTGCTCCAGCTCAGGCCCAGCACATCATCACCCATGTCTACGAGGGTGCAGGCACTGTTTTTCCAAACGGTCTTTTCTTTCAGGTCAGAAAGAATAATAAAGTTATCGCCACCTGGCAGCAGCTTGTAGGTTTTGCTGGCTACATCGTAACAAAGTCGTTTGCCATTTTCTACTTTGTAAAAAGTTTTGTTGCCGGCAGCAATGAATTCTTCCACCCAAGCCGCCACGCTGAAACCAGCGGCTTTCATGGCGTCGGTGGTTTTGGCTACGCCCAACAAATCCCAGGTTTCAAAGGCGCCAATTTCCCAGCCAAAGCCCGCCATCATGGCGTCGTCTACGCGGTACAGTTCATCGCTTATTTCGGGTATGCGGTGGCTGATGTAGCTAAACAAATGGTGGTGGAAGGCACGGTAGAATTCACCTGCTTTGTCAGGGGCAGCTACCAGCATTTTGATACGTTGCCTCAGGTCGTCAATTTGCTTGCCGGCTTCTATACTCGCAAACTTTGGTTTCACTTTCGCACCGTATTCAAGCGTTTGCAGGTTCAGCGTCAGTATTTCTTTTTTACCGCCGCTCTTGTCCATTTTAAAGAAGCCGCCCTTGGTTTTGTCGCCCAGCATATTGGCCGCTACCATTTTTTCCAGCCACGCAGGGATGGTAAAAATGTCTTTGGCTTCATCATTGGGGCAGTTGGCGGCTACGCCCTGCGCCACTTTTACCAGCGTATCTATACCCACCACATCGGCTGTGCGGAAAGTGGCACTCTTGGGTCGGCCAATGGCAGGGCCAGTGAGAGCATCAATTTCATCGGTAGTTAATCCTTGCTGCTCCATCACCCGCATAATGGCCATCATGCTGAACACACCAATGCGGTTGGCAATAAAGGCCGGTGTGTCTTTACACAGCACGGTGGTTTTACCCAGGTACAAATCGCCGTAGTGCATCAAAAAATCCACGATGGCGGGGTCGGTATCGGGCGTGGGAATAATCTCCAGCAACCGCAGGTAGCGGGGCGGGTTGAAGAAGTGCGTACCGCAGAAATGTTGGCGGAAATCTTCGCTTCTTCCCTGGCTCAGCATGTGAATGGGAATGCCCGATGTATTGCTGGTAATCAGCGTTCCGGGCTTGCGGTATTTTTCTACCTGTTCGTAAATGAGTTGTTTGATGTCGAGGCGCTCCACCACCACTTCAATCACCCAGTCGCACTGGGCAATGTCCTTCATGTTGTCGGTAAAGTTGCCGGTGGTTATTTTTTTAGCTACGCTTTTGGTAAACACCGGGCTGGGGTTGCTTTTCAGCGCAGCGGCCAGCGCATCGTTTACCAATTTATTGCGTTCGGCGGGCTTTGTACTTTCGGTAGCTTCTTTGGGTACCATGTCCAGCAGCAGTACCGGCAGGCCGATACCTGCAAAATGACACGCAATGCGGCTACCCATAACGCCGCTACCCAACACAGCCACTTTTTTAATGGAGCGATTCATATAGCAAAACAGTTTTTAAGCAAGATGATGACGAAGTAACCAAAAAATGGTTGCATAAACAACTATTTTAAGAAACTCTTTTCACTGCCCATGATGACATACTTTTTTGGGGCTGTCGGCAGTAGTACATGGCCCGGCAGTTGTTCCCGTGCTTTCAGGGTGCCGCCCTTCGCTGCGCTGCGGGCCCCCGCCCTCGACTAAGTCGAGGCGTGGCCTTCCAGCCCGGGCAGCCCCTGAGCTGTGGTACATCTCTCGTCAAAATACTTGTGGCTTGCTGCGGCGAAAAACAGGAATTTTGCAAACCAAAAATTAAAGTCATGAGTCAACATAACATAGCCGATATACGTAAAGATTATACCCTGCATACCCTCGATGAAGATTCGGTAGCCGCCACACCGGTGGCCCAGTTTGGTCATTGGTGGCAGGAGGCAACCGGCGCCCAAATATTGGAGCACAACGCCATGACACTGGCCACCTGCGGCGCCGATGGCATGCCTGAAGCCCGTACCGTTTTGCTCAAAGGATTTGATCAGGAAGGGTTTGTTTTTTTTACCAATTACGATAGTGCCAAAAGCAAGCAATTGCTGGAAAACAACCAATGCAGCCTGCTGTTTTTTTGGAAAGAACTGGAGCGGCAGGTACGCATTGCCGGCATCGCCGAAAAAATAAGTGAAGCAGAAAGCATTGCCTACTTCAACAGCCGCCCTGATGGCAGCAAGCTGGGTGCATGGGCATCGCCACAAAGCCTGGCGGTGGCAGGTAAAGCCTGGCTAAAAGAAACTTTTGAGTTTTATAAAGAACGCTTCAAACACGGCGAAATACCCAAACCGCCGCATTGGGGAGGCTGGCGGGTAAAGCCCGTTCGCATGGAGTTTTGGCAGGGTCGCCCCAGCCGCATGCACGATCGCATTTTGTACCAGCAAAATCCAGAAGGTGGCTGGAATATTTCCCGCTTGGCTCCGTAAGCATCTACTACCTTCTTGTATTTATGTAGGCAATATATTTGAACCATGAAATGCAAGAATATTTTGCTACAGGGTATATTGGCAATTGTGTTATGTTTTGTTGTAGGTACATCATTGCACAGTCAAACCATTGACGATCCATTGGTGTTTTACAAAGACTATCAGCGAAAAGATGTGTCTGGAACAAAGGCATTCAATTACATTGAAGCCATATGGAAAGATGGCCTGTTGTGGCGGGCACAGCTCATCAGATATCCCGAACTCATTATTAAGGAAACCTATTGGTATACAGACAGTACACGGAAAGTAAAGCAGGGCTTGTTTAAGGCCTATCACGACAATGCTGTATTGGCTGATTCAGGCTGGTATGAGCAAGGCCAGCTGCATGGTGATTATTTTCAATGGCATGATGATGGAACGCTGAACAGCGAGTACCATTACAATCATGGCAATTTCGCCGACACCTGTGTGAGTTGGAACAGAGAAGGAGACATGGACTACATCAGCATTACCGATAGTGCAGGGAATGGCATTTGTCATGCATACATTCATCCATCAGGAAAGCCAAAGTTTTATGGCCGCTTGTTCAACAGTCGTAGGCAGGGAAAATGGCTGGTGAAAACCGAAAGCGGGCAGGTGAAAATGGAAGTGTATTATGAAGCAGGTGAAGAAAAAAATCTCATCTGTTATGATGAAGCAGGCCAAACTGTAAAGGGTAATTGCGTACTGGAAAAACCGGCTGAATTTCCAGGAGGCGCAGAGGGGTGGCGCAGGTTTTTGGAGCAGGAATTACAGTATCCTGAATATGCTCAAACAAACAATATTACTGGTACAGTAAAAGTGCAGTTCAATGTAGCTAAAGATGGAACTGTGTCAGATTTTAAAATACGGCAATCGCCGCATAGCAGCTTGTCGCAAGAGGTGCTCCGGTTGATGCGCAAAAGCCCGAAGTGGCAGCCAGCCGTGCAGTTTAATGAGCCGGTGGTGTACCGCCATGTTCAAAATATCACCTTCAATTTGCGGTAGCAGATCGTACAGTCAGTTGTTTTATCAACAACAATTCTTCACCGTTGAACAGTGCCCAATAAACCGTCGCAGATTTACTGTTGGCAATGCTTTGTGCTGCTTGTTCATTTGCTGCAAAATTGAAAGTCCGTTTGCTGTACCATTCAATAATCTTTGGTGCTTGATGATTGCTTAGGATAATGGCATCAGCAGGAATTTTTTGTTGTATGTGGCTGGCGATGGTTTGTTGTGCGTTGTAAGGCTCACCACGTATGTTTTTAGGGCCCGGCAGATTGATGATATAAAATGCCAGTAGTGAAACAACCATCACTGCACGTACCCATGTAGCAGCGGTTGACAGCAATGCTTCACCATAATGCAGAAAGAGCCACAAACAAAAGACCAGGCCGAACGCCATCCAGGCAAATTCGTGTAATGCACTCCAGTTAAACAGCAGCAGGTTGTAGAGCAACACAGCACACAATGCCCAAGTGCTCCAATGTTTTAAAACGGAAGTTGTACTGGATGGCAATTTTTTTATACCAATAATGGCTTGCTACAATAAACAATGGAAAGTAGCCACTTAGCAAATGCTTGCCTGCTTGCAGTACAAGTTGTATAGTTGTATTGCCGGCTGTGCCCATCGACCTTTCTGCACTACGGCTTTGCCAGTACTGCCACACTTGTTCCCAACCAAGGTAGCTGGCAAACTGAGTAAACACCAGACATATGCCCGTTGCAACAGCCAAGCCACAGGTTATCCAAACGACATGGTATTGCGGTTGGCGAAAGCTTTTCCAAAGGGCCCATGCTGCCATGCTGAAACCTACAAATACCGGCAGCCAGTCAATATATAGCAGCAATACAAATGCCGTGAATAATTGTAACAGCTGAAACAGGCTCAGTTGTTTTGTGGATGCTATTTGCCACAAGCGAAGTATCCACAACAGCAATGGCAGCATAATGCCGGTGGTAACATAGCTATGACCCATGTACCACAGTGGCGCAGGCATTAGTGTAAAGAAGGCCGTAATCAGCAGTGCTGATTTTTTATGTTGCAGCCAGTGAAGCAGTAACCGGTAAAGTAGCAATGTGGTCAACATACCTATCAGTATGTTGAGTATTTCCAGTGCCGCCGGTGTAGGCGACATGTGCAGGGATTCAAAAACGAAATAGGGCAATACATACCAGCCTGCACCAAATGAAAGATAGACATGGTTATGCTCAGCATCAATGTGCGGACCGTTTTCAAGAAGTTTATTGCTTTCTCCCTGAAAGTTCATGAGCGGGGTATACGCAAATGCTGCTCCTCCACCTGCTTGCTGCCAGCTCACAGCATTGATGAGAATCACCGCATTATTAAAATCGTGGTGCTTGCTCAATGGCCTGTTGAAATGAGGTATCCTCAGTACTACTAATAAGAACAGCAATAGCAACAGGCCTTTGTTGTGTTGCCACCATATGATTGTTTTAGACAACATGTTTAGCGAAGCTTTTGCTGTTGTAATTGACGAAGGCTGTACAGTAAAAAACCAAACACCATCACTTGCATGCCCAGCGAAATACAAAAACCTGCAGGTATAATGATGCGGAAAACAGCAGATGGCTCCAAGGGACCGAAACCTGCCTGCTGCCATTGCCATACGGCATACAACGATAATGCAATGCCTGAAAAGAAAATGAATGCGCCAGTCAGCAAGCCGGTTTCAAAACCCAGCCAGCGAAACACCCACTGCGAAAAACGACGGGCAGGATAAAGTCCCATACTACTGCCGTACAAACGTGCCAATACATAAAACTGCAACAGTTGTATACCCAGCATCACAAATACAGAAGCGTAGTACAACGTGTGAATGTCTAAAACCAGATTGAAGACTTCGATAAAATTGAAGAGTAATAAACTGCCGAGCAGTACACCTGCTAGTAGAAACAAAACAGCTGGTGCCAGCAGCAGCCACTTGGGGCTGAGCAGCAACATTAAGCGAAGATGTTTCCAACCATCTTGCCAGGTTTTCAAATGCGGCTTTCTGTTGCGACCATCTTTGTGCAACCGCACAGGTACTTCAGCAATAGGCATGCGTTGCAGTCCTGCTTTGGCAATCATTTCCGAAGCGTACTCCATGCCCGGCGATTGCATGTTGAGCTGTGCATAGGCACTGTTGCGTATGGCCCGCATGCCACAATTAAAATCATTCAATGCCACGCCAAACGACTGCCGGCCAATCCATGAAATAACCGGTGTGCCCAGATAACGGTGTAAAAAGGCATGGCGCCTTTGTCGATGCCACCGGCAAACCGGTTGCCTACAATCAGCGAATAGTGCTGCTGCATGGCAGGCAAAAAATTGGGTAAGTCGCCGAAGTTGTAACTCTCATCGGCATCGGCAAAAACGATCCATTCGTATTGAGCGGCAGAAATGCCTGCATGCAAAGCTGCTCCATAACCTTTGGTAGTTACCTGCACTACACTAGCCTGAAATGACGCTGCTATTTGCAGAGAGTCGTCAGTACTGCCATTGTCGGCAATGATGATTTCGTATTGTGCAATGCCTGCTTGCTGCAGTGCCTGTTGTGCATTGCGAATGCAATTGGCCAGTGTTCTGGCTTCATTGAGGCAAGGCATAACAACAGAGATAGACAACATAAGCACAAATGTGCAGCAATTTACAACACCACTGCAGCCGGTTTGCCAAACACAAACAGATTGTTGAGTCCGAGTTGAAAACGTTGATGCTGGATGAGTTGAAAACCTGATTTGGCGGCAATGTCTGGTGTTTGTTGTACATCAAACCCATGGTGTTCTTCCAGACTCATTCCCTCAATCAAACGAAGTTTGGAGAGTATGGCTAAAATATAATCCACCTGTTTGGCTGGAATGCTGCAAATAAGTTGAC
The DNA here is from genome assembly GCF_009740285.1 of Phnomibacter ginsenosidimutans. Lineage (GTDB taxonomy): Bacteria > Bacteroidota > Bacteroidia > Chitinophagales > Chitinophagaceae > Phnomibacter > Phnomibacter ginsenosidimutans. The sequence continues at coordinate 713,896 of NZ_CP046566.1, forward strand.
CGCCGGGTTGCAAGCATTCAAAGCAGCAGCTGAAAAAAGGCAACAATACATCGTTGGGCAAATGCTCTACCAGCGCCAGCGCTGTGATGCGGTCGAACTGCCAGTGCGGCGATACATCGAAAGGAAATTGTGCTTTGATGAAATGCAGGTGCGGTTGGGTAGAAATGGTTTGGCACAATGGATCGATGCCCACACCAAAAGAAATATGCTTGCCCAGTTGCAGCAGCATTTCGCCTTGATGGCAGCCAATATCGAGCAGCCGGCTACCTGCAGGTATGTGTTGTACAGCTTTGCGAATGCGTTGCTGTTGTAAAAAACGATCGAGGCTTTTCATAGCAGGGGCAAAAATAACCGGCCATTAGGTTCAGAATGCTTGTTACAAATCATCATTGCCCCAATAGTTGGTTGGCAGTTTGTACTTGTGCAAATTCTTTTTGAATTTTTTCCGCTCTTTACGGTCGGTTTTGATACCGACATTGATGAGCATCGCTTCCAATCCAATCTTGCTCAAAAAGTTGATATGCGCTTTGCTTACATTCCGTTTTTTGTATACAAGATTGGGATTGCCATTGTCGTGTCGGCGAATGACACGGTTGGCCAGCCAGTTAATAGCACCCGACATTAAATAGTGTTCTTCTCCCATTTTATTGAGTAGCCGAACCTTCATTTTTCGATAGCGCATATCGATAGTACCATACGCAAAACGATCATTGCCATTGATAAGTAAAGTAAGTGTGTCAACGGTACCGTTGCTGATGAGTAAGCCGAGTTGCGATCGCAGCAATGCATTCATTTCCTGCATTTGCATTTGACCCATGCGAAGGCGCATCCAAAAACTTTGCAATGAATCAGCGTAGGATTGACGAAGGATTACCCATATGGGTGCTTGGTTGTAGAACGATGCTTTTACCAATACAATCAATGAATCCTGCGGAAGCTGATGATGCGTCTTCACATTGGTGAGCATGCCGTGCACCTGTGTGAATTGTACCATACCCTCCAGTCCGGTACGTCGGTTGATTTCATTGTACTGCACTTTTCCATTACGAAGAATTATGGTGTCCAGTTGCAATGGCCACGGAATTTGTTGTAGTTGCTGTGCCAGCAATGGTCGGTATTGCACCGTGTCTACAGGTCTGGTTTTATCTCTTTGTGGCCATACGTTGATGGCATCAATCAATAACCGGCCAATATGAATGGGCGGCTTCTGTTGTTGTAAATCTAACTGTACTCTTTCTGCTTGAATGCGGCCGGTACTGATTTGCAAATGGTCTTTTTCAAACGGCTCCTGTTGCCAAAAGACTTCTCTGTTTTGCCGGTGACGCCATTGCATTGAGTCCAGTGCCCATCGAAGGCCATGTTGTTGAGCGGCTTGCCATCCATGCACTCTCATTACCTGCGTAGGATTGCGGTATTGCAACTGCGTGTTGCTTATCCACCAATGTTGTTGCCATAACAATTTTTTCCATTGAATGCTGTCTCTGGTATCAAATGCATAATTGGCTATACCCATGTTGCCAAACTGAATATTGGTCGTGTCTTTTGCATTGCCGGTGAATGTGTATGACAGGTCCATTACCTGCAAACTATCTACATGAAATGTCAATTGTTGATTGGCAGCATTATATTTCAGTTTGCTTAACGTGGCTTGTACTTGTGCAGGCTGCCAGGCTTGTTTGGCCAACCATGCATAGGGTTGATCTCCGCTGTACCGGATACTGTTGATGCTGAAGTTAGAAGCGGTATTTCCATCGACGCGAAGATCTTTCATATTGAGTAATCCTTTTCGAACGTTGCTGTATGCAATGGTATCTCCTTTGGGTTGTAGGTGTAGCCATTCAATGTGCGGATCATGCATCTGTAATTGTTGCACAAAAACAGGTGTGGCTATGCCTCCTGATGAAGAGGATGACTGATTGGCTGTCGATTCTTTTGCTATAGTGTGAATGCGAAAAAAGGGTTGTTCTAATTGAAGGTTCGCAATGCGACAAGCATCAATAGAAGTATTGCTGATGTTGAGTGCAGCAGTAAGGGTGGGGATATTGAATTCCAGTTTTCCATTGTTGAATTGTGTATTGCCCTTGGCTTGATGTACCTGCAACACGCCGGGCTGCAACCATGCAATACTGCCGGCAGATAACGAGGTGCTGCCTTGCTGCCAATTATTACCGCTGCTGTTGATACGCAAACTATCCCAACTGGCCATTCTATTATCGAACAGCAGGGAACTGCCATGTAGCTGCATGCTGGCTGTGGCAGTTGTTTGATTGTATTGTTGCACATTCAGTTGAATGTCGTTTAAATCAAGCTGACCAATACGGATGGGTGGAATAATGGTTTTATTTGTATCGCTGACTTTGTCCAATGAAAATGTAATGCTGCCACTTTGTACTGAAACATGTGATGGCGAAAGACCCTCTTGCGTTGTGAGGTCAATGCTGTTGTTGGCATTCAGTATTTGTACACCCCTCAAATCAATATTTGCCATTTCGCCAAACTGGCCTTTTACACTCCCAAAATAAAATCCCCTCGGATTGCTCAGTAGTTTAGCATCAGTTACTTTGAGTAAAATGTTTTTACCTGTGAGTGTGAAGCCTTGTGTTTGAAATGCATTGATGGATTGCAATAGTTCCTTCACATTATTGGCTTTTACCGCTTGCTTTCCATCAATGCGCAGCGATAGGCCAAGCAATGTAAATTCCTGATTGGGAGTTTGCTTCGGAATGAGTTTTACTACTGCTTCATGCACGAGGATATCATCCAGCTGTATGCTGGCTTCTATTTTGCGCAGCATAGCATCTACCTGTTGGTTGATGTTGGCCGGTTGTTGCTGAGGTTGTTTGCCCAATACATGCAAGTTCAACTTCGGTTGAATTACGGTCAGCTTTTGGGCAATGAGTTTACGCAAGAGCAAATCGCTGAGCGAATAACCATCCAGCCGCAGTTGTGGAACTACCACGGTGTTAGCGGGTGCATTGGCTTTTTGTCGTTCCTTCAATTGGTAGTTGCGTAAAATGAGGGTGTGGTCCTGAACTGCCAAATCGCTGAGCGAAGTGCGGTATAAACTATTACTGTCTGTTTCTGAGTAGTCGCGGATATGCACATTGAGGGTACTAACATCCAGCACCGGTTTCCTTCCTTTAATGATAGATAACTCATCCACCAATAACTGATCGCCTTGCAAACGCATCATCGATACATCATTTTTATCGACATAATTATTGGTGGTGAGGGCGTAGGTTACATTGGAAATCGCCGCATGATGTATGAGAAATGAGCTGCCCTCATATGCAGTGCGTTGCTTTCGTTTTGCAGCATTGTTGTTACTGAGGTCCAGTGTAGCTTCTCCTTTATCAATCAAAACAGAATCCACTTCAAAAAATCCTTCAGTAAGGTAACGGGGCCAGTTGAAGTTGCGGATGTCAATGCTATTGAGGCGTACTTTTTCATGTGCATCGTTCAGGGTTTGGTAGTTGATGTCGAGTGAGTCAATCTCTACATCGCCTTTTATGCCATCTGCCACCAGTTTGCCCAATTGTATTTGCAGGCTGCTGTCTTCCAAATGAATATCGGGACGCAACAAAGTGATGTTGCCGCTGGTAAATGTGGGTACTGTTTTTGTAGTTCCATTCTTCGATAAGTCGAAGCCTTCCAGTGTCAGGTTCAAATGGTTGAGCGAAAAATACCTGCTGGTATCCTGTTCATTGATGATTTTAAACGCCGCATCTGTGAGATGCGCATCACGTACATCCATGGCTTCAAACACCTGAAAAAACTTTTCCTGTACTGCAGCAAGTGTTTGTGCAACCGGCTTGCGAATGCCGGTACTATCTGCATGATAATTGCTGTATGCTACCAGGTTGGCTTTGTGCAAATACATGGCTTGCACATCCAGTTTGTTGTGTAATAGCAATGCCCAGAAAGAGCCCAGTGTAAGTTGAATGTTATCTGCCTGAAAGCGAACCAGTTTTTTATCAGTACGCAATGGTTGCAAGGCAAAGTCTTCCAGTCGAACAGATACAGGAAAATAATCGATGTCTACTTTTTTTGCATAAGCACTGTATTGGTCATCCGATAAGTTTTCGACCACTTCTTTCAGTACTTGCCGGGCACGGTATTGCAGCAGCAAGTGTACCGATAACATCAACAGCAGCACTATTCCCAACAACCACAATAGTATTTTCTTCAGCTTTCGCATGTACACACTTAAACGACCTTAAATTACATGGATTGTATTAGCCCGGCAGCAACTAGTTTTCCCTATTACCCACAAAAAAAGCTGCGGACAAATTCGCCCGCAGCTTTGCTGAAATATAAGCAGGTGGTTTAGCTTACGCCGGCACCCGCATTTATCTTGTCTTCGGGATTTACAAAGTGCAGCTTGCCGTTGGCATCTTCAGCCATCAATATCATGCCCTGACTTTCGATGCCACGCATTTTGCGGGGCGCCAAATTCACCACTACGGTTACTTGCTTGCCTACAATGTCTTCAGGCTTGAAGTGAAGCGCAATGCCGCTTACAATAGTGCGGGTTTCAAAGCCCAAATCTACCTGCAGTTTCAGCAGCTTGTCGGCCTTCTCTACTTTTTCGGCAGCTACAATGGTGCCTGCCCGCAGGTCTATTTTGGCAAAATCATCGAACACGATTTCTGGCTTTACCGGAGCAATCGCTTTTTCCTCCACAGGAGCTGGAGTTGCTTGCTGCTACAGGTTTTCCTGCCTTTAGTTTCTCAATCTGCTTCTCAATTTCTGCATCTTCAATCTTGCGGAAGAGCAGCTCCGGAGCCCGCAGGTTGTAGCCGGTGCTCAGCAGTTTTTCTTTGCCGGCATTTTCCCAGTCCAGCATCTTTTCTACCACCTTCATCATGTGCATCATTTTGCGGGCAGTGCCGGGCAAAAACGGATTGATCGATCATGATGGCGAGGTTGGCACTCAGCTGCAAGCATACATGCATGGTAATGTCGATGCTTTGGCGTGCTGCCACTTGCTCAGGGGTGGCCAGTCCGCCCTTGCCGCTCAGCAAATCATCGCCCAATACTTTGGCCTTAATCCACGGCTCTTTTTTCTGCATGTACTGGTTGCCTTTGCGTGCCAGGTCTATTACTTCAAACAGTGCATCGCGGAACTTGTATTGCTCCAGCAGTTGCTCCATTTTGTGCTTGGTGGCTCTTATTTCATTGAAGATGTTGCGGTCGTCATCTTCCATCGCATCCAGATGCAATGGCGGTACCTTGCCACCGCAGAGTTTGTGCATCAGCACCCAGGTGCGGTTGATGAAGTTGCCAAAGATGCTCACCAGCTCACTGTTGTTGGCATCCTGAAAACCCTTCCAGGTAAAGTCGCTGTCTTTGGTTTCTGGCGCAATGGTAGTGAGGTAGTAGCGCAGCACATCTTCACAACCGGGGAAGTCTTCGAGGTATTCGTGCAGCCATACCGCCCAGTTGCGGCTGGTGCTTACTTTTTCGCCCTCGAGGTTTAAAAATTCGTTGGCCGGCACATTGTCGGGCAACACGTATTTGCCATGTGCTTTCAGCATCGAGGGGAAAATGATGCAGTGGAACACAATATTGTCTTTGCCAATAAAGTGTACCAGTTTGGTATCCTCTTGCTGCCAATAGTCTTGCCAGGTATCGGGCAGCAGTTCTTTGGTAGCGCTGATGTAACCAATGGGTGCATCAAACCACACGTAGAGCACTTTGCCTTCGGCATCGGGTAGCGGCACCTGCACACCCCATTGGCTGTCGCGGGTCATGGCTCTGGGGTGCAAGCCGCTGGTGAGCCAGCTTTTGCACTGGCCAAACACGTTGGTTTTCCATTCGGTATGCCCCTGTAAAATCCATTCGTTCAAAAAAGGTTCAAACTCATTCAGCGGAAAATACCAGTGTTTGGTTTTACGCTTTACCGGCGGGTTGTTGCTCAGTGTGCTGCGGGGGCTAATGAGTTGCTCAGGACTTAATGATGTACCACATTTTTCGCACTGATCGCCGTACGCATTGGGATTGCTGCACACGGGGCAGGTACCGGTAATGTAGCGGTCGGCCAAAAAGGTTTGCTTCTCTTCGTCGTAGTACTGCTCGGTTTCTTTTTCTTCAAACATGCCGTCGTCGTACAGCTTTTTGAAAAAGTCGGCCGAGGTTTCGTGGTGCACTTTGTTGCTGGTGCGGCTGTATACATCAAAGCTGATACCCAGTTTTTCAAAACTGTCTTTGATGATAGTGTGGTACTTGTCTACCACATCCTGTGGCGTAATGCCTTCCTTCATGGCACGGATGGTGATGGGCACTCCATGCTCATCGCTGCCGCCTATGAATTTGATATCGTTTTTACGGGCCCGTTCCCAGCGTACATAAATATCCGCCGGCAGGTAGCAACCCGCCAGGTGGCCCACATGCACGGGGCCGTTGGCGTAGGGCAGCGCTGCCGTTACCAGTATGCGTTTATAGTCTTTCATCGTGTTCATTTCCTTGGTAAAAAAAGCCGGCCATCGGGGCCGGAGGCGCAAAGATAAGCGTTAGCAGCGGGTAGTCGGGAAGACGGAAAGTCCGAAAGACGGAAAGTCCGAAAGACGGAAAGTCCGAAAGACGGAAAGTCCGAAAGACGGAAAGTCCGTAGTCGGTAGTCCGGAGAAATCGTCATGCCGACGCAGGAGGCATCTCCTCAATCGAAGTCGACTTCATCTCCTCTCCCTCTAGGGAGAGGCGGGGGGGTGAGGGTTTTGGCAGTGCCAACTTCATTCATTATTCCTGCTTACCTTTCCCTAAAATCGTGAAGAATGGAGCAAGTATATCTTGTAAAAGTGAAAAAGGAATATGCCGCCGCAGCTATCGAGCAGTTGTTGCAAGAAAATGCGCTGGAAGCCATTGAACACCCCGGTGCCGTTTCTCCTGATGAACGCATGAACGTCATCAGAGAAGAACGGGAAAAATACATTCGGGGAGAAGATGCCTCCTTTACATGGGAGCAGGTGAAAGCTTTAGCGCAACGTAAAAGTTTGCATTAATGATGGCCATTCAATTGGAGATCCGGCCATTGGCTTCACTGGAAATTTTGGATGCGTATGATTGGTATGAATCGCAGCTTGCTGGATTAGGAGATCGGTTCTTGTCCGACCTCGACGAATTCTTTGCTATGTTACTTCGCAACCCCAATACTTGTGGGTTTCTTGAAGACAACATCCGCCAAGGCAGGCTATCCACCTTTCCTTATTTGGTAGTGTATGAAGTCTTTCAAGAGAAGGTGGTTGTTTTTAGTGTATTTCATGCATCACAAAACCCGGATAAGAAGAGGAAGATGTAATTCCTCAAAGTTTTTTTGTTTGCATGCAGTGAATCGTATTCTTTGGTGGACACGTTTTTAATTTGAATTTATGATTGGTAGTTGGAGTCTTTACCGAAGTGACCCTAAAATGTCTAACAGAATCAGCTTTGTTGGATTGATTGTTGTGTTTGTTATTCTAACTGGCCAATTTTTATGGAAACAAATATTTAGTTCACCTTCATCGCCTTATCAATACACCATAGGATTCATCACTAGCGACCTTACAAAAAAATCAGACTCTATAAGCGTTCGTTATCTGGTTGGTACAAGTAGGTATTCATTGAAAAATGCTTTGCCATATGAAGAAGTTGATAAACTGCTACAAAGCCCACAACGTCTTTTTGTGAAATTCGATAAGAAAGATCCGCAAAAAGCCAGTCTGCTTTTCACACCATTGCCCAATGCACAATACTTTCAAGCAGGAGAAATTTTGGATAGTGTTTTCACTTCTATAAATAAAAATTGACAAATCTATTTCCCAAGCAGGTAGTCTTCTCAAGAACCTTTGTCCGCCAGTTTCTTTATCTAAGAAAATCCTTTTGCAAGTAGGCACAAATAAACAATGTGTTGCTTTCGACAGATGCTTTCCGATATTCGAAACTGCAATCATACGTATTGTCGTCTGATACAACTGTAAAACCAAAACTGTATATGCGATCTCTTTTGATGACGCTGATGCTGGCGGGTATGGTAGCCGGCGGCCAAACCATTGCCCAGCCCAGCAATCCCTGCATGGCCCGCTCCAGTATTTACCCCCGCCCCGAGCCCAAATATGGCGGCAAACTGGCCCGCAACTTTTCAATTTTTGATGCCGAACTGGCCAAGCACCCGCAGGTGCAAACACCAGCCTTTCACAGCATGGTGCATGGGCAAACCGTACAGCAGTTGCAACAGCTGATGCGCAGCAACAAACTGAGTTCAGTAGAGTTGATGCTGTACTACGTGCACCGCATCAAGCAGTACGATGAAGGCCTGCTCAACAGCATCATCGAGCTCAATCCGGATGCGTTGAGTATTGCTGCCAAACTCGATGCTGAACGCAACAGCAAAAAAGCACAAGGCGCTTTGCATGGCATTCCCCTTTTGCTAAAAGACAATATTGCTACGGCCGATAAAATGCATACCAGTGCAGGTACTGCGGCACTCGCTTTGTGGAAGCCAACAAAGGATGCGGCATTGGTGCAACAACTGCGTAAATCCGGAGCCGTTATATTCGGCAAAGCCAACATGAGTGAGTGGGCCAACTACATGGACCCCTGCATGCCCAGTGGCTTCAGTACCAATGGCGGACAAACCCGCAACCCTTATGGCGCTTACGATACATGGGGCAGCAGCAGTGGCAGTGCGGTGGCTGTAGCCGCCGATTTAGTTACCGTAAGTATCGGTAGCGAAACACAGGGCTCTATCATTATGCCGGCGGGTATCAACAGCATTGTGGGCCTCAAAACCAGCATGGGATTGTTTAGCGGCGAAGGCGTTGTGCCGCTCATGTTGTTTCAGGATGTGGCTGGCCCCATGGGTCGTACCGTAGCCGATGTGGCCGTAGTGTTGAATGCATTAACTGCCAACACGCCACAGGCCAAAGATTTTACCAAAGCCACTGCCGATAACAAAGTGTGGCGGGTGGGCTTGCCTGATTACAGTGCCGCAGTGGTTGATAGCCTAATGAATCGTTTGCCTGCCAATACAGATTCTGCCATGAAAGCCCGTAGCAAAAACTTTTATGCCGGTGAGCAGCTGAAAATGGAGCAACAAAAAGCGGAATTTGAAAAAGCTGGTGTGCAAGTGGTACGCATTCCTGCGTATGATTTGCCAGGAGGTTTAAATGTTGGCCCCTTGCTGCAGCATGGCTTCAAGCGTGACCTCAATGCATTTTTACAGGGGTTGGGTAAGGAAGCTCCCCATGCTTCTTTGGAAGCCATTATTGCATACAACAAAGCAGACTCTGTTAACAGGGCGCCGTATGGCATGGGGCATTTGATAAATGCACAAAACAATACCATGACCGAAGCGCATTACGACAGTGCCACCGCAGATCACCTGAAACGCTCCAGAGCAGCCATTGATGGTTTGTTGAAGAAGTATGATGTGCAGGTGATTGCTTCTTCACTCTCACAGGTGTATGCACCGGCAGGTTATCCGGCACTGGCCGTGCCATCGGGCTATGCAGTCAATGGTCAGCCTAACTGGATTGTATTGGTAGGCGGCTACATGGGCGAATACGAATTGCTCGCAGTTGGCCATCGCTACGAGCAGGCTACCAAGGCCAGAAAAGATCCGGATTTGAATGCGACTATTCAGCAATTGAAAAAGTAATGCGGACCTCTACATAATGGAAAAGGCTGACCAGAATTGGTCAGCCTTTTTTGTCAACTATCACACGAACTGCTTAGTGTTTTCTGCCTTTTCCTTTGCCGGGATGGTTGTCGTGTTGACCTTTGTTTCCCTTCCATTGTTTGTGCATGGGGTGATACCTGCTTTCGAAGTAATGTTCGTCGCGGCTATCCCGAATCATAGGTTGTGGTTTACGGCCTTTATAACTTGCATAACTCCGTATGTGGTTATCGTGGTACAAATAGGCCTGTGGTTGTGTGAGCACTACTTTGTAAGAACGATACGGGCTGAAACCCACTACAGGTACGGCACTTAAGTACACCCAGCGACCACGTTGCCACACTACATAGCGGGCCTGTACCACGTCGTAGTAAAAATCATGATCGGGGAAATAATAAAACCGGGCATAGTCGTATCCTACAGGACCCCAGGCTGGTTGTACACCAATGTTTACACTCACTTGTACCTGGGCTTGTGCGGTGCTGGCAGTAGTGCCATATATCATCAGCAATGCTGCTGCGGCTATCAGATGTTGTTTCATAGCATGTGCGTTTTAGTGAATGAATACTTGTTTGCTGTGTAAGACCTGAATACAAGTACAACGTTTATGCCACAGTGCTGCCTTTGCTTTTTTTAAGAAAATTGCTTGGCGGTAAATGCCCATAAAAAAATGCGCAAACCCTTTTGGTATGCGCATTTCAATAAATCGTTAAAGCAATGCTTATAAAATAGCCGGTTCCTGCTGGCTCAGGCAGTGAAAGCTCCCCAGCCCCCAAATTATTTCTGTAGAATCGATGCCAACCACTTCTCTTTCGGGGTGTGCCTGCTGAATAATTTGCATGGCTACATCATCTTTTGCAGAGCGAAACGTGGGCACTATCACATACTTGTTGGTGATGAGATAATTGGCGTATGACGCCGGCAGTCGCTGGTCTTCCCAAATAACAGCATCGGGCATGGGCAGTTCAATAATATTGAGCTGCTTGCCATTCAGCAAACGCATTTGCTGCAGCTGCCGCAGGTTGTGTTGCAAAATATCGTGGTTCTCGTCTTGCTTGTTGGGTTCAATCACTGTAATAACGGTATCTGCATTGACGAAGCGTACGGTATCATCAATATGCCCGTCGGTATCATCGCCCACAATGCCTTCATCTACCCACAGTACTTGTTCTTGTCCGTAATAGTCGCAGAGGTATTGTTCTATTTGTGCCTGATTGAGATGCGGGTTACGATTTTCGTTGAGCAGGCAAGCGGTTGAAGTAAGAATGGTACCAGCGCCATTAAATTCCACTGAACCGCCTTCCATTACAATGCCGGGGTGAAACACTTCGTAACCATAATGTTTACCAATCAACGTCGGAATCACATCATCCAAATCGTAGGGCGGATACTTGCCGCCCCATGCGTTGTAGCCCCAGTCAACGATGGCTTTTTTTGTTCGGTTTTGTGCAACAAAAAAGCCGGTCCATGGTCGCGGCACCACGCATCGTTGGTGGGGTGAAAGAAAAATTCCACCTGGCTCATGTCAACGCCTGCCTGATGCAAATGACCGCTGGCAAAGGCTTTCATGGCTTCGTCGGCCACGTTGATGCGTACCTTTTCGCTTTGTGCCACGTATTTTACAAACTGGCTGTAGTAGGGAAAAATGGCCTGAATTTTATCGGGCCAGCTGGCTTCTTTATGCGGCCAGCTCAGCCATATGGCTTCATGAGGTGCAAATTCTGCCGGAAAGTAGTAGCCGAGTTCTTTTGGTGTTGGTTGCATGAAATGAATTTTATGGGACGCAGATTTTAAAGGATGAAAAAAGATGTGCGCAGATAAAAACCTCCATGTACATCTGTTTTTATCTGCGTTATCCGTGTCCTATTATCCCTCATCAATAAACCGCTTCGTAATAGGTTGGTAGCTGTCGATGCGGCGGTCACGCATGAAGGGCCAGTGGGTGCGGTAGCGGTCGGTTTTGCTGAGGTCGAGTTCTTGCACATGCACTTCCTCTTCGGTATGGCTGGCTTTGTACAGCAGGCTACCAAACGGATTGCTGATGAAAGAACCACCCCAAAACTGCATGGCGCCATCTTGTTCCAATCCGCAGCGGTTCACACTTACCACGTGCACACCGTTGGCCACAGCATGGCTGCGCTGTATGGTTTGCCAGGCATTGTATTGTTCTTCGTTGGTAGCGGCATCTTGTGAGGTAGCCCAACCAATAGCAGTAGGATAGAAGAGAATCTCTGCACCCATGAGGCTGGTAATGCGGGCCGCTTCGGGGTACCACTGATCCCAGCAAATGAGCACACCAAACGTGGCATATTTCGTTTTCCAAACCTTGTAACCAAGGTCGCCGGGAGTGAAGTAAAACTTCTCGTAGTAAGCCGGATCGTCGGGAATATGCATTTTGCGGTATTTGCCCAAATAGCTGCCGTCGGCATCTATCACGGCCGTAGTGTTGTGATACAAACCCTGAGCACGTTTTTCAAACAAGCTGGCAATGATTACCACGTTCAATTCGGCAGCCACCTGTTGCAGCGCATCGGTGCTGGGCCCGGGTATGGGCTCGGCCAGCTCAAAGTTGGCATAGTCTTCTACATCGCAGAAATACAAGCTGGTGAACAGCTCTTGCAGGCACACAATTTGTGCTCCCTTGGCAGCTGCCTCCCTTACTTTTTCAATGGCCTTTTGCAGGTTCTCTTGTTTGTTGGCGGTGCAGGTCATTTGCACCAGTCCTACGTGCACTTTACTCATAGGTATCAATTGAAATTTGCCTCCCCGGTTTGGGGGCGGGCAAAAGTACCGCATCCCATGCGTATTAGCCAATTGTTAAAATATCATCAACCCCGCAGGATTCGACTGTTCGGAAACGCTTCACCGTCAAAATGGATATGTTCAAAAGGATAGCAAGCACACTACTACCAATGTTGCTCTTGTTGCTGGCCGCCGGCCACTCGCAGGCACAAACTGTTTCTGTAAAAGGTACCATTCAGGATGCCGATACGGCCCGCATGCTGGCCAAGGCTTCGGTGAAATTGTCACCCGCCGCCGATACCACCCGTGGCCGCTACGTAACCGCCGATGATAAAGGCGCTTTCATTTTTACCGAGGTAAAACCCGGCGCTTATGTGCTGGCATTTAGTTTTACCGGCTATCAGCTGCAAACCCGAAAAATTACTGTGGGAACTACCTCCCTCGATTTGGGTGAAGTATTGCTTATTAAAAAAGACAAAACCCTCGGCGATGTGGTAGTGGTGGGCAAAGTACCACCGGCCCGCCAAAAAGGCGATACCACCGAGTTTAATGCCGCTGCACTGAAGGTAAACCCCGATGCGACGACTGAAGATGTGCTGAAAAAAGCACCGGGCATTACCATTGAAAACGGACAGGTAACCGCACAGGGAGAACAGGTACGCCGCATTACCATTGATGGCCGCCAGTATTTTGGCGACGATGCCACTGCAGCCTTGCGCAACCTGCCTGCCGAAGTGATAGACAAAGTACAGGTGTTCGACCGCCTGAGTGATCAGGCACAACTCACCGGTTTTGATGATGGCAATGGTTTCAAGGCCATCAACATTGTCACCAAGGCCAACATGCGCAATGGCCAGTTTGGCCGGGTGTATGGCGGCTATGGCACCGACGACCGCTATGCCGCTGGCGGTAGTGTCAATTTTTTCAAAAACAATACCCGCCTCAATGTCATAGGCTTGTTCAACAACGTGAACCAGCAAAACTTTTCGGGTGAAGACCTGCTGGGTGTAAATGGCCAGGCCAATGCCGGTCGTGGTGGTGGCGGTGGTCGCCCCGGTGGTGGTGGATTTGGCGGTGGCTTTGGTGGCCGTGGCGGTGGTGGTTTCTCCGTGGGCCAGCAGCCGGGCATTGCCAATACCAATGCCTTTGGCCTCAACTTCAGCGACCTGTGGTTTAAAAAAATGGAAGTTTCAGCCAGCTATTTTTTCAACAACAGCAACACGGTGGCCCGTTCAGAAACCAACCGGCAGCTGTTCCTTACCGGCGATACCAGCCAGTTTTACAATGAAGTAAGTCGCAGCAATGCTGACAACTTCAACCACCGCATCAACTTTAGGGCGGAGTATAAAATTGACAGCAACAATACCTTGATTATTGCGCCCAATCTGAGCTTCCAGAAAAATGAATCGTGGAGCGACCTCACAGGTATCAACAATACCTCGGGCAAGCAACTCATCAATAGTACGGCCAATCTGCGCAACAGCGATGCGGCCGGCTTTAACCTCCGCAATGAGATTACTTACCGCCACAGCTTTGCCAAGCGGGGCCGTTCTATTTCGGTGAACCTGAATAACAGCGCCAGCAACCGCAACAGCGATAGCTACCTAGATGCTATCTCGGCCTATTTCAATGGTGGCCTGTTGCTGGGCGATACCCTGCGTCAGTACACCGACAACAGCACCCGCAGCAGCAGCATTTCTACCAATATTGCCTACACCGAACCCGTAGGTAAAAAAGGTCAGATTCAGCTGAACTACAACCCGCAGTTTACCACCAACAAAGCCGATCAGCGCAACTTCAGGTACGATAAAACCGAAGGCGATTACACCAACTTCGACACCACACTCTCCAACCTGTTCGACAACAAAGTGCGGGCCCAAAATGCCGGGCTTACTTACCGCCTCGGCGACCGCGACAATCAGTTTTCTGTGGGCATCAACTTTCAGCACACCCGCCTGCTGAGTGAGCAGCAGTTTCCGGCCGTGGCTACCCTCAACAAAACATTCAGCAACTGGCTGCCCAACCTGCAGTGGCGCAAGCAGCTGAGCAAACAAACCAGCCTGCGCATGTTTTACCGGGCATCGGTGAATCCGCCATCGGTGAATCAGTTACAGAATGTGATCAACATTTCCAACCCGCTTTTCATTACCACGGGCAATGAAAATCTGGATCAGAGCTACACGCATTTTCTTACCGCCCGTATCAACAATACCAATGCAGCCAAAGGCCGCTCTTTGTTTGCCGGTTTCTTTGGCCAAATGGTGAGCAAATACGTTACCAACGGTACATGGATTGCTTCAAAAGATTCAACCATTGCCAACAACATTACGCTACGCAAAGGCGCACAAATCAGCAAGCCCGTCAACCTCGATGGGTACTACTCGCTGCGGTCGTTTGCTACCTATGGCTTTCCGCTCAAAGCCATCAAAAGCAACCTGAACCTGAATGCCGGATTCAACTACACCCGCACACCGGGTTTGGTCAACAATCAGCTGAACTACTCTAACAATTACGGGTACACAGCCGGCATCAACATTGCCAGCAACATCAGTGAGTTTATCGATTTCAACGTGAACTATTCGGCCAATTTCAACAATGTGGTGAACAGTATCCGCCCGGAATTGAACAACAAATTTTACTTCCATACCACCGGTGCCAAGGTGAACCTGCTGACTAAAAACGGCTTGGTTTATTTTGAATGAAGTAACCAACCAACTGTACAGCGGCTTGGCAGATGGCTTCGACCAAAGCTTTTGGTTATGGAACGTAAGCGCCGGTAAAAAGATGCTCAAAAACCGCCGTGGCGAAATCAAAATGAGTGTGTTTGACCTGCTAAAGCAGAACCAGAGCATTGCCCGCAACATTGGCGAAACCTATATTGAAGACGTGCAAACCCAGGTATTACAGCAGTATTTTATGCTTACGTTCACGTATACCCTGCGAAATTTCGGACAAGCGGCGAAACGCAATGCGGGTGAAACGCCTACCTTGCAGCGCCGCTAATCGGGCGGATTACCTAACCGTTCCAACCACGTGACTGAGCTAGAACTGATTGATAAACTGAAGAAAGGCGACCAGGCGGCATTCCGCTTCATGGTTACCTCGTGGCAGGATATGGTATATAATACCTCGCTGGGCCTGGTGCAGAATGAAATGGATGCCGAAGATGTGACGCAGGAAGTGTTTGTAAAAGCCTTCGAAAGCATCCACGGTTTTAAGGGCGAAAGCAAAGTGAGCACCTGGCTGTACCGCATTACTGTTACCAAAAGCCTCGATTTTTTGCGCAGCAAAAAGCGGAAAAAGCGCTTTGGATACATCTATAGCCTTTTTGGCGAAGACAATGAACTGGCCATCAACCCGCCTGAATTTGTACACCCCGGCATTGTGTCGGAAAAAAAACAGGTGGCTGCGGCTTTGTTTAAAGCGTTGGAAACTTTGCCCGAACAGCAGCGGGTAGCTTTTGTACTTACCCGGCTCGAAGGCTTGGGCCACAAAGAGGTAAGTGAGGTAATGGGCAACACCGTGCCGGCCGTAGAGAGCTTGCTGCAACGGGCCAAAATGAACTTGAAGAAACAGTTAACAGATTTCTACCGTCAGAATTTAGAATAATGATCGTCTAAATAGCTGGCAGTATTAAATTGCCTAATATGAAAAAGGAACAACAAGCAGAACAATGGGTAAATGAGGCGCTGGATAGCCTCGATGGTATTGGCCGGGCCACTGCCAACCCCTTTCTGTTTACCCGCATCGAAGAACGCCTCCGCCAACGCAACAGCCCCTGGGAAAAACTGGCCGGCTTTGTAGCCCGCCCTGCATTTGCCCTGGCCGTGGTGCTGTTGTTTTTGGCAGCCAACTTTTATGTGGCCAATCAGGAAAAACAAGAACGGTTGGCCCGTGAAAAGCAGGCCAATGAGCAGCTGTTCGCCGCTGAATACAGTACCAGCTCTAACCTTAGTAACGAACTCAGTGCAAATAAGTAATTCATGAAGTCGAACAACAAGGTTTTACTGGTGCTCATCATGGTGCTGCTGGCTACCAACTTTGGTATGCTCTGGTATTTTACCCGCGAAAGCAAGGTAGAAACCAAACCCGTAAGCCGCACCGAACGCATGGGCGATATGATGCGCAAAGAGCTTGGTTTCAACAACGACCAGGTGCAGCAATACATTACGCTCCGCCTGCGCCGCGACTCGTTGATGCAGCCCCTCAATCTGGAACTGCGCCAGGCCAAAATGAATTTTCTGGAACTGCTGCGCCAGCCCAACGTACCCGATAGTCTGGTGCAAAAAGCAGCATTGGAAGTAGCCCTGAAACAAGCGCCAATTGAAGTAGAATTTTTTCAGCACTTCAAACGCATACAAGGCCTTTGCTCTACCGAACAGCTGGCCAGTTTCGATAGCATGCTGTCCCGCATGGTACGCCGCAATACGGGTGATACCAGCAATATCAGTCCCGGTAAATAATGCATCTACTGTATAGTACAGCTCACCCCAACAAGGTGAGCTTTTTTTTGTGCCCATTCAGGAGGAAACTGGTAAAATCCCTACCTTTTTCGCATGAGAAAAATGCATTCCTTTTAGCAGTACAAACTGGGTTGCTATTGGCAGCAGTTTCTTGCTCCAGTCTGTCGCTGGCGCAGCAAGCCAATACCGTGTTGCAACCTGTCAACTTCGATCAGGTCATCATCAATGATGATTTTTGGAAACCCAAAATGGACAATGTTGCCACCAAAACACTGGCGGCTTGCATTTACCAAACCGAAGAAAAAACGCCCCGCATTCGAAATTTTGAACGGGTAGCCAATGGCAAAGGAGAGCCGCATGAAGGCATTTTTTACGACGACTCAGATGTGTTTAAAGCCCTTGAAGCAATGGCCTATGCTTTGAAGGTAAAACCTGATGCGGCCATGGAAGCCAAGGCAGATGAATGGATTGATAAGGTAGCCGCTGCACAACTGCCCGATGGTTATCTCAATACCTGGTATACGCTTAAAGGCCTCGACCAGCGCTGGACCGACATGAGCATGCACGAAGATTACAACGGCGGCCACATGATAGAAGCCGGCGTGGCTTATTATCAGGCAACGGGCAAACGCAAGCTGCTGGATGTATGCATTAAATGGGCTGACCATTTTGATAGTTTGTTTGGCCCCGGCAAGCGCCACTGGGTAACAGGCCATCAGGAGCTGGAGCTGGCTCTCGTAAAGCTGTACACTGTTACCAACAACAAAAAGTATCTGCAACTGGCCGACTGGCTGCTGAGCGAACGTGGGCACGGTTATGCAAAGGGCTACACCTGGACCGATTGGAAAGACACTGCCTATGCACAAGATGTATTGCCCGTAAAACAACAAACAGAAATAACCGGCCACGCTGTACGGGCCATGTACATGTACACCGGCGCTGCAGATGTAGCAGCGCATACCGGCGACACCGCCTACATGCGGGCCATGCGTAGGGTATGGGAAGATGTGGTGTACCGAAACATGTACATCACTGGCGGCATTGGTTCTTCTGGTGGCAACGAAGGCTTTAGTGTAGATTATGACCTGCCCAATGAGCAGGCTTATTGTGAAACCTGCGCTTCGGTTGGTATGGTGTTTTGGAACCAACGCATGAATGCCATGACGGGCAGCAGCGAATACATGGATGTACTGGAGCGGGTGTTGTACAACGGTGCACTGGATGGCCTGAGCCTGAGTGGCGACCGGTTTTTTTACGGCAACCCATTGGCCAGCGATGGTCGTCATTATCGCCGCGAATGGTTTGGTACAGCATGCTGCCCGGCCAACATTGCAAGACTGGTGGCTTCTTTGGGCAACTATGTATATGCCCATACAGCCAGCGATTTGTATGTGAATTTGTTTGTTGGCAGCAGTACCAAAGTACGGCTCAACAATATTGCTGTAGACATTGCCCAAACAACTGGCTACCCATGGAATGGATTGATTCAGCTGACGATTAATCCTGAAAAGGCCGGCAACTTCGGATTGCGTATTCGCATACCCGGTTGGGTAAGCCAGCAGGCAGTGCCCGGCAACCTGTACAGCATGAAGCCAACTGTAACGAACTATGTATTGAAGCTGAACGGACAACCAGTGTCCTACACCCTGCAAGATGGCTATGCAGTAATACAACGTAAGTGGCAAAAAGGCGATCAACTAACGCTGGAACTGCCGATGGAAGTACAACTCTTAACCAGCCGCAGCGAAGTGAAACAGAACGAAGGCCGTGTGGCCATTCAGCGTGGGCCACTGGTGTATTGTGTAGAAGGTGCCGACAACAACGGCAAGGCATGGGATTTTGTAGTGCCGGCCAACACCAGCTTCAGCACCATGCCTCACCAGGTACTGCAAGAAAAAGTAACCGCTATAAGCATGCAAGTGCCTGCTTTGCAAATAGCCGGCAATGGTTTGCAGGTGCAAACAGGCAGCAAGCAGGTGCTGGCCATTCCTTACTATGTATGGGCCAACCGCGGCAAAAATGAAATGCAGGTGTGGTTGCCTACGAGCTTTCAAAACATCAAAATCAACCGGTAAAAGGCCGTTGCTGTTTGCAAAAATTAGCCAATGCTTTACGGGTTGTAGCTATCGGCGCAGTACTAGCCTGCCGTGCAGTATTTTGATGCTCATTCCAACCACCAACCAATATGCGTAGTCGTATTTTTTATGCTGTTTTCTTTTGCTTTCAGTTGTGTAGCATGCATGTTGCAGCACAATCCTACGTGCCTGAATACGGGCACCCTTTGAGCAAGGCCAAAGAAGTAGTTCCGATAAAAGCCTATGCTTTTCCATTGGCAGATGTGCGTATTACACAAGGTGTTTTTTACAAAGCCCTGCAACTGGACAGTGCCTACCTGATGCTGCTGGAACCAGACCGGTTGTTATATCGGTTTTACAAAAATGCCGGACTGCCACCCAAAGACAGCATCTATGGCGGTTGGGAAAGCGATGGTTTGAGCGGCCACACATTGGGTCATTATTTATCGGCCGCCAGCCTCATGTACACCAGCACGGGCAATGCTGTTTTGAAACAACGGGTAAATGATATCGTAACTGCATTGATGCAGTGCCAGCAAGCAAGAGGAACGGGTTATGTTGGCGCCATTCCCAACGAAGATTCCATTTTTGCCAAAGTGGCCCGTGGAGAAATCAAATCGTCTGGTTTCGATTTGAATGGCGGCTGGAGCCCTTGGTACACCGTGCACAAAGTGATGGCAGGCCTTGTGGATGCCTATTTGTATGCACACAATGAACAAGCCCTGCAGGTGGTAGAAGGCATGGCCAACTGGGCCTACAATACAGTGAACCATCTGCCCGACAGCACAAGGTTGAAAATGCTCAACTGCGAATACGGTGGCATGAATGATGTGCTGGCCAATTTGTACAGTATTACGGGCAAGCAACGGTATTTGGATTTATCCTACAAGTTCACCGATGAATTTGTAATGGGCCAACTGTCAAAAAAATAGATCCGCTGCCCGGCAAGCATAGCAATACCAATGTGCCCAAAGCCATTGGTGCAGCCCGACAGTATGAGCTCACCGGCAAGCCGGCCGATCAAACCATTGCACAGTTTTTTTGGGACCGCATGGTGCACCACCACAGCTACGTGATAGGGGGCAACAGCAACTACGAATACTGTGGCGAACCCGACAAACTGAATGACCGGCTGAGCGACAATACCTGTGAAACCTGCAACACTTACAACATGCTGAAACTTACCCGCCACTTGTTTGGCTGGCAACCTTCGGCAGCCTATATGGATTATTACGAACGGGCTTTGTACAATCACATACTGGCATCGCAGCACCCAGAAAGCGGCATGATGACTTACTTTGTGCCGCTCCGCATGGGCACCCGCAAAGAGTTCAGCGATTCGTTCAACACGTTTACCTGCTGTGTGGGTAGCGGTATTGAAAACCACGCTAAGTATGCCGAACAACTCTATAGTTACGACGGCAGCAATACATTGTACGTTAATTTATTTGTACCCTCTGTGTTACAGTGGAAAGCACAAGCTGCCGTCATTGAACAACGCACTGCTTTTCCCTATAGCAACAGTACTGCATTGCATTTTAAAGTTCAGCAACCGAAGCAACTGCGTATTAAACTACGCAAACCTTTTTGGTTGAAAGGCCAACCGCAATTACTGCTCAACGGTAAACCAGTAACTGCAGAAATGGGAAACGATGGTTACCTGATAGTGCAGCGTGTTTGGAAAAATGGTGACAAACTGAGCATGGCTTTGCCAATGGATTTGTATACAGAAGCCATGCCCGACAATGCCAACCGTGTTGCCATTAAATACGGACCGCTAGTTTTAGCAGGCAACCTGGGCAATACCCGGCCCGACCCTGTGGTAGGCGTGCCCGTGCTGATGACTGCTAATAGAAATGTGCACGACTGGCTGAAACCTGTACCCGGACTTCCCTTGCAGTTTGCCATGCAAAAAATAGGACAGCCTTTTGATGTAACGCTGCAACCATTTTTCGCCACGTACAAAGGATACTACAGTGTGTACTTGGGATTATTTTACACCACAAGACTGGGAGAAACGCCAGCAGGAATATGCTGCGGAAAAGCAACGACAGCAAGCCATTGAAGCCCGCACCATTGATGTATTCAGGGTAGGTGAAATGCAACCAGAAAGGGATCACAAACTGGAGGCTACCGAAAAATCGTACGTGAGTGATGCGCTGGACCGTAAGGGCCGAGAAGCCCGCCGCGACAACTACTTTGCCTTTGATATGAAAATAGCACCGGGGCAAAAAAATACATTGTTGCTTACCTACATCGGCGACGACAAAGACCGGATTTTTGATATCGTTATAGACGGCATAAAGCTGACAACAGTTGATTGGAAGGGAGGCACTACTGGTAAGTTTTACGATGTAGAGTATCCGCTGCCGGATGCTATGCTTCAAAACAAAACCAGCATTCGGGTGAAAATAGATGCGGCACATGGCAAAACAGCCGGCCGTGTATTTGCTGTGAGAACAATAAGGACTGATTAGCAGAATATGAATTGTACAATGCAAAAAGCCCGTGGCAGATTTAATTTGCCACGGGCTTTTTTTGTGTAATGGTTAAATCAGTTTTTTGAGTGTTGCTCTTTTCCTGCAACCAACGCAGATGCGGCCAGTAGCTGTTTTACTGCAGTTTTTAATTCGGCTAATTCAGCAAGTTGTGAACGCAGCATCGCATTTTCCTGTTGCAGGCTTGTCAGGCGTTCTTGCTGCTCCCGTGTTCTTTTTCTAAGCCTTGAAGCAATATCATCATGATGCCATCCATATCGGCACTGGCCAATGTGGTGTCATTGCCGATGATGCCAAATTCATCTTTGCCGTAGGCAGCAAATATTTCTTGTGCCATGGGGCCGTAATGCCTGTCATTGCCGGGGTTTTGACCTTTGTAGTTCCACGAACCCAATTTCAATGAGGTCAGTTTTTCTAAAAACGTTTCGCCGGAAGCGGGTTCAAAGTTTTCTTTTCTTGAAGAATCTGAAATGGATGCCCAAGAGTTGCCACCGGCAGCTAATGATACGCCTACAGTTCGTGTGGCATTGCTAAACAGTCGATATCCACCCGCATACCGGGCCGAAAATTGGTTGCTGGCTGTAGCCAGTGTACTATCGGTTGTTGATGCATCTGACAATACGAATGCTCCATTAAAATTATTGGCACTGGCACGTTGGCCGATGGCAATGCTGTAATCACCGTTAGCGGTGCAGCGGTAGCCCAATGCTACGGCTCCGGTTCCATCGGCAGCACAGGTATAGCCCAGGGCGCTGGAATAAGAGCCCATGGCATAGCTGGTATAGCCGGACACAAAACTGGATAACCCCAGTGCTACAGTGTTGTAGCCAAAAGCTGTTGAGTAAAAACCTACCATGGGATCATCCCATTGAGTACCTGCCGAACCGATAGAGCCAGCTCTGAAAGCTGCTTTGTAAGGGTGCCACATCATTCTTTCACCAGCACCTGTTGCTGGAATAAATCCGATGCCTAAAGTGCTTTTGGCAACAAAGCCCCCTCCTGCATCAAACCGAAACCGTTCTCCTACAGTACCGGAAGAGTAGCCTGCGCCTTTATAGTCCGTCAGTATTCTTACAGCACCACTGTCGAGCAATTGAATGCCCATATTGGTGCCGTATTTTGACATGTACAAGTTGTTAGTTGCCAGGTTCATGGTTTGGGTATGATTACCCATGTTGTCGCCTTCTCCTGCAACGGTGAGTTTTGCCCACACAATGCCGTTGAAGTAATAAAAGCCACTGATGCCATCTGTTTGGTAAATGAGCAAACCACTTGCAGGAAAAGCGATGGCTGCTTTTGCTGCAGCTGTCATTCTAGGCACTAAAAATCCTTTGTTGGTACTTTTAAGTCGAGAATTGCAGAGCCATCTGGCGTACTGGATGGCGAACTAATAGCAACACCTTGTGCAAAACCGGAAAGCATTGCCGTTGCAAATGCAATGGTCAAGATTAAATTTTTCATGGGGAAGGGGGAGTTTAAGTAAAACTAATGTAATCATCCTCTGGCAATCTTTTCATAACTTAAATGCGCATCTGTACACGAATACTTAGTCGCAGTACTTGCAGCAATGCAGCTATAGATGCCAAGCTGACGTTCCTCATGCACGTTTAGCCTCAACGCACCTTTTCTTTGCAGCATGCAAACATCTGTATTGATAGTAGGGCAGGGCCTTTGCGGCACATGGCTGAGCTTTTGGCTGCAGCAAATGGGCATTGATTGTATAGTGATAGATGAAGAGCGACCCAACACCAGCACCCGTGTGGCCAGTGGCGTTATCAACCCTGTAACCGGCCGCCGCATGACCCGTACCTGGATGGCCGATGAAGTGATTCCCTTTGCTGCGAAAGCATATGAGGAGTTGGGAAGGGTGCTAAGGACGAAGTACGAAGGACGAGGTACGAATGAAGGTCGAGGGCAAGGTCAAGAACAAGAGCAAGGTCGAGGGCAAGAAGGAAGCTTAAATAAAAACGATGTATTTCCTGCCAACCACCAACCAGCAACTATCCAACTGATTCAACGTTGCGATATCATCGACTTCTTCAACAGCCCCGACAGGCGCAAAGACTTTGAAGAAAAAGCCAAACAGTATGCAGCCGAATACCTGCAATGGCCCCAAGATGAGGCGGCCATGCAACAACATTTTCGCTACGAGTTGGGCTACGGCTTTATTGCACCTGCCTATCAGGTAGACCTGCAAACCATGCTCGACGGCTGGCGGCAATACCTGCTGCAACAGCAGCAATTGCTGGCACAACGGTTTGATGCCAGCCAACTGCAACTACTGCCCAACGGGGTACAGTATCAGGATATCCGTGCCGACAAGATTGTATTTGCAGATGGTATAGCAGCCCATGCTGCCGGCTTTTTTCAGCTGCTGCCTTTTGCGCTTAATAAAGGTGAAGCGCTGATACTGCAAATAGAGGGCTTACCCAATAATCACATTTATAAAAAGGGCAACAGCCTTACGCCTTGGCGGGGCGGGTATTTTTGGGCAGGCAGCACCTACAACAATCATTATACCAACGACCAGCCCAGCGAAGCTTTTCGCCAGCAAATGGAAGCCTGGTTGCAAAGTGTATTGAAGCATCCTTTTTCGGTGCTCGACCATGTAGCAGCCATACGCCCGGCTACTGTGGAACGGCGGCCCTTTGCAGGCTGGCACCCGCAGCATCCGCAGGTGGGCATCCTCAATGGCACGGGCACTAAGGGCGTCACCCTTGCCCCGTATTTTGCACAGCAGCTGGCCGCCAATATTGCGCAGCAAACCTCACTGCTACCCGTTGTAGATGTAGCAAGGTTTGCACGGGTGCTGAGCAGGAGTTGAGTGGGAAAATACCACCCTATTCTCCCACATACGGGTCTTTAATTTTTTTGACCTGGTAATGGATATCGGAGAAGTCTACCGCACAAATGTTGCCAGTGGGAGACAGGGCTAGAAAGCCCACCCGCAGTGGCTTGCTGGCATTAAACTGCAGGTGCCGAACCAGCAACCATTTGATGCCATCTGTGGACGCATAGAGGGTGATGACATTGTCAGCCTTGGCTATTTTGAAATGCGCTTTGGTGTCGGATACGGCAATAGAATTGCAATCATCTGAAATGTCATTGGTGACTACACTTACCACCCGATGGGCGCCGGTGTAATCTTTTCGAAGCAAAACTTAATCCAGTGCAGGCTGTCTTCCATCAGCACAATGGCGCCGCCATCCCACTTGTGTACAAAGCCATGTTGAATGGAAGTGCTGAGCACAAAATTATCCGCCGGCTGAAACAGCAGCTTGGGTGCATTGTCGGTGTTGTAAGTCACATTGGGGTCTCTGAACATATCTGTTTTTGCACCAGCTACGATGACAATTTTATTGCCTTTGACCACAAAACTGTTGGGCTTGTTGGCCCAATACAACTTCGATGGAATGGAGGGAACAATGACACTGTCTGCCACCTGTGCCCGGGCAGAGGGCAGCTGGCAAATGGCAAGTAATAGCAGTATACAAATGCGTATAAGCTGGAGGCGGATCATGATGATGATTTAGCGAATGTTTAGAAAGGGCTTTTGCATAAATGTAAACGGTGAAAGGCAAAAACTCAAACGAAGCACTCTGCAACTGCGGACAACTTTTTTGATAGATTGATCTTTGTCAATTTACACCTCCCGCATTTTACCCGATATTCGACCCATTACATTTTTCTTTACTGCTTTCAACGATAGATGCCATGAGCCAAGCGCCTGCTGCTTTTGCCGACAGCAAACAACATTACCCCATTCTCGACGGGCTGCGGGGCGTGGCCGCCGTGATGGTGGTGGTCTTCCACATTTTCGAAACTTTTGCGGGTGGCAATCACAGCAAGCAAATCATCAACCACGGATATCTGGCGGTTGATTTTTTCTTTTTGCTTTCGGGCTTTGTGATTGGGTATGCCTACGATGACCGCTGGCACAAAATGACACTTGGCGGATTTTTCAAACGTCGCCTCATTCGCCTGCACCCCATGATTGTAATGGGTATGGTGATTGGAGCGGCTCTCTTTTACACACAGGCGGGACCGGTGTTTCCCGACATTGCAGCTACGCCAGTTTGGAAAATGCTGCTGGTAGTGTTGGTGGGCTTCACCTTGTTGCCACTGCCCGTATCGTACGACATTCGGGGCTGGGCAGAAATGCATCCACTCAACGGCCCGGCATGGTCGTTGTTTTTTGAATACATCGCCAACATACTGTATGCTTTAGTGCTGCGTAAATTGTCAAACGTTATCCTCGGTATTTTGGTTGTGCTGGCTGGTGCTAACTTGTTGCATTATTGTGTCACGGGTGCCAATGGCGATGTGATTGGTGGCTGGTCGCTGGAGCCGCTGCAACTGCGCATTGGTTTCACCCGTTTGCTATATCCATTTTTGGCAGGCCTCTTACTTTCTCGTTTGGTTAAGCCCGGAAAGTTGCACAATGCTTTTACATGGAGCAGCTTAATATTAGTACTGGTACTGGTTTGGCCACGGGTGGGCAGCGATGATGCCAAATGGGTAAATGGATTGTACGATGCCTTGGTGATTTTACTGGTATTTCCTGCAGTAGTGTACATGGGGGCCAGCGGTCAGTTAGGCAAAGGGCCAGTATCAAAAATCAGCCGTTTCCTCGGCGATATTTCATATCCCATTTACATCATTCATTATCCCTTTATTTACTGGTACACCAATTGGGCTATTGAACATGACCAATACCTGTTTGGTTCCACCACTGGCCATATCGTACTTGTATTGGTGAGTGTAGCAGTGCTGCTGGTAAGCATACTGGTGGCTTATTTGTGCCTCAAGCTCTACGATGAACCGGTTAGGCGCTGGCTTACCCGAAAATGGATGTAGTTGGCAGGTTGGTAAGTTGGAAGGTTAGTAGGTTTAGGTAAGGGAGGCTTCGATGGTAGCCTGCTCCTATGCTTCAGCAAAATTGTATTATTGCAAACTGCAACAAAACAACTGCGCTGATGGAAAACAGTCCCGCTACTGCGTATAGCATACCCATGAAGTACCGCATGATGGAAAACCTGCACATCGTGTTTTGGCTCTTCAAAGATTTGGCCTGGTGCATGATTTGGAAGCCACTCGGCATCGCCATGATTTTTCCTACGTTCATTATTTCTGTCGTCATAGCATGGCGAACCCGCAGCATCATGAGTGAGCTCTGCCACAACCTGGCGGTGAGCATTTGGATTGCCGCCAACAGCTATTGGATGGTGAGTGAATTTCTGGGCTTCGATGAAAATATTTGGTTTGCGCATTACACTTACAAACAAATTGCCGTGTTGCCTTTCGTAGCAGGGCTACTCATTTTGGGATATTACTATTTGTATTATAAGCCGTTTAAGAAGGGGGAGTAAGGCAGGTTTGAAAGTTCACAAGTTCCAGAGTTCACAAGTGTGAGTGTTCCAAAGTTCCAGTGTTCACATGTTGATTTGTGGCTGGCGTAATGTGCCCATGCTATTTTCTTATTCCTTATTTACTTATCCTCACCTGCTGCATCCGGTTGTATCCCTCAAACACGGGGAAATACATGAGTGCAATACGAGCCGGATTGAGCCGGAAAACGCCGTTGAACCTTGTGTCGAGTTCTAAGCGGTAGCGATGGGTACCGGCGGGCAGTTTTTCAATAAACACACTCAGTTTTTCTTTACGGTATTCCCGGTGTTCGTTCCAATAGCTGGCCGGCTTGCTGTGGTAGCTGCAACCCGCCGGAATGGGGATATCGAGCTGCACATATTCGCCGTCTTTATTGGCTTGTACGGTTACTTCTAATATAACGGTTGTACCGCTTTTTACTTGTTGTAGTTGTAGCGTATCGCCTTGCTTGCTCAGCAATCGGGTATGCACGGCAAAGAGGGAATCTTTTGCTACTTGCGGCACCACATGCTTTTGCTGAGACAGGCCAAGGTACACCAGCCCTGGGCCTTCTTTGCGAATGTGAACAATGCCGTTGCCAGGCAATTTTGCAGTGTTAGGAAACTGCGTAAATCTGTGCTCGTTTACCTGTAGTGTGGTGCTGCTGTTCGATTGCAATTTCTTAGCCATGGCATCACTCAACAACAGGTTGATGATTTCTGCCTGCTCCACTGTATTGCGGTAGTACACCGATTTCTTTTCTGCTATAAAGTATTGTTTGATTTGCGGACTGTACCGGCGATAGTTACTATCCGCAGCTATGGTTTTGGCTGCAATCACCATGGTGCTTTGGCGGTTGCGGTACCACAGCCAGTTGTCTTCGCCCCAATACAAACTGCCGGTAAACGTTTGTTGTTTTAGTTGCCAGAGTTTGGCTATCTCTTTGCTATACGGTAGTCCCGCCTTTTGCTTAATGCGTACATACTGCCATTGAGCATGTATGTGCAGGCTATCAAAGGGTATGCTATCGAGTGCAAACTGATAGGGGTAAATATGGCCGCCTTCGCTTAGGCAGTACAGGGCTTCGAGTTTCGCTAGTCTCTCTGTTTTGGGTAGTTCATTTTGCAGGTAAATGTATCCTTCCCGTATGGCCTGTTTTACGCTGGCCGTTGTATCGGCATGGCGCAATGCCTGCAATACTTTGGTGGTAATGTAGAGGTTGGGCGATGATTTTTCCCACCAGCCCCAGCCGCCACCGTACTGTTGGTTTTCGAGCAAACGGGTTTGCAGTTGTGCAATTTGCTTGTCGTACTTAAATGGTTTGTTCATCCGCTCATTGATTTGTTTCATCATGAGCAATCCCCACATTTTGTTAGCGGTTTGTTCCATACATGCCTGCGGATAATTGCGCAGTGATTCCAACTCTTTTTCCAACAGGTTGAGCAGGTTGTTTTCGGTGTATACCTGCAGTGGTGCATCTGTGTAGTCAGGTGTGTACGTAAAGCTGGTGTCATTGTCGAGTACAAAAAAACGTCCCTTGGTATCGAGAGTGCCGGCGGGCAAAACAGGAATGGTTCTTTCTTCACCATCGCTGTTGCGAAGACTATCTGCCACAGTGAATTGTACTGTAAGCGTATCAAATGCAGCTTGGTGCTTTGATGCCAAAATAACTGATGGCTGATTGGCCTTCATTGGCCAGCACTGTTTGTGTGGTTTGTTGTCCACGCATGCCAAAGCTGGTCTTGATCTGCTTTGTTTGCTGGCTGTAGTTGATGGCTTTACCGCTCAGGTAAATGCTGTCACCTTCAGTAAGGAAGGCAGGCACCTGCAATATGCCTTGCAATAGTTTGAAGGTTTTGCTTACAATGGCGGCACTGCCATATTTACCCTTGGGCGCAGCGGCATATACCACATGCTGCCAACCGGTGATGTTTTCTGGGTAACGAATAGGTATACGGGCAAACCCTTTTTTGTCGGTGCTGGCATCGGGCAAAAAGTAAGCATCATCACTAAACCTGGTACGAATGGCGGGGGCTTTGTTGCCGCCTGTTGTAATCACAATTACACCATTGGCAGCACGACTGCCATAGATAGCAGTGCCCACTGCAGCTTTCAATACTTCAATAGTCACCGTGTTAGGGTCGAGGTTGCCGGGCATCGCATCCATGAGTATACCATCTACTACATAGAGTGGTGTATTGTCGCCGCTTATGCTGCCAGCGCCTCTTATCTGAATGCTGGTTTCTGCCATGGCGCCGCTGTTGCTGGTAACCGTTACACCCGCTACTTTTCCTTGTAGTGCGTTGCCAGAAATAGTTGTTACACTGGCTGTTATGCTTCTTTTTTGACTGAACCATAGCCTACTACCACTACTTCATCCAAAGAGCTATGTGATACATGCAAGGCAGCATCCACGGCATTGTCGGCATACAAGCGGGCAAAGTGCTGTCGTTCCAGTGTTCCATACCCAACGTATTGAAATACCAGCGTATACTGTGCACTGGCAATATTGCTGAATTGATACATGCCATCGGCTCCGGTGCTCACTGTACGGTTGGTGTTTTTCAACTGCACCGTTACACCTGCCAGTGGCATGCCCGTTACTGCGTCCGTTACTTTTCCGGAAATACTGGCCAAGCCCGGCAACACTTCTTCTATTTTAGTGGTTGATTCTTCTTGTTTTGTGGATTGCTGTTGCCATTTTTCAAATTCTCTACGGTGTTGTGCAGCGTATATTTCGTAGGCTGCTGCATTGGTAGCGGTAAATGCTGTTGCATGAATACGCAATGCATTGGCGCCTGCAGGGTGTATGTAAAATGGTGCTGTATTGAAACCAAAATCATGTTTGTCTACCAGCACCAGTTGATAGTAACCGGTATCCAATTGGTGAATGATATTGGGTTGGCCATTAAATACCATGGCTGTATTGTATTGACCCGCTTTGATGAGGATGGTAAACCGAATGCTGCTATCTGTTTTGTATTGCAAATGCAAACTGCCATGCCTGCGGTCGGTGCTGTAGGATTGATACAGATAGTTGCTGAAGTTTCTTCTTGTATCTGCAACTTTCTTTTCTGCCAAAGGCAAGTCATAATGCCAGGTGGTATCTCCCAAACGCCAAGGCATAGATTGATTACGCAGCTTTATTTTGCCGGGCAGTAAGTCCGTTTTTTCTAACCGAACCAGATGTTGTGAAATGCGGTAGCGGTAGTTGCTTTCAAAAGGAAATTTGGTGTGGAGGTTAGTGCTGCTGTTGTAAATGGTAATACTATCGAATGTCATGAATGGACCGGCGATGTAAGTGCCATTGGCATAAGAAAGTTTTGCTTGCAAACTATAATTCCACAGCCAGGCGCCGCTGCTGTTGCGGTCGTTTTCAATTTGTATGAAATAGCGCTGCAGCTGAGTTTTCTCTGCATGGGTCAAGGTGTCGGGCATGGGTGTAATGCGTACGTGTGGATGCCATGCCGCACTATCCAACTGAATAAACACATCGTGTTTTTGGTAAGGCTGCATGTATACGCTGTCTATCTCAATGAGTTTGTTCCAGGTGCGCAGGCTGATTTTGCTGTAACCGGGATAGACAATGTTGCTGTTGGCCTGTATGGCATTTTGCCACCACATATGTACAGGAAGATTATTTATATGGGTAACATAAATAGCTGCGGGCTTTCCTTTTTCTATGGCGTAAATGCTTGCCTCAGGATATGCATTGTTAAGAGGTGAACGCACAATGCGGATGGCGCCGGTATCCATTAGTCGTTGGTAATAAAACATGGTATCGCCATGCAGCTGATGAAGTATTTGCGCAAATCTCGTTGCCACAGTATCTGTTTTGAATGCTATTTCACTGTTGTCAAATTCACCGGGCTGCACTACTTTTTTGTAGCGCTTCAGCCTTATACGAACGGGCATGTCGGGGTAGCGAAAATGCTGTTGCAATTGAGTGTTGTTGGCCACGGCAGTAAGGTTGGCATGGGCTACAGGCTTGCCTTTGTAGTCGGTTACTTTTACTGTGAGTGTATCTGCTGCACCTGGTTGCGCAGTAGGCGCTATGTTGGGAGTTACCTGCAGCAGGTTGTATTGCAGTTGCAGTCTTTCAGTGAGCAATCGTTCCTGATCGCCTTCCCAATAATTAACCTGTACCAAATAGCGGTCGCCTTTGCGGGCATGTTGTTGCCAGCTGTAGGTGGTTTGGCGCAGCATCATGCGTTGGATGCGGCCTTTGTTTTTGGTAACGGCCAACCACACCGGCATGCCGGTTGGATTACTGATGACAAAACTTACCGTGTCGCCTTTGGATGTGTTGCTGATAGCAGGCGTAGTCCTCATTTTCGACAGGTCGTAATTTTCTGATACTACTTTTTTGCCCAGCGCATCCAGCACTGTTACATCATAATCGTTGGCCA
Source organism: Phnomibacter ginsenosidimutans (assembly GCF_009740285.1). Classification (GTDB taxonomy): domain Bacteria; phylum Bacteroidota; class Bacteroidia; order Chitinophagales; family Chitinophagaceae; genus Phnomibacter; species Phnomibacter ginsenosidimutans. The sequence goes on from NZ_CP046566.1 coordinate 745,102, forward strand.
TGGGATGAATACGCATGCTCAATGGCAGCTGCACCACCGTATCGAGATTGTACCAATCTTCCATGCTTTCTATTCGTGCTGTAGCCACAGTGGGTACGCCATCCGTTTCAAATCGAATGTGCAGGCTATCGCTGCTGCGTTCAATTACAATGCGCTGCTGCCGGGCATAGTGGGTAAGGGTAAGTTGTTGCTCCTTCAATTCATTCGAGCTATTGCGAAGTTGTGCAAACAATTGAGTTTCGATATTAGCCTCTGGTAATGCATACGCAGGAATGTACACTTGCGTAGGGCCATCTGTAAGCAAGGCTATTTTTGTACGCCAAAGTGTATCAGGTACAAACAAACTATCGGGGTAAAAATGCTGCAGCGTTTTTCGGGTAAGCAACAGCTCCACACTACCATCGGGCAGCAGGATGCCACTGGCATCTTTGGCTTCCAGTGAAATGCGCAGGCTGTCTTTGCGCAGCCACCAGTTTTGTAACGTGCTTACACTGAAGCTGGAAATATCAGGCAGCTGATACTCTTCCGTTTTAAAACTGCTGTTGAGCTTATTGTAGGTCTTGGGGCCTTGCAAATACAGCTCGTACTGCACATCCATGGGCAGGCTGTCGGGCAGTGGCCAGCTCATGTGGTAGCTGCCGGGTACGGTAGGTTCCAATTGGCCAAGTTCTATTTTTTTGCTGCTTTTTTTGTAGTAGTACTGTATGCTCACGGTTTGTGTGCTGTGTACGGGATTGCCTTTTCTGTCTGTAATCCATGCTTTGAATTTGAGCGTATCCGCTGGCTTGTACAGCGGCTTGTTGAAAAGCACAAAACCTCTGTATAATTGGCGGCGGCTTTTGTTGCTGTTGTAGTAAGTATCGCCAGAAAAAATGCGGCTAATTTTTCTGCCTGTATTCAATACTTGTTTAATGACCGGCCATTGGCGCAACGGTTTTTGATAATGATACCGATATGGTGGCTCATAGCTCAGCCAGCTAATGAGTGTATCTGTAGCGGTGCTAATGATCAGCAGGCGATCGTCCATGTCTTTCTTTCGCTTAGGCAAAACAAAGCCGGCAGACTGTGCCGACCATTTGAGTTTTTTGCCCTGTAAACTAGCTTGCATTTGTGCAGGAACTTCGCCTTGCAGATTGTACACAGTGAGCAATCTTTGATCGCCGTTGGCAATGTTGTTGAAAGACAATCCGGTGCGAACATCCAGCCAGGCATGCAGGCTTTCTGCCACGGCACGTACCCACACAAAGTGGCCATTGGGCAAAGGAATATCGCTGTACTGAATGCTGTCGTAACCTACCCAGGCGGGTTGCAATTGATTGATGTAGTCAAAGTTGATGCGTTCCTGCAATGTCCATTTGGCCATGCTGTCAGCCGGAATGCGGTACGCGGCTTTGTAGTGCGTGAAGGCTTTCTGGTTTTGTAAAAAATGCAAACTGCTTTGCTGGTCTCGTTGTGCCCGGGCAGGCATCATCATTACAGCTATTATCCAACAACAACAAAGTATCCCTCGCATATCTATTTGTTTGAAACGTGCCACCGCAGCAGCTATCCGGCATTCATTGCCGGCACGGCAAAAAATCAGCTTCGCTGTACAGAAAGAGGGCGAAACAGGAACGATGGTTGGAAGGGTTGCTGGTTTTTTTATTCATCAGGTTGTGGCAACTGCTGTTTTCTGGCAGTTTTGCCATGCCTGCTTGCCCGCCTTGCCGTACATTTGCGGCCCAACCCCCAACCCCCTAAAGGGGGCTAAGCCTCGTTGGGATTGAATCTTACGTGATTCTACAAATCAGACATCAGCAATCAGAAATCATACATCATGTACAGAACACATACTTGTGGCGAATTGAGACTGGAACATGCCGGCACCGAAGTAACCCTGGCCGGCTGGGTGCAAACCGTACGCAAATTTGGCGCCATCACCTTCGTAGACCTGCGTGACCGCTACGGCATTACGCAGCTGGTATTTGCCGAAACCTTGAATGACCAGCTCGACAGCAATCCGCTGGGCCGTGAGTTTGTGCTGCAGGCAAAAGGCCTGGTACGCGAAAGAACCAGCAAAAACGCCAACATTGCTACCGGCGATGTAGAAATTGCCGTCAGCGAATTCAGCATTCTCAACAAAGCCGCTACGCCACCCTTCACCATTCAGGACGATACCGATGGTGGCGACGACCTGCGGATGAAATACCGCTACCTCGACCTGCGCCGCAATGCAGTGAAGAAAAATATTGAGCTGCGCTATGCGGTAAACCGTGCCACACGAGATTATCTGCACCAGAATAGTTTCATGGATATTGAAACGCCTTTTCTCATCAAGAGCACTCCCGAAGGGGCCCGTGATTTTGTAGTGCCCAGCCGTATGAATGCCGGACAGTTTTATGCGCTGCCGCAAAGTCCGCAAACCTTTAAGCAACTGCTGATGGTGAGTGGCTATGACCGCTACTATCAAATTGTAAAATGCTTCCGCGATGAAGACCTGCGAGCCGACCGCCAGCCTGAGTTTACACAGATAGACTGTGAAATGAGTTTCGTAGAGCAAAACGATATCCTCAACATGTTTGAGGGTTTGGTGAAATACATTTTCAAAACCGTAAAAGGTATCGATTACAGCGAAGCCGTACAGCGCATGACTTACGACGATGCACTGTGGAACTACGGCAACGATAAGCCCGATATTCGTTTCGACATGCGGTTGCTGAACCTGAAGAAGCCGCACCATGTGCTGGTTGATTACAAAGACAGCCGTGACCTGATTGAAGGTGCCGGCTTTGGTGTGTTTGATAATGCGGAGACAGTCCTCGCCATTGCTGTGCCTGGTGCTGCAGAATATACCCGCAAGCAAATTGATGAACTCACCGAGTGGGTGAAGCGGCCACAAATTGGCATGCAGGGTTTGGTGAACATCAAGTGCAATGCCGATGGCACTTTCAAGAGTAGCGTTGATAAATTTTATAGCGAAGACAAACTGAAAGCCATTTCTGAAGCGGCCAATGCCAAGGCAGGCGATTTGATTTTGATATTGGCGGGCAAAGAAGAACTCACCCGCAAAGCAACAAGTACGCTGCGCCTCGAAATGGCAGAGCGTTTGGGCCTGCGCAATCCCGAAGTGTTCAAAATGCTGTGGGTGATCGACTTCCCGTTGTTTGAATTTGCGCTGGAAGACCAGGACGGCGGTGGAGCAGGCCGTTGGGTGGCCCGTCACCATCCGTTTACCAGTCCCAAGCCCGATCATATTTCCATCATGATTGAGAACGGGCCCAAGGTGGAAGACCTCGATAAATACCTCGAACATCCGTATGCCCGTATCAAGGCCAATGCGTACGATTTGGTGCTGAATGGCAACGAGATTGGCGGTGGCAGCATCCGCATTTTCCAAAGAGAATTGCAGGAAAAGATGTTTGCCGCCCTTGGTTTAGATGAGCATGAGCAAAAAGAAAAGTTCGGCTTCCTGCTCGGTGCGTTTGAATACGGTGCACCGCCGCATGGTGGTTTGGCTTTTGGCTTCGACCGCCTCTGCGCCATCCTCGGTGGTAGCGAAAGCATCCGTGATTTCATTGCTTTCCCCAAAAACAATGCAGGCCGCGATGTAATGCTGGATGCACCGGGAGAAATTGCTGCCAAGCAATACGCAGAGCTGCACATCAAGCCGGCATAAGGGCACATCCGATATGCAACAACAACGCAACCGCTGGAAATGGTATTTGCTAAGGGTAACAGCCCTGTTGCAAAGCGCATTTGCTGTGCTGTTGTTCGGTCTGTTATTGTATTCTTTGGCAGACGAACCAATCAACTGGTGGTCGGAAGATTTTTGGGCAACAGTGGCCGTTTGCATTTGGGGTTTGCTTGGTATTGTATAGCGCTTACGGACAATTGAAAGCGGTGGCTTCGCTGATGCGTAGCGATACAGGAATGGATGGTTTGTATCCGCTACGGAAAATGGGTTGGACGCTGGCTGCAGCAACAGTTGCGTTTGTCATTCAGCTGTTTATTTCAGGGGCATCCTTTTATTCATACTTGCAAATGGAAAAGATTACCCAACGTCCGATAGAAGCTGCATTCTACCGCATTTTTATGGTGCTGTTGTGTTGCGCCTTATTGGCACTCACCAACTATTTGCTGAGTATTAAAGCCTATTTTGAACTACGGTTTGCAAAAATGGAAGCTGAAGAACTAATGCTGACACAACTGAACAATCCTTTAGAAAAACCATTGTATTAATCGAACAATCATGACGTTTATTTACCGCATATTAACCTATCTGTTTTTACCTGTAGCTGTATTGCTTAGCCTGAGTGCTCTTTCATTTTTTATGATGGCTCTTGGCCAGCCAGCATTGTTGTTGCCCACGTTTATTATTGTTGCCATGATCATTTACGTGTTTGCCAGTTTTTCTTTTGTGCAAAAAGTAATTGTACAGCAGCAGGCTGTAAAAGCAAGGCTACGGGATTGGATACGGGTAAATGCTTTTGTAACAGGAGCCATCGCATTGCTCAATATTGGCCAAAGTGTGTTGCTCCTGCTCAATCCTGAACAAATTAAATTGGTCATCGATCAGTTGGCCGAAGCGATGGCACAAACACCCGGTGCACCTTCCTACGATTTGCAATTGTTGGTAAAATGGGTACTCATCATTTCTACAGCACTGAGCAGCCTGTTGGTCGTGCATATCGTATTGGGCTTTGTGCTGCAAAAAGATATGCAGCCTATTTTTCAAAGTAGAATCTGCTTTTTTGTAGCGCCATTCATTTACTGAAATGTCTATTGTCTGCCAGCCCTCCTAATTTTAGCAGGAGGACAACTTGCTATTTATTTTTTCCCTAATTTCCGAACCAACGAATGCTGCCAAATGGAAAAGGATAGGTGCTGCTGCTTGTATGGGCAACAGTGCATATCAATCCCCTCAGAAAATGTAGTCTGGCAGCTGCATGGCTGAGGAACAATGCGTTTGGAGTTTGTGCAATTGAAGCAATACCGCTGTTGGTTTGCCCTTGCACTGCATGCAACCCGCCCTGTTCCTGCCTTTGTACCTGTTGCCGCCTCCATTTACTGACCAATTAAAACTGTGACGTTCAAAAAACAACTGTGCCTATGAGCAACATGCCTGCCAATCAGGTAATATGGGATGAAATGTTTGCATCCGAAGGTGTACGTGCCCGCTACAAGCAGGTGTACGAAGCCTTGCAGCAAATGTCGTGGGATGACCTTCGGGCAAAGGATTTGCAAGCGGCAGACTTTTTCATGAACCAGGGTATTACGTTTACCGTATACAGCGACAACAAAGGCATCGAACGTATTTTTCCTTTCGATATTATTCCCCGTATCATTACAGGCAAAGAATGGGATCATGTAGAAAAAGGCATTCAGCAACGGCTGAAAGCACTCAACATGTTTTTGAAAGACATCTACAACGATCAGCAGATTATAAAGGATGGCATAATACCTGCAGCGCTGATTGCCAGTTGCCCGCATTTTTTGAAAGAAGCGGTGGGCATTAAAGTGCCTCATGATATTTATGTGCACATCAGTGGCATTGATTTGATTCGGGGCAACGATGGCAAATTTTATGTACTGGAAGACAACCTGCGTACGCCCAGTGGTGTGAGCTACATGCTCGAAAACAGGGAAGTAACGAAGCGCATTTTTCCGGATATGCTGGCGCAAAATCAGGTGCGGATGGTGAACAACTATCCGGTGAAGCTGCTCAATATTTTATCGTCATTATCGCCGCGGCCGGTAGACCAACCCAATGTGGTCATTCTGACCCCCGGGGTATACAACTCTGCTTATTACGAACATACTTTTTTGGCCCGTACCATGGGTATACCGCTGGTTGAAGGCCGCGATTTGGTGGTAGACAACCAAAAGGTATTTATGAAAACAACTGCCGGGCTGCAACCCGTGGATGTTATCTATCGCCGAATTGATGATGACTTTATAGATCCGTTGGTGTTTCGCCCCGATAGTGTGCTGGGGGTACCCGGTATTATGAGTGCATATCGCAAGGGTAATGTGGCCTTGGTGAATGCTATTGGCAATGGCGTGGCCGACGACAAAGCTGTGTATGCATATGTGCCCGATATGATTAAGTACTACCTCAATGAGGAAGCCATTTTGTCGAACGTGCCCACTTACCGTATGGAAAATGAGGACGAACGCAAACATGTATTTGAAAATTTGAGCAGCATGGTGGTAAAACAAACCAACCAAAGCGGAGGCTACGGATTGGTAATGGGCAACAAAGCCAGCGATGCTGAACTCAACGATTTGAAGAATGCGATTTTGGACAACCCCCGCAATTTTATTGCGCAACCCATTATACAACTCAGCACAGTGCCTTGCCTGGTAGATGGCAAACTGGAAAGCCGCCACGTAGACCTGCGGCCCTATGCATTGTGTGGCCCCGATGGCATTGAAATTGTACCTGGTGGGCTTACCCGTGTGGCCCTGCGCAAAGGAAGCCTTGTGGTAAACAGCAGCCAGGGCGGCGGCAGTAAGGATACATGGATAGTGGATTTAGAGGAGTAGGTTGATTCGTTGATTGGTTTGACATCAGAGTGGTATCTGCTTCAAACCAAAAACAAAAAACATCAAACAGTTTTTTATGATGCTGAGCAGAATTGCAGACAATATGTTTTGGCTGAACCGCTATATGGAGCGGGCCGACGGGCTGGCAAGGGCTACCCGTTATTTTTACATTTTGGGTTTTGATGCATGGGAAGGTGATACATTGGGCTACGGTCCGTTGCTCAAAAGTTTTACATCCGTAAAAGATGAAGAAGCCAAAGCATTGCAACAAGATCCGATACAATTGTTGCGTTTCATTATTGAAGATGCCGCCAACATCAACTCGTTGAAAGTGCTGCTAAGCAAGGCCCGTGAAAACGCCCGGGGTTCGCAGGACAGGGTGACCAAAGAGCTGTGGGAGCAGGTCAATAGTATGTATCATTTTATTACCAACGAAGGCCTGGCTAACCGCTTGAAAGGTGAAGAAACCTTGAAAGTGCTGGACCAGTTGGAAAAGCATTGCCTGCTGTACAACGGTATTGTAGACAGCACCATGCCCCGCGGTTTGGGCTGGGAGTTTATGAACCTTGGCAAGTTTATAGAACGCAGTTTGCAAACCATCGATTTGACCGACGCTTACCTGCAACCCATGCAATACGATTTGGAAAAAAATGATGACCTGTTGTATTGGCGGCGGTTGTTGTACGCCTTATCGGGTTACGAGCTGTACCTCAAAAACAACCGTGGTACACATCATAGCCGTCAGGTAATTTGTCAGGCTATTTTCAATCCCGATTTTCCTCGCAGCGTCATTTACAGTTTGCGCCGTATTGAAAAATACCTGCAATCGCTTGGTGGATGAAAGCCCGCACCCCGATGCCGCTGCATTGGTACGTCGGTTTGGCCGGTTGAAAAGCATGGTAGAATTTACAGACACCGCCAGCATGACGGGTGAAGAACTGAAAGAAATCATCCAGAAAATCCGGTATCAACTATGGGATTTTTCGGCTGAGTTTTCCCGATTGTTCTTTTCATATACATAGCATTTATTACTTATCAACAGCCTGAATAAGTAGCAGGCTGCTGCATGGGGCCACAATGGTAGTTTCGGCCTCCTGCAAATCAACAGGCCATATGCCGGTATTTCAAATTCACCATATTACGCAGTACAAATACGACCGGCCGGTAAAAGAAAGCGTCAGTCAGGTGCGCATTTTTCCGTTGCAGCATGCACAGCAACATGTACGCCAGTTTGAATTGCTTATTACCACCAATCCGCAGGTGGCCACGTTTACAGATTACTACGGCAATACTGTGGGCGATTTTACCGTGCTGCAGCCACACCAAACCCTGGCCATCGATACCCGCATGACAGTGGAAACGGTGGAGCAAAAAGGCTATGCACCCGAAGACAACATCACGATTGCAGATTTACGCAATACCATTGCATTAGATATAGCGCTGCTTCGCCTGGCCGATCCGGAGCGTATTCAGGAGCAGGACGCCATCGATGATATTTTGCAAAGCATCACCAATCCGGTGCAGCATGTGCGCCACATGGCATGGGCTTGCAGCGAATATATTTTCCGGCATTTCAAATATGAAAAGGGCATCACATCTGTTGAAACTACCATAGATGAAATTTTGCAACACAAAAGTGGTGTGTGTCAGGATTTTGCACATGTGCTATTGCAGATGCTGCGCAGCTTGGGCATTCCTGCCCGCTATGTGAGTGGCTACATTTGCCCCAACAAAAGCGGCATGCGTGGCGAAGGTGCTACCCATGCATGGGTTGAATTTTATACGCCCGGCGATGGTTGGGTAGGCATTGACCCTACCAACAACGTATGGGTAAATGGCTATCATGTGGTGTTGGCCACCGGCCGCGATTTTAATGATTGCTCACCTGTGAAGGGTACGTTTAAAGGCATCGCCCGGCAATCTCTCTCGGTGTTTGTATCTGTAGGCTACGAAGACGGCCATGTGTTTGAAGAAGTAAACGAAGTAAAACTCGAAACGGTATCGTCGGACGAAGTGGAGCCCTGGCAAAACGATTGGATGCAGGCGCAGCAACAGCAGCAATAGGTATTCTGTTCTTAGTTTTGGTTTGTGGTTTTTCGTTTGCGAACAACCGTTGTTCAACATGCCATTATTTGAGTGTTTTCCATTCCTGCCTCTTAAGTGTTTAGGATAAAATTGAGTTCATTTGCATAGGCAAAACAGCCATGCAGTTTGAACCATAAACCACAAACCAAAAACGGTAAACATGTCTTCAAATATTCCACTGGCCGAACGATTACGTCCACAAACCATCGACGAAATTGTGGGACAGCAACACATCGTGGGCGAGGGCACAGTGCTTCGCAATGCCTTACTGCACGGGCATATTCATTCCATTATTTTCTGGGGACCTCCCGGCGTAGGTAAAACCACTTTGGCCAATGTGATTTCGCATCATTTACAATTGCCTTTCTATCAGCTTTCTGCCATCAGCAGTGGCGTAAAAGAAATTCGGGAAGTGATTGATGTGGCCAAAAAACAACGCGGTGCTATTTTGTTTATTGATGAAATACATCGCTTCAATAAAAGCCAGCAAGATGCATTGCTGGGTGCGGTAGAAAAAGGCATCATCACCCTGATTGGCGCTACTACCGAAAATCCTTCTTTCGAAGTAAACAGTGCCTTGCTTAGCAGAAGCCAGGTGTATGTGCTGAAGGCATTGGAGCGAAGCGAACTGGAGCAGCTGTTGCAAATAGCCATCAGCAAAGATGAAGTGCTGAAACAGCTGCCTATTCAGTTGAAAGAAACCGAAGCGTTGATTCGCATTAGTGCCGGCGATGCCCGAAAGCTGCTCAATCTGCTCGACATAACTGTACAGTCGTTGCAATCGAAAAATAAGAGTGGTGAATTGCTCATTACTGACAAGGCAGTAATGGATGCGGCGCAAAGCAGGGTAGCCCTGTATGATAAAAAAGGAGAGCAGCACTACGATATTATTTCAGCCTTCATTAAGAGTATGCGGGGCAGCGATCCCAATGCTGCGGTGTATTGGATGGCCCGCATGATTGCCGGTGGCGAAGACATTGAATTCATTGCCCGCCGCATGGTCATTTTTGCCAGCGAAGACATTGGTAATGCCAACCCCACCGCTATGGTAATGGCCAATGCCTGCTACGATGCAGTACGTAAACTCGGTTATCCCGAAGGGCGGATTGTATTGGGCCAGTGTTGTACTTACCTCGCATCATCGCCCAAGAGTAATGCGGCGTATATGGCCATTGATGAAGCATTGGCATTGGTAGAAAAAACAGGCGATCAACCTGTGCCGTTGCATATCCGCAATGCACCAACCAAGCTCATGAAAAATTTGGGCTACGGAAAAGAATACCAATACTCACACATGGGCGAAGGCAACTTTATTGCACAAGAGTATTTTCCGGATGCACTGCGGGGCACCAAACTCTACGACCCCGGCAAAAATGCACGGGAAGAAGAACTGCGGAAGTTTCTGAAATCGAGATGGGGTGAGAAGTATGGGTATTAACAAGTTTGGGGTTTTTAGTTTTTGGTTTGGAAGTATTCCTGTTTACAAATTCGAGAAGATCCAAACATAAAATTGCCACACACTTTCTTATTCCTTATTCAACATTCATTTTCCCTTTATTCAACCGCAGCGTTTTGGTAATGCAGGCAGGTTTGCTGTGTTGATAATGCGTAATAAAAATCAGCGTTTTGTTGCCGTGCAGGCAGAGGGCATCTATCCATTGTAGCATGTTGGCTTCCTGTGTTTCATCAAGTCCCTGACAAGGTTCATCCAGCACCAGCATGGGTGGGTTTTTAATCATGGCTCTGGCCAATAAGAGCAGCCGTTGCTCACCAGCCGAAAAGCTGCGCAACCATTTGTGGGCACGATTGCTAAAGCCAAACAGCGCCAGCCATTGCTGCACCAATGCTTCTTGTGTTGGCGCTAGTTTTCTGAACAATCCAATGGTATCAAACAAGCCACTGGCGACGGTATCAAAAGCGGAAGCCGTGGTTTCAAAATACAAGTGCAATTCGGGCGATACAAAACCCATTTGTTTTTTGATGTCCCAAATGGTTTCGCCCTTGCCGCGGCGTTTGCCATACAGGTAAATTTTGTTAGCATACACTTGCGGATGGTCGGCGGTGATGAGGCTGAGCAATGTGCTTTTGCCAGCACCATTAGGTCCGTACACCAACCAGCGTTCGCCATGCTGCACTGTCCAGTTGATGTGCTGCAATACCTGTTTGCCATCATAACTCACCTGCACGTTTTCCATGTGCAAAGCTTCCGGATGAAGATTGGTATTGTTATCTTTTGGTAACAGACTTTGCAGTTGTGCTAATTTCTCTTGTAAGTCATTTTGCAAAGTAACCGGATGAAAATTTTGTAGAAATACATCTTTACTGCTGTAAACCGGCGTTGCTGTTTTACTTAATTGTAATACATGCGTGATGCATGCAGGCAAATCATGGCCACTGCTGATGAGTACAATTGTTACGCCTTTGTTGGCCAATGTTTCCAGCATTTCTTGCAGGTGTTGGCGAGACGCCACGTCCAGTCCAATAAACGGCTCGATCCAGCACGAGCAAACCGGGTTGTTGTTGCAGGGCTTTTACCAGTTGCATCTTTTTGTGTTCACCATTGGAAAGATGCGTAAGTGGCTCATCCAATACATGTGCTACAGACAACTGGTCTATATGCTGCAGTGTTGTGCTGTCTATATTGTCGAGCCATTCTCTGGCACTAAGTGCATCATCGGCATCGCAACTGTTGTAGCGTTGCTGATAATACATATCACTGGTATTGGATTTGTTTTTAAAATGGTGCATTTGCGACACAAACACCGGATGCTTCTCTGCAGCTAAGGCTTTGTGGCCGAAGTGCTGCAAGGCACCGCACATGGCTTGTCCCAGCATGGTTTTGCCACTGCCCGATGGGCCGGTGATGGCGAGGTGTTCTCCTGCCTTCAGATTGAGGTCGAAGGCAGGTACAATGGTTTGCCCGTCCCGAACAATGGAAAATGAATGAAGTGATAACACAGCGGGCATAGTGCAGCAGAATTTATTGTCCGCAAAATTGCCGATTTCATGCTACAATTCTTTCTTTGCTGAACGGCATGTGTTGATGCCTGTACACAAACAATTGGATTATGGCTCTTCGTTGGGAATTCAAAACATTTGATGCGCTGACTGCGGCAGAAGTTTATGCCTTGCTCAAATTGCGCAGTGAAGTGTTTGTAGTAGAACAAAACTGTGTGTTCTTAGACATGGATGACAAGGATCAAATGTGTCATCACTTGCTTGGCTACAAAGGCAATCTGCTGGCGGCATACACCCGCATAGTACCAATGGGTGTTTCTTATCCTGATTATCCTTCAATTGGCCGGGTGATAACTTCACCACAGGCAAGGGGCGAAGGTTTGGGTAAAATACTGATGGAAGAATCGATTCAACGTTTGTTTTCGTTGTATGGCCATGTGCCCATTAAAATTGGTGCTCAGTTGTACCTCAAAAAATTCTACGAGTCGCTTGGCTTTGTGCAGTGTGGCGATGTGTATGATGAAGATGGCATACCACATTTGCCCATGCTAAGATCTGTCTGATCTATTTTATTCAGGTTTATTTGAACACACATTTCACGTGGTAGCCCAACGGTTGATAATACTGCGTCAATATCTGTTCGATGCGTTTTGTGGTTTGTTGTAAATAATTGGCATTGCCGGCCAGCTGATTTTTAGTGTCGCTGTACAATCGCTTCTGAAAGGCATTGAAATACTCATCTTCTTCAAACACCAGCAAACCTTTGCGGCTGCTGGTTTCCATGCGGTCCATGTGTAGCTCAAGACTTAGCAGCTGCGCCGCAGGCAACAAAATGGTTACAGTGCTGTCTGCTGCTTCAATGCGAATGCTATCGGAAAGTGCCACCCCATACTTGGCCGTATAAGGCACCATCACGGTAGCTGTATTTTCGGCGAATACATTTTTGATGCCACTCCAAAACCCACCGCTACTATCCGTATTGGTTGTTTTAAAAGTGCTGGTACCACTCACTTGTAAGCCGGCCAGTTCTACAATGTTTTTTACAAATGCATAGTTGTTGATGAGCTTGGTGTCATTGGCTTTTGTACCCATGCTTTTGCCAATGGTGTACGCCACAATAGCGATGGCAGCCAACACAATCAATCCTAACACTTTACTGCTGAGTTGTTTCATACAGGGTATTTGTACTGCAAATTACCAGAAAACAAAATGGAGAAAGGAGGATACCCTCCAGGCCTTGGCTAGCTGTTGTGAGTATTGGCCAAAGAATGGTTAAATGAAGTGCTTGATTGTTTACTATGCCTTGCAATGGCAGTGCCTGCTACCGACAGTAAGTGATTGGCCAACTCCCGATGCCCGGCGGCAGTGAGTTGTAAACCTGAGGCAGTGAAGAAATCATTTTGCTTATGCGCCTTTGTTTGGAGCAAATCATAGGCATCTATGTAAATGCCCCCTGTACTATCTACAGCTTTATGCAATGTGGAGTTGATACTATTGACATACAAGCGATGGACTGATGTAAGGTAACTGTGTACGGGTCCGAGAATAACAGGCAACACGTTGTGCTGCAGACACCAATGCACACAATGCGTGATATGTGTGTTGATGCGAGTAATGGCAGAATTGTGTTGCCCTGCTATTGTACCGGCAATACAATTTGCAGTACCAAGCCATTGATTCCACAAGGCCTGTATGCCTGTATGGCTGCTGTCACAACGGTTGCTGTATGTTGAAGAACCATCCTGAATGTTTGAAAACATGCTGCAAGCCTGAAACAACAGGCTGGGCCTGATTTGAATAATCAGTAAATGTTTTTGCGTTGCTGTAATGGCAATGGAAGCTACAATGTTGGGCAAAGCAGCGAAGCGGGAATAGCTATATAACTGCACCTCGCTTTGCACATTGTACTGTGCCATCAATTGCTCTTGAATGTGCTGGTAGAACAACGACTCTTGTGGTGCGGAAGCTTGCAACAAACAGCCTCCGGCAATATGTAAACACAACTGTGCCGGCATGGGAATCTGGTTTTGATATCCTGCGGGTATTGCATGAAGGTGGTTGGAGAAAATAGTGGATTACATGCTATTTCAGACATGCAATGACAGGTGCGCTATGTGGGCGGAAAGCAAAGACTGCAGGTATTTCGAAAATACAAGAAACACTTATGCTACACGATTGCTTGGCATATTCTTGAGGTTATACTACAACACAAGTAGAGTCTGCACTACAGACTCGTTAATGCATGAACCGTTTTTGATGATGAACGATAGAGTTCTTCGGCTAATACCGCATGACCTGCAGTACTGAGGTGGTAGTTGTCTTCAAGAAACAGTAATTCTCCGGCTGCTTTTTTGGCTTCCATTGCAGGAAAAACATCTATGTAGTGAATGCCTTTTTGCTGCAGGTATTGGCGCAGCAGTTTGTTTACAGCTTTGTATTGAATGCTAATCAGTTTGTTCTGATAACTATTGACACAACCAATCACCAACAATTGAATATGCTGTTGTGTACAACGATCAGCGGTTTGAATAAGCAAGTCAGCTATTTGACGGCTCCCCCTTGCGATGAAAGCCCGCCAGCATACCTGCAAGTGCATTGATAGTTGCCAGTATTTTTTGCAGCTTTCCTGTCATGTGTACAGCACCCATTTCCTGGTCGCTGAGGTTCATTTCAGCAGAGCTGCTTACACCACTGCTTGCGCCTGTTATGTATGGATTCCATTGAAAAGGAAACAGTCCTTTTTTCTTTGCAGGCACCAGCAGATTGCAGCGCCGGAAAATCAGTCCGGGCCTGAGTTGAATGATCAATACCTGCGGTACACCCGGAACTGGCGTAATGTTCTCAGCCTTGTATGGTAACGTGTCAAAATCATTGTGACCATCTAATCGTACAGTTGCCTGCAATCCAAACGCTTGTTGTAGTTGTGCTGTGTACTTTCGGTAAAACAAATTGGACAGGCCGAGGGCTTTTTGCCCCAGCATGCATCCTCCTATAATGTGAATGTTTAATTGCTGTGGCATTTGGCTATATATTGTTTGGCTGCAAGGTATTCATGCGGTGGAATAAAAACATGATCATCTGTGATGCTGAAGCTGTACTGATGCGATTGGTATTGTGCAACCAACTGCTGTGCATGGTTAAGTTTATTCGCTTCCGGCAGTTGTTCTAACTGCAATGCAACTGTTCCGGCCGGGGTTTGCTGCACATTTTTCGATTGTCCGTTGGTGAGTGTTGAAATGCCCCATAAACCCTTGCTTATGCTGTGCAAATATTGGATGACAGCATTCAGCAATGCATAGTCCGTAAGCCGGTTTACCGGAGGATGTATATAAGTGAATCCTTCAGCTTCGAGGGCTTGCAGTAGCGGTTCTACTACCGCCCAAAATTCAGCATGCATTTGATTGGGCAAGGGGTAGTCGCCACAGCTGAGAAAGTAATCCCAATGCCCGAAATGGATTTTCGTGATTTGTAATGCTTTTGCCTTCGATAAAATATCGGAGAGGTTGTTGATGCCGGCTGCTGTTTCGAGCAACACAATGAACTCTTGGCAAGCCACCTGTTGCAGGGCACTGTAATAGGCATCAACATCTGGAGCACTGTTTACTTTGGGTAAAACAAGGTGATTAAACTGCGAACTGATTTGTTGCAGACATGCAAGGTCTTTTTGGAACTCCGGGCCATCCACATGATTGATACGAATGCCCGCCAAGGTTTCGGGTGCTAAATCAGTCATAATCTGAAGCAGCTTTTCTCTGGCTATTTTTCTGGAAGCCGTTGATTGTTCGGCGGCATCAGGAATTTCAAGACTATCTTCTAAATCGAGCACCGTCCTCACATTTCGCCTGTCATTTCTGCTCACAATATTGCGTATTGTTTGCAGCTCATTATTCATGGATAAATATTGGTATACCAGCATTGTCTTGTGTAGTTGATGGCCATGCTTGTAGTATCATTTCTACAAAACCAGTTCATCAGACTGGCAATTTACATGATAGAAAATATACATGCAATGATGCTGGTCATAACGGTTCATTTCTCAGTAAGGAATACAAAAAAACTCAATACAAAAAATGGATGCTGCACATATCGCAGCATCCATTTTCTATTAGAGTAACCCCAATCTTTACAAGCGTTACAGCTCAAGTTTCAAGTACTTACCGGTGTGGCTTTCTTTTACTTTTACCAGTTCTTCCGGCGTGCCTTCAAACAAGATGCGGCCACCACCACTGCCGCCTTCGGGACCGAGGTCAATGATGTGGTCTGCTACTTTAATCACATCCATGTTGTGCTCAATCACCAGCACCGTATTGCCCCGGTCTACCAGTTTGTTCAGTACATCCAGCAGCATTTTGATGTCTTGAAAATGCAGGCCGGTAGTGGGTTCATCCAGTATGTAAAATGTTTTGCCGGTATCTTTTTTGCCCAGCTCTGTGGCCAGTTTCACCCGCTGCGCTTCGCCACCACTCAGCGTGACGGCACTTTGCCCCAAGGTGATGTATCCAAGACCTACATCCTGCAACACTTTTATTTTTCTGTACAGCCAAGGCACAGCCTGAAAAAATTCTACGGCATCTTCCACGGTCATATCCAGCACATCGGCAATGCTCTTGCCTTTGTAACGTATCTCCAGCGTTTCGCGGTTGTAGCGTTTGCCCTGGCATTTTTCGCAGGGCACATACACGTCGGGCAAAAAGTTCATTTCAATCACCCGCATGCCGCCACCTTCACATACATCGCAGCGGCCGCCTTTTACATTAAACGAAAAACGCCCCGGTTGATAGCCCCTGATTTTTGCTTCGGGCACACTGGCAAACAACTGGCGTATTTCGGTAAAGAAACCGCAGTAGGTGGCAGGGTTGCTGCGTGGTGTTCTACCAATGGGGCTCTGGTCTATTTCAATTACTTTATCAATATGCTCCAGCCCTTTGATGGCCTTGTAAGGCATCACACTCATACGGCTGGCTTTAAAAGAATGATTGCTCAGCAGCGGATACAAAGTATCGTTGATGAGGGTGCTCTTGCCACTGCCGCTTACGCCACTCACCACAATCATTTTACCCAGCGGCAGTTTCACCGATACGTTTTGCAACGTGTGTCCGCTGGCACCTTTTAGTTCAATGGTTTTGCCATTGCCTTTGCGCCGCTGTTCGGGCACAGGTATGGCTTGCTGACCACTCAAAAAGTCGGCGGTTTCGCTGCTGTTTTGCATCACCTCTTGCGGTGTGCCGCTTACCACTACACGGCCACCATGCCGTCCGGCTTTCGGGCCAATGTCTACCAGAAAATCGCTGGCCAGCATGATGTCTTTATCATGCTCTACCACCAACACACTGTTGCCAATATCCCGCAGGTGTTGCAATGCTGTTATCAGCCGGTGGTTGTCCCGCTGGTGCAAACCAATCGAAGGCTCGTCTAGTATGTAGGTGATGCCTTGTAACTGACTTCCGATTTGTGTAGCCAGCCGGATGCGTTGGCTTTCGCCGCCGCTCAGCGTTTTGGTAGGGCGGTTCAAAGTGAGATAGGTGAGGCCCACATTAATCATGAACTGCAGGCGTTCCCGTATTTCTTTCAGCACATCTTTAGCAATGGCATTTTGCTTGTTGCTCAGTTGTGCTTCAATGCCATCAAACCACAGGGCCAGTTTATCCAAATCAACATTGCTGAGTTCGGCAATGTTTTTGCCCGCTACTTTAAACCACAGGCTTTCTTTTTCAAACGGGCACCGTTGCAAGTAGGGCAGGTGTCGAGCTTCATGTAGCCTTCGGCCCAATCACGTATGCTATCACTGCTACTGCTGTTGAACCAACGCTTAATCATCGGCACCACACCTTCAAACACCGTGTCGTAATAGCCGCCGCTGTGCTTGGGTAAACCATCATCTTCAATCCCGATAGCTATCGGGACTACCAGCAATGAATCTTCATGCGCCGTTTCGCTGCCGTGCAGTATGATGTTCAGTTGTGCTTCCGTGAGTTCACCAACCGGTTTTTTCAAATTGATTTTGTGCTTCTTCGCCAGTGCTTCCACCTGTTTGTAAATCCATGCATCCCGCTGCTCACCCAGTGGTGCTATGCCACCTTCGGCAATGGGTATACTAGCATCGGGTATCACCGCTTCCATATCAATGGTGTACACCGTGCCCAAGCCCTTGCAGTGCGGGCAGGCACCGTACGGACTGTTGAACGAAAACGAGTTGGGCGATGGTTCGTCGTAGCTGATGCCCGTGTCTTCACACATCAGGCTTTTGCTGTATTGTGTTACTTTATCAGTATCGTTGTCCAGCACCTGCATCAGGCCCTTGCCTTGCTGCAGTGTTTTCTGCACACTCTGGCTCAGCCGCACTTTCATATCGGGCGTTACGGCCAGGCGGTCTATTACCAGTTCAATGTCGTGAATCTTGTAGCGGTCTACCTGCATCTTCGGCACCAGGTCTTTCACTTCGCCATCTACCCGCACTTTCAGATAGCCTTTTTTGCGCAGGTCTTCAAACAGCTCCCGGTAGTGCCCCTTGCGGCCACGCACTATCGGCGCCAGCAGGCTAATTTTTTTCTTGGCATACTTGCTGCTGATATTTTCTACAATTTCTTCTTCGCTAAACTTCACCATTTGCTTGCCCGTTTCGTAGCTGTAGGCATCGGCAGCACGGGCATACAACAGGCGCATGAAATCGTAAATCTCCGTGACCGTACCCACGGTACTACGTGGGTTTTTGTTGGTGGTTTTTTGCTCTATCGAAATCACGGGGCTCAGGCCGGTAATCTTGTCTACATCGGGGCGTTCCATATCGCCCATAAATTGGCGGGCATAGGCGCTGAAGCTTTCCATGTAGCGGCGCTGGCCCTCGTTGTAAATGGTATCAAAAGCCAGCGACGATTTGCCGCTGCCACTCACCCCGGTAAATACCACCAGTTTGTTTTTGGGGATGCGCAGGTCAATGTTTTTGAGGTTGTGCTCCCGGGCACCTGCTATCTCAATCACGTCGTTGTTTGGCGCTGCCGCAGCAGCCGAGGGGGAAGTTTTTTTGCTGGCCATAGTTGGAGATGCGAATGTAAAACAACCTGCAGTAGTAAAGGTTGCAGAAAGTGAGTTTGAAAGTTTACAAGTTCACAAGTTCCAGGGTTCAATGCAGCCCTGAGCTTGTCGAAGGGCAGTTCACAGGTTAAGACTGTTAGTGTCCTCTCTTCCTTATTTCTTTTTTCCCTTGGGGCTCTCATCACCAGTACAAAGCCCAGCACCCGTTCCGGTGCCTGTGGGCTTCGCTGCGCTACGGCCCCGACCGAAGCGTCGGGGCTACCCCGTCGGCCCAGGCAGCCCTTCAACAATTGTGCATGTCCGGGCAGCCTATAATCTATCAAGTAAACCTCGGTGGAAGTACTCCTAACACCAATCAACAACCAAGTATTTTCAGCCGTACTTTCGGTATATGCAAAAAATGATCAGGTTTTGGCAAACGCTCCACCCTTTTTTTAAATGGAGTATTGTATTGGTTGGCCTCTGGTTGTTGTTGATATTAGCAATGGAAGTTTTGCTGAGCTTTTTTGAGTTTCGCAAATTCGACTGAACTTTACAAGGATGGTTACTTACTACTTGCTAGTATTTTCATCGACAGAAGCTGAACTGATATTTTGTCGCCAAAGACTCTAACGGCTTGTTCACATTCAAAGTCCACATAATAGTTGCCTTTTAGTTGCAGTATCATCTTTTTAACTGCTGAGGTTAATTGCCCTTTTGGTAATGGCAAGGTATATACGCCTTGCCCGCCAATACATACACCAGGTCCATAAAATGTTATAGTTGCCTTTTCTATAATTATCCATGATTTGTTTGTTGAAAGACTGTCTGCCTGCAGAATGGTACTTAACGGGATACTATCCCCAACAAATGGTTTGCCATCAATAAATAGAACCAGCTTCGGAGGATCGGGTATTGCCTGCGCCATGCTTTTTTCAATGAACAGGAATGCACTACCTATAATGATTAGTGCAAATGCAATAGCCTTCATATTATTCTTCTGTTACCTGTATTTCAATAGTTTGTGTTGCAGTCTTTTTTTGTCCGGTACCCGGGTCGAGATAGCTTATGGATGTTGGAATTACAAATCGGCCTGGTCTATCAAACTTCACTTTTTTTGAAGCCACTCCTGATATATCTGGTTGTTGCTTTTCTCCATAAATGAAGTACTCACTTTTTGTTTCATTAGAAACAAATGCTAAGGCCGTTTTAATTGTGATGGTTTCACCAACTTTTGGACGTTTGGTATCTGCAACGGTTATGAAATGAACAACATCATAGTCGGCCAGCCTGCAACCAATTGCAGCATTGAATTGTTCAATAATGCTACTTGCTATACATAATAAACTGTTTTTAAATTGAGAATAGGCAAGTAGTTGTTGACTTCTATTGCTGATGGGTAATATCAACATACGGGTAATGTTCATGTGTCGGATAGAGTCAGCCTTGTTATTCTTCATTTTACTCCATTTGTCCCCCAACAAGTTCGCACTACATTGTAAAAAATTCAAACTGGTATTGTGTAAGTCTTGTGCAGTTTTTTGGAGTGGCACAGGCTTTTTCAATAATAGTTTGCCTAAGGCAATGCTGTCGGTAAGCAATTCATTTTCTATTTTCTGAATTTGCATTTGTGCACTATCTGCAGTTCTAAGAATCTGTTGCAGTATTTGGTAGATGCTATCAGCCTTGTTATAAGCAGGCCTTGCTTTTTCAACTAGTTCGGGCTTTTTACAATCATTCTCTAATTCAGAAATTTGTGTGTAAATGAAATTCATGTAATGTTGGTTACTGGCTTCAAGCAATTGCCGGCTGGTTTCATGCAGTCTTATTGTTTGGAGTTGTTGATTTGTGGCACTGAAGCGGAAGAAAATAGCTACGGCCACAACACAGGCAATCACAAGTAAAGTCAACTTGTTTTTCAATTGGAACATGTATCCGTTTTCTAAAAAACGTTCGTGACTGCCTAAAATTGTTAGAATTGAAATGTACTTTTTCTAATGAATTTTCGACGTGCTCAAACTTCGGCGAACTCATTCCATTTTGGGAAGTTTGCTATTAAAGCCAGCTCGTACTGACTCCGTTGGGGAGGTTATAGTGTGGCGACACCATCGCTCAGTGTATCATTGCCTGAATCCTCAATTATCATTTTCCCTTGGGGCTCTCATCACCAGTACAAAGCCCAACACTCGTTCCGGTGCCTGTGGGCTTCGCTGCGCTACGGCCCAGGCAGCCCTTCAGCAATTGTGCAGGCTTCTACATAGCCTCCAACTCTCTGAGCTATGTACTGGTTTAGCTGGACTGTTGCAAATACATCCACCATCATTGCCCCATCATCTTTTTCATCGACCTAAATTCCCGTTTCGGGTTCCTCCGTTTTTCCGACTGCTGTTTTTACGTACATTAGGTGTGCTGCGCTGAAAGAAAACCATCCTAATGACCAAGCACTGTATGGCAACGTTTCGTTGTACATTTTCCCTATTGTGGAGCAACAGCTTGCGCTGGTTGCTGTGCTGTATTGGCTTGCTTATTCAGCTGTTGTTAATTGCCCAGTCTTGCCCGCCCAATATCGATTTTGAAAAAGGAACCCTGGAAGGATGGCGCTGCTACACTGGTTTTGTACTTGATCAGGGTGGAGTTAATGTGTTTGATTTAACGGAATCGCCGGCACCGGAGCCGGGCCGGCACACCATCATTCCGGCGGCGGGTGCAGGTGTAGATCCGTTTGGCAATTTTCCGATGCGGAGCCCCAACGGCAGCGATTATTGTGTGAGGCTGGGCAACAATACCGGCGGCGGGCAAGGCGAAGCCATTACGTATGAATTCACCATTCCGGCCAACAGAAATACCTACAGTTTGCTGTACTACTATGCCGTGGTGTTTGAGGGGCCCAACCACGAAGAGCAACAGCAACCCCGCATGGAAATTGAAGTGCAAAATCTTACCAAGGGCGAAAAAATTGAGTGTGCCTCATTTGCTTTCATTCCTTTTGGCACCACATTGCCCGGTTTTTTTGAATCGCCTGTGGCACAGAGCACCGCTCCTGTTTATTGTAAAAACTGGACACCTGTTACCATCAATCTCGATGGCAATGCCGGCAGCACCATACGCCTCACATTCCGCACCGGTGATTGCACCTTTCGCCGGCATTTTGGCTACGCCTATATTGATGTAGCATCCGATTGCAGTGGTGAGTTTACGGGGGCTTCTTTTTGTGCCAAAGACCCGGACGTGACCGTGTCGGCGCCTTTTGGTTTTAAATCTTATACCTGGTTCAATGCGGATATGACGCAACAAATTGGCACCGGACAATCCATTACTCTCCGGCCGCCACCGCCACCCGGCACCGTGTTGCAAGTAAGGCTCGAACCTTTTGAAGGATTTGGTTGTCCGCAAACACTCACCGCCCGGTTAGAAGACAACCTGAATTTTGCAGCTGCAGCCGGACCCGATACTTTGTCCTGCAATCTGGCTCCGGTACGCTTGGGCGAACCAGCCCGCCCGGGTTTGTTGTATCAATGGAATCCACCGGACGGATTATCAAATGCAGCTGCTGCAAACCCCATTGCTACACCGGGCTCCACCACCCAATACATACTCATTGTGAGCAGTCCTGGAGGTGGCTGCGTAAGTGCCGATACTGTAAAAGTAACGGCCAGTAATCTGGGCAATAGTTTGCGGGTGCTGGGTAAGACACAATATTGCATTGGCAGTGGCGATAGTGCCGTGCTGGAGGTGAGCAATGCATTGCAAATTCAATGGTATAAAAACGGTGTTGTGTTGACGGGAGAAAATACACAACGATACAGGGCCACTACTTCGGGTTTATACCGGGCATTTTTGCAAGATGAGTTTGGCTGCAGTGCTACCACCCCCGATGAGGTAATTGATATTGCCAGCATTCCCAAGGCAGCATTTGCTGTGGCCAATGCTGCGCAATGTTTAATAGGTAACCAGTTTGTATTTACGAACAACAGCAGCAATGCGGTAGGTGCCATGCGCTACCGTTGGGAGTATGGCAATGCAGCTACTGCATCCACTGCCAATGTGAGCTACAGCTATCCTGCTGCAGGTACCTATCAGGTAAAATTGGTGGTGAATAGTAATGATGTATGTGCGGATAGTACTGAGGCAACGGTAACGGTGTACCCCAATCCTGTGCCGCTGTTTGATGCTGCCACTACTTGCATTGGGCTGCCTTTTGTGCCGGTCAATCAAACCAATGAAAATATTGGTTCGCCCATTACCTACAGTTGGCGCTATGGCAATGTGCCTGAGTCGGATAAACGGACTCCGGATGCCAAAGTGTTTGCCAATAGTGGCACCTACAGTATTTCATTGTCTGTAAGTAGTGCGCAGTGCCCCACGCCGGTACAAACGCTTACAAAAAATGTACTGGTAGAAAGACCCGCTACACCACAACGCTACACCACTGCTTTTGCCATACGCAATGTGCCACTGCAGTTGGAAGCTCGCAACATTGGTGCTACCGCACTGTGGCAGCCAGCGTTGATGCTCAACAATGCCAATACTTACAAACCTGTATTTACTGGTGCTATTGATCAGGATTATACCATTTTGCTCACCAGTGTGGGTGGCTGCAAAACGGTAGACAGTATGCTGGTACAAATTGTAGCGCAGGCCAATATTGAAGTGCCCAATGCATTCACACCCAACGCCGATGGTCGCAATGATTTTTTGCGTCCCGTACCCATGGGCGTTGCTACCATCAAATACTTCCGCATATTCAGCCGCTGGGGCGAGTTGCTGTTTGAATCGCAAAACAGCAAGCCCGGTTGGGATGGCACACACCGCGGTATGCCCATGCCTGCACAAACGGTAGTGTGGATGGTAGAAGGCATTGGCCTTGATGGAAAAATCATTACGAAGAAAGGAACGAGTGTGTTGATACGGTAGCGGATGTATTTAACCACCAAGGCACGAAGCGTACACGAAGACACTAAGTGATTTTCTTAATCTCCCTTCGTGTCTTTGTGGTTCAAAACACTTCTTAGTTCGCATGTAATAACGGAGTTGTATGTATGCCGGGCGTTTGCAAGTCGTTGCGCAGGTCATCTATAAAAGCATCAATTTGTGCTTTGGTAACACCGGGCATACAAATAATGTGGCTCCATTCGCCGTCTGTAGCCAGCTGCCATTGCATCCGTAGTTTTTCTGATGGTGCTTCAAACACGACGGTGATAGCACCTTCGTTGAGCCATGCATGTATGCCCAGTGCTTGCAGTTGTTGCAACGTGTAATCTGCTAATTCCAGGCTGGCCAAAGCTCTCTGGCGCATGCCTTCTTTGCCCAGTTTGCGTAAGGCATACCATAAAAAAATCGGGCTATGGCCGTTGCGGCTTCCAGTGATGGTGGTATCTACCGTGCCGATATATGGGATAGCTTTGCCGATGCGTTCTTTGTAATTCTTTTTTACCAATACCACACCGCAAGGAATGGGGACACCCAAAAACTTGTGACCACTAATGGCGATGCTATCGGCACCTGCAGCAAAATCGAATGGTTTACCGGTGCCCAGCAATGCTGCATACATACCCGCCAGTGCAGCATCGGCATGTATGTAGTGGCTCTTGATGGCCAACTGTTTTAAAATGCCTTTGATCTGCGGAATATCATCAATGGCTTCCGTCATGGTAGTGCCGATATTGGCAATGATGATGGCTGGTTTATCCCGATGCTGCATCAGCATTTGTTGTAAATCGTCATAATCGATTTCTCCATTTTCTTGCTGGCGAATTACAATGCTACGCAGGTTGAGCAGCTGAATGTTTTTCTGTACGCTGTAGTGGGTGGCTTCGGAATAATATACGATGCCGTCGGGATACAACTCACGGCTCAGGTACAAACTGTACAGGTTGCCTTCGGAGCCGCCGTTGGTAACATAGCCCCACCAGTTTTGTGCGGGTGCCTGAAAAAGCTGTGCAAAAAAGCTCAGCACTTCCCGTTCAAACATGCGGGAGTTAATTTGGCTGGTAGAACCTACCATGGGGTCACCAATATTGTTGAGCCGGTAGCGGAGCAACGGGTAGAGTTCTGAATAATCAATGTCGGTAGCGGATGGGTAACCAATGAAATGTTCACTGCGTTCTTGCATGCGTTCGGTAAAATGATTGAGGCATGCCCGGTCTTGCTCACTTAAATCGTATGTCATGGTATTGCTTGTTGCGGGCAAATCTATTTTCGCAGACAATATTTATGGCTGATGTTCATCATCGCAGCAAATTATGCTGAATGTCATGGTTTGCTCAGTAGTTTATTGCGGATCTTTGCCATTATACAATACCGAACAGAAAAAAGTGATGGGCGTAAAATTGGATCAGATAGACATTGCGATGCTAAACTTGCTGCAGCAGGATGCATCGCTGGGGGTGAAGGAAATTGCTGCCCGGGTAGGGCTAAGTCAGTCACCCACTTTTGAGCGGCTGAAAAAACTGAAGCAGGAAGGCTATATCAAAAAAATAGTAGCCTTGGTCGACAACAAGAAGCTCGACAAAAACCTGGTGGCCATTTGCATGATTACACTCAAGGAGCAAGGCATTGAAACCAAGCAAAACTTTGAGGCGCAAACAGCTCAAATGCCGGAAGTGATGGAAGTGCTTTGTGTATCGGGTGGTTGGGATTACATTTTGAAAGTGGCTACCAAAGACATGCCTTCGTTTCATCATTTCATCAGCAACCGGCTGGCGCCGATTCAGCACATTGCCAACATCAACAGCAACTTTATCTTGAATGAAGTAAAGTACGATACGGCTTTTTTAATAGAGCCCTGATGTTTTATTCACTCGGCTCTTGCATCATGCCACTGCCGAGATCGTATATCTGGCGTATTTCTGAAAGGATACTTTCGAAGTCGATATGCAAATCGATGAGTTCACCGCTGTGCAAATCAAACACCCAACCATGTACCGATGGAAAGCCTTGTTGCAAATAGGCTTTTTGCAATGCCGCCGTTTTAATCACGTTGATGCATTGCTCTTGCACGTTTAGTTCTACAAGGCGTTTGTATTTTTCTTCTTCATCCGCAATGGCATTCAGTTCTTCTTTGTGCAATCGGTACACGTCCCGGATATTGCGCAGCCATGGGTTGAGTATGCCCATGTCTTTTGCTTGCATGGCCGCCTTTACGCCACCGCAATTGTAATGTCCACATACTACCACATGCTTTACCCGCAAATGTTTAATCGCATAGTCGATGACGGCGGCAGAGTTGGGGTCGGTGCTGGGAATGATGTTGCCCACATTGCGGTGCACAAACATTTCGCCCGGGTGAATGCCCGTCATTTCTTCGGCCGATACGCGGCTATCGCTACAGCCGATGTATAAAATTTCCGGCGACTGGCTTTGGGCGAGTTGTTCAAAAAAATGTTGGTCACCTGCTTTTTTGCTGGCGGCCCAGCGGCGGTTGTTGTCAAATATTTGGTCGTAAAAATTCATGTTGTTGTATTGGGCTTTCGCAAGACGTCGTTTGCGGTTGTAAAAATACGTATGCCCGTTGTTGTGGCATCATGTCTGTCCTGATGGTAGCTGGCGACAAAATGCGTATCTCGAAAATACACAGCGATGAATGGCTGTACCTTTGCACTCTAAATTTTTATTATGGAGTCTTTACAAAATAAAGTGACGTTGGTAACGGGTGCCAGCAAAGGAATTGGTAAAGCCATTGCGGTAGCTTTGGCTGCAGAAGGAGCACATGTAGGTTTGATTGCCCGTGGAGAAGCCGACCTGAAAAAACTGGCCGATGAAATAAGTGCCAAAGGTGTGAAAGTAGCGTATGCCACTGCCGACATGAGTGACCGCACTGCAGTAGAAGCGGCTGTGCAAAGTATTACAGCAACATTGGGTAACATCAACATTCTCATCAACAATGCGGGTACCGGTAAGTTTGGAAAATTTTTGGAACTGCAGCCTGATGAGTGGGAGCAACAAATAAAGGTGAATTTGTTTGGGGTGTACTACTGCACCAGGGCAGTGTTGCCGCAAATGATTGAGCAACAATCTGGCGATATCATCAACGTATCATCAACTGCGGGAAAAAATGGGGCAGCAGTTACCAGTGCTTACAGTGCGTCTAAGTTTGGGGTGTTTGGGTTGTCTGAAAGTTTGATGCAGGAAGTAAGAAAGCAAAACATTCGGGTAACTACATTGGCGCCCAGCACCATTGTAACAGACTTGGCGTACAGTGCTAATCTTATAACGGGTGATGCAGAAAGAGTAATGCATCCGGAAGACTTTGCAGAGCTGGTGATTGCACAGTTGAAACTCAACCGGAGAATGCTGGTAAAAGAAACTACTGTGTTTTCTACCAATCCATAAGCAACTATCACTAGCAGGTATTGCTGCTGAAAAAATAGTTGAGCAAAAATTTGGATGGAATGTGCATGAATACACAACTTTGCGCAGCAATAAAAAATAAAAGATTACATCAAGTGCTACAACAATTCAAACATATCAACGCGGAAAGCCCTTTGTGCATAGGGGTTTGCGGGATGTTATCATATTTCAGGTAAGCGCTGCCTGTGTAGGAAAACCCCGCAACATGCGGGGTTTTTTTATGGCTTTATTGTAGCAAATAAAGGAATGCCTATGCGATGCCAGCAATTAGTGCATAACAGCAAGCAAGTGACACTTTGTATACAACAGTGGCTATTGCTTACATCATTCATCATCACCTCCACGTGGTAATGCGGTAAAGGTTTGCCCATACCCAACGCCCCGTGGATATTCATCACCACGGGGCGTTTGCTTTTGCAGCGGTCTGTACAAAAGCAGGAGGAATCTATGCTTCAATTTTTGTGGCGAAGAAGGATCAGTACACTGTCCTCTTTGCTGAGCCAACAGTATCTCGATAGCCGGGCTGTATTCATGTACCTGTGTAACGATTTGCCCAGTGTGGCGGTCATCACCCAACTCAATGGTAGCGATGCTTTCAGCATGCTGAAAGAGGTAGAAAACTGGAACATACAACGGGCGTGGCAGCACAGCCATTTTGATGCGGATACCAAAGAATTGTGTTTCAATATCACCTTAATCAAATTGTTTGACAATCGGATGATTGAGATTGGCCCTAACTATGTAGAGCTGTTGTACAGCCCACAACATCAGGCTTGGGCAAAGCAATTGGTGCAACAACTGGCTGCTTTGCAACAACCCGCTGCTGAAATGTCTATTGCCTTGGCTCAACCTGTAACTGTGTTAGGTTTTGCCCGACGTTTTCAAGAAAACTAACGCTGGGGGTAATTGCTTTCAGCGTTGATTACCGCTTCGGCGGAAACAAATTTTAACTTTAATAACTATTGTATGAAATCGAACATCATTACAGCCAAATCATTGCGGGCCATGGGTTTTCCTGAGAGCCCCGTGATTCCTGTAGTATTGGAGGCCGTGAAAAAACATTTGAAACACACTGCATCCGCCGACATCGAGGCACAATTAAAAGCCTTGTTGCAAGCACCCGAAAACTTTTACAACGATTCTGTATTTGCGACGGCTGCTCAGAAGCTGAAACCACCCGTAGAAGACACTACTACAGGTGGTGATATCAGCCTGAACAGTACCGGTATTTCATTTGCTATTTACGGTGCCAGTGGTATTGAGGCAGGAGCGATGCATCAGATGTATACAGCGGCTAAGTTGCCCGTGGCAGTTGCCGGTGCATTGATGCCCGATGCGCATCAGGGCTATGGATTGCCGATTGGTGGCGTATTGGCCACTAACAATGCAGTGATACCCTACGGTGTAGGTGTAGACATTGGTTGCAGAATGTGCCTGAGTATTTTTGATATTGTGCCAACTGAGTTGGTACAGCGGGAAAATTTCTTTACCCGGGAATTGCTGGAAGCCACCTTGTTTGGCAGCGGGGCGCAGTTTAAGCAGCCTGCCAATCATGCGGTGATGGATAGCGATGTATTTGATGCATTACCATTGCTGAAAAGCCTGAAAGACAGGGCTTGGCGACAGTTGGGAAGCAGCGGAAGCGGCAACCACTTTGCAGAGTTTGGTGCTGTGCACATTGTAGATGCAGATACTTTGCCGGGTGTTCCTGCCGGAACGTATATCGGATTGCTGACGCACAGTGGCTCGAGAGCTTTGGGGGCCAACATTGCGGCACATTATACCAAACTGGCTAAGCAACTGCGCCGGTTGCCGGGCGACGCAGCCAATCTGGCCTGGTTAACTTTGGATGAAGAAGCCGGTGCAGAATACTGGATGGCAATGAATCTGGCTGGTGATTATGCATCGGCATGTCACCATATTATTCACGCTAAAGTAGCCAGGCAGCTGGGCCGCAGGCCTTTGACCATGATAGAAAACCACCACAATTTTGCGTGGAAAGAAACGTGGAACGGGCAAGAAGTGATTGTGCACAGAAAGGGGGCAACACCTGCAGCAGCCGGGGTATTGGGCATCATTCCAGGCAGCATGACCGCTCCCGGCTATATTGTAAAAGGCCGGGGAGAAATGGCGTCTGTTAATTCAGCTTCGCATGGCGCAGGAAGGCTGATGAGCAGAAGCAAGGCTATGCAAAACATTACCCACGAAGCCATGAAAGCCGAGCTGAAAAAGCACGGCGTGAAGTTGCTGGGTGGTGGTTTGGATGAAGCGCCATTTGCTTACAAAGACATCCAAGCTGTCATGCAGGAGCAAACCTCGTTGGTAGACATTATCGGTTCGTTTCAACCTAAGATTGTGCAAATGTGTGGCGATGCACAAAGAGGTTGGCGAAGAGGCCCGAGGGAAAAATGGCACAATGATTTTGTAGAAGGCGAATAAAGAAATCCCGGACAACTGGTCCGGGATTTTGCATATACGTATGATTGTTACTTTATTATTTACCACCAAACACTGGCAGATAGCAGCCAGCTAAATGATGAAGATGCAGAAACGCCATTGTATAAAGCCGTGCCATTAACAATTTGAATATGCTGCTATACTTTGATGCTCGAATTGGATCCATTTTTTGCTGCATTCAGAATTATAAAATATTTTATCATTTACTTATATAACTGGTTATTAATGAGAAGAGGTAGGTAATGGTCGGCAATGCAAACGTTTGCAAACAATTGAAGAATATTCTATATACACAAAATTATTTATATGTCTACATTCGCAACTTCTCCTTAAAACATTCAAAACCCTATTGGGCATGATTTTACGTAAGTATGTCATGCAGCCCTTCTACGTATGTATGGCTGCATGTTTATTGGGCAACATGGCTGCAAGTGCAGCAACCGCCAATTTTAATGATGTGTTCGGCACTACCTGTACCACTTGTACAGAAGAACAGGCATCCATCACAACAACCACTGAGTTGGGAGGGAGTCAATACCGATTCACTTCCCAAATTCCAGGCGATTTACAGTTTTCGGGCAACAACGTGAACGGTGTACTAACTTATTATGCGCCAGGCAATGTGTTGGTCACTAAGTATGGAATCGTTTCACGACTATTTAAGAGTGCTGGAGCCGTCATTGGTTTTTATTTCTGGGAAACCAATAATACATATGCAACAGGCACAGGTGCTGCATACTTTTTTGTAAGAAATACACAAGAAGCCAATGTGGCTAACAACACAGCTTACAACACTTCATCGGATCCTGTGGATGCACAGTTAAATGATGCTCTTGTTTTGCCATTTAATAGCATTCAATTGCAGGTAAGCAAGTCTGCATTTGGTGCTCAGTTGAGCTGGAAAGTATTTAGTGATAAAGCTTGCTGCACGTTATGATGTTGAGCGTAGCGCTGATGGTACTGTATTTGAAAAGCTGACCTCAGTTGGCGGCATTACTTTGCAGTACAATGATGCTACCCCACAAACCAAAACCATGTTTTACAGAGTGCGAATGATTGATACGCAAGGCAAGCAGATTATATCAAATGCTGTAGCAATTCGCCACAATGTATCACGCCAGCCGGTGCAGGTTTATCCCAACCCGGCAAAAGGAACGTTGTACTACAGTATTGAAGCTGCAGGATTGTATCAGGTGGTATTGGCCGATAACAGGGGCAGAATACTGAGAAGTGAAACAGTACAAGCAGGTAATGGCGGACTGCAATCTTCAATTGAAAGAAAACAACTGCCTGCCGGTGTGTACATGTTGCGCATTTCCGGTAATAATGGCGCCGTTGTCCATACATCGAAAGTGGTGTTTGAATAACAAGTACTTTCTCTTTCGAAAAACGGTCGCATCCAGTTGGAGCGGCCGTTTTATTTTTTTGACCTGCTTGCTGGTAAGCGGTAATTTTATCAGGAGGCTACAGGACACTTTTCCGGCTAAGCTGTCGCATTTTTAAAGTAGATGGTTAATAATTGTTAATGAAAGTCGAATTGCCGATGGAAACCTGTTCAACAGGCGTCATGATTGGGTGACTCTCCGAAACATCGGACAACCATTTACCTTATCTGCAAACCAACTCCGGCCTGGCCGGCTTTATGAAAATATTCTCACTCCTCACCATTGCCTGTCTTTTTTCTTTCTTGGCTATTGCTCAACCATCGGTTGCTGTAAAAGGCTTTGTGGTAGATAGTGCCGGCAACCTGCTATCCAATGCTTCCATCAAAGTGAAGTTTGCTAAAGACAGTTTGTTTACCCAAACCAAAAAAGACGGCAGTTTCCATTTTCGGCTGCAGGGTACTTCGCAATTTGATATGCTGATAACCATGGTGGGTTTTGCAGCGCATCAAAAAAAATACAGCATCACTGCTGGTGATACTGCATTGGCACTGGGGCGCATTTTATTACTGCCAAACGATATGGAACTGGAAGGCGTGGTAGTGGTAGCACAAACGCCTGTAAAAGTGATGGAAGACACCACCCAATATGCGGTGAGTGCTTTCAAAGTGAGAGAAGGAGCCATGGCAGAAGAAGTGATTAAAAAGTTGCCGGGTTTAGAAGTGGATAAAGATGGCAACATTACCAGCCAGGGCAAACCGGTAAAACGCATTCGTGTAAACGGGAAAGACTTTTTGGTGGTGATGTACAAACAGCCACACAAAATCTGCCTGCGGAAGTGCTGGAGAATATCCAGATAATCGAGGACTACGGTGATCAGGCCAACCTCACAGGTATTAAAACCGGAGAGCCCGAAACCATCATCAACATCAATACAAGAAAAGATAAAAACCGCGGCAAGTTTGGTTCGTTGAGTGCTGGTGTAGGTACCCGTGACAGATACATGGCCGGCCTTATGTATAATATTTTCGATGTTGAGCAGCAGATTAGTTTGCTCGGCTCATTCAACAATACCAATGTAGCTACGTTCAACTTTAATGGTGGCGGCCGGGGCGGTGGTGCCCGTGCTGGTAATCTTGGTGGCGCTGAGCGGGGTGGCTTTGGTGGCAACGGCCTTACGCAGGCCATATCTGGCGGTATCAACTACCGCGATAAATGGAACGAGAAAATGAGTGTTGATGGAAGCTACAGTGTAAACTGGAGCAGCAATGAAACCACTAGCGAAAACCAAAGTCAGGATATCAATCCGCTGATCAATCGCATTACAAAAAGCAACCGGGTGAGTGAATCGAGCAACAGCAACCATCGGTTTACCTTCAACTTCGATTACCGGATGGATTCGGTGAATTTTCTGAAAATCACGCCTTACTTTTCTTATTCCCACAATGAAGGTCAAAACCAAAGCAACAGTCAGCTTCGGCGAAACAAATATTACACATACAATGTGGGCAGAAGCGATAACAAAAGCTATGCACCCAACTACGGCGGCACGGTTTTGTTCAACCATAAATTCAATCAGCGGTCACGCAATTTGAGCATTTCGTTGAGCACCAACTTTAGTGCCCGTACTCAAGCAGGCAATACCCTCAACAATTATCGCAACATTGACTCTGGTTATGTGCCGCCCAGCATCCGCGATACCATTCAACAACAGCAAAGCGAAACGCTGAGCGACAACCTGACTTCCAATGCCAGAGTATCTTACACAGAACCCCTCGACAATAAGCGCAACAAGTTTTTAGAAATGAGCTACGAGTGGAACCGCTCTGCCAACTACAGCGACCGCAATGTGTTTGATGTGCTGCAAACCAGTAAAGACCCTTTGCCCAACATCAATCAAAGCAACGAGTTGAATTATCAGTTTACCACACACCGCACCGCACTTACTTTCAAAGGTATGTATGCCAAATACAATTACCTGGTAGGTATTGTAGCGCAGCCAAGTTTACTCAATGGTGAATCAGTAGAAAAAAATATCCGCATCAATTACCGCAACATGAACTGGTTGCCTTCGGCACGTTTTGCGTACAACATTGGCAAAGACCACACCATCAACATGAATGTGGGTGGCCGTAGCAGGGAGCCAAGTTTTAATCAGCTGCAACCCATTAGTGATAGCAGCAACCTCAACAATATTGTAAAGGGTAATCCCGATTTGAATGCCGAAACCACGTACAACCTCAGCATTCGTTACAACAAGTCGGATCGTAAAACCGGCAAGGTGCTGTTTGCCAATTTTAACTACGACATTACCGATGATAAAATTGTGAGTGCCCGTTTCAATAATGTAAGTGGAACAGGAAGAACCACAACGTATATGAATACGGATGGCTTTTACAGAATTGCTGCCAATGGCTCATTTACACAGCCATTCAAAAAGCGCATTTTTAGTGTAACGACTAAGCTCGACATGAGCTATGATAACAATATTTCTTTCACAGATAGTTTTCAAAACAAAGGGCAGAACTGGAACCTGCGCCCGGGCCTCATTTTCAGGCTCGACATTCCGGAAGTAATTGACCTGAATTTTGATGGCGGATTTACCTATTACAAAACCACTACGAGGTACAGTACATACACCACCAATAATGAAGCCCGTACCTACCGCATAGGAGTGAGCGGCAAACATTTCTTTTTCAAAGACCTGACAATCGGGTACGATTTGTATAAAAATTTCAACTCCGGTTTTGGGAGTGTGGGTGCTGTCAATCCGTTTATCATCAACACGTATGCCGAGTATCGTTTCCTGAAAGGAAAAGTAGCTACGGTGCGTTTTCAGGCCTATGATTTGCTGGATCAAAACACAGGTATCAATCGCATCATCAACGAAACAACCATTACGGATAGTCGTACCAACAGGCTTAGCCGTTTCTTCTTTCTAACTTTCAGCTATAGGCTCATGAAATTTGCAGCAGGTGCCAAAAAAGCGCCACAGCGGCCCGCTGCCCCAAGACCTGCCGCCGGTAAGCCTGCAGGTAGTCAATAGCCTTATAGCGCTTTTGTATGGCTGCTTACGGTACTATTGTGTAGGTACGCAAGCTGGTCTCATCATCGGTGTTGATGGTGGGCTGTGTAGGTATTACAATGTTTACTTTGGAGCGATTGTAAATGCGGCCAATGCCTGCGGCGTAGTAAGTATTAATGTCTGTAACAGGAGTGATAGCCAGTGGCAAACCGGGGATGGTAATATTGCCCATCACTGTTTTAATGTGTATCACTTTTTCGTAGGCTTTACCATTAACTGTGTACGAAATATTGCTGGCTTGAACTGTGTTGGTGAGTTTTACCGTAGTGCTGCCAACCGCAGGAATTGTAATGGTTACGTTTTGCTCCCAACTGGCACCAGCACTCAGGTTGTCTTTCAAATACAGCAATTCTAATTGTTGATTGAGTGCTTCAAAATTTGCCAGCTGATAGTAATCGCTGCCGCTTTTGGCGAAATACACATTGGCACCAGCAGTACTGCTTACTACCCGGTACGTACGACCATTGAAACTGCTGTCTTTGCTGGTAGCTGTCAATGTAAAACTGCCTGTAGCACTGCTGATATTATTCTTGGTATCGTAGGTCCATGTACTGCCTGCCTTGGCGGGTTGAAAATCACTCGTTGCCGGCGCAGGAGTTGTTTCTTTATTGCACTGGGCCGCCAACAGTGGCAGTGTGAGCAAGAGGAACAAAGCATTTTTCATAATCGAGGTTTGAGGATGTATTGCAATAAATGTACCACGAAGCCTGCAGGTAATTTGTTTATGTGGAACCTGTTTTTTGAAGCAGCAATGTCGCCATACTTCTTTGCCCTAAAACCAATGTGCTTTTTACAGGTTCTGTTAATTGAAAACCGGTTTGCTGTAAAATGGCATCGAGCATAGATTGATGCAGTACATAACGCCAGCTACCATCGGGCAGCAGCATGGGTTGTGTTGCGGTTTCAGGCAGTTCATTTTCCATACCAAAGTTGGAGGCCATGCGAATGAACAGTGTGCCCCCGGTTTTCAGCACCCTGTGTAATGACTGCATCATCTTCATGAAGTCGGCGTCGCTTTCAGCAAAATGCAAAACGGCACTGCAAATAATGTGGTCAAAACTTTCCGGCGCAAAGGGCATGTGATTGATGGAGCATTGATGTACATGCTTCAACATCGGCAGTTGTGCAAGCAATTGTTGTAACGCTTCTGCATTGTCGTCGATTGCGGTTACTTCAAAACCATGCTGCACAAACCAAGGCAGGTTACGACCGCCGCCACAGCCTGCATCCAGTAGCTGTTGGCCGGGCACATACCGTCCTTTGAAAATCTGATCAATCAGGTAGATGTCTGTATGCCGCAGCAAATCAATGTCGGTCATTTGTGCACTCATTTTTCTACAATGATGCGCAGCAGTTTCTCCACTGCCGCTTCATTTTGATAAGGACTTTTGTACACAAAACGAATGCTGTCGGTACCCACAGCACTGGCTTTAAAAAACCACAATTGTTGCTCAGGCTGGCCCGGCATGGTGGCGGCTTCACCTATTTGCGATCGGGTGAATTTTACATTGGCAGCCGTTTTGCTCATGCTCCATACATAGTCTTTACGGTTGGGTACCCACAGCTCTACCAAAAAGTTGTCGCCTTTGCTGATGGTTACACTGGTATCGTTGCCGGTGAATTTCACTACTGCGGCAACGGTTTTTTGTGCATTGGTTTGCTGGCCAAAGCCAAGCAGCACAAGCAACAATATTAATATTGAATTGTACTTCTTCATGGTTAAATGATTACAGGTTAAAAGTAAGTGTGAACCCTTAATTTCATCGCTTAACGATTGCCTGCACTCTTTTATTGAACACAAGTGCCGGATTATGACTGCTGAATTACAACGCCTGAAAGTAAATGCCACCAGCCGTGTGCCCCTCGAACAATGGGGGCCATACGTAAGCGACCGCCAGTGGGGTACCGTAAGGGAAGACTATAGCGCCAATGGCGATGCGTGGAATTATCTGCCCTTCAGCCAATCGCATTATCGTGCCTACAAGTGGGGTGAAGATGGAATTGCAGGTATCTGCGATTATTTTCAAAACCTCTGCTTTGGTGTGGCCATGTGGAATGGCAAAGATGAGGTGTTGAAAGAACGATTGTTTGGCCTCGGCAACAGCGAAGGCAACCATGGCGAGGATGTAAAAGAACTTTACTATTACCTCGATAATACACCTACGCATGTGTACATGCAAATGCTGTACAAGTATCCGCAGCAGGCATTTCCGTACAAGCAATTGGTAGAAGAAAACAAACGCCGCGGCAAGCTGGAAACAGAATATGAATTGCTCGACACCGGTGTGTTCGACAACGATGAATATTTTGATGTATGTATCACCTATGCCAAGTACAGCAAAACAGACATCGGTATAAAAATTGCGGTCACTAACCGGGCTGCAAAAGCAGCACCGTTTACATTGTTGCCCACGTTATGGTTTTACAATCGGGAGTCGAACAAACGCCTGGCGCAGCAACCACTTATTGAATGGATGAATGATGGTGTAGTAAAGGCTTCGCATCAACGGCAGGGCACGTATTATTTATATTTTCAAAAAACGGATGACTATTTATTTACCGACAACGTCACCAATATGCAGAAGGTGAGTGGAACGCCCAATGATTCCATTTTTACCAAAGATGCCTTTCATGATGCGGTGATAAAGGGTAGCAACAAAGACGCATTGCGCAGCAGAAAAAAGGGTACCAAGTTTGCACCGGTGTATCAGGCAACTATTGCGGCGGGTGCTACCAAAGTGTATCACCTGCGTTTGAGTAATCAATTGCAAACCGATCCGTTTGAAGGCAATGCAGAACGCATTTTTCAAAAGCGCCAGCGGGAAGCCGATGAATTTTACAACAGTATTTTTCCTGCGAATGCCAGTGCTGATTGGAAAAACATTCAACGGCAGGCACTGGCTGGATTGCTCTGGAGCAAGCAGTTTTATCATTTTGATGTTGAACGTTGGCTCAATAGCAACGATGGTATTAGCCCAACGCATGCCAGTAGAAAAACCGGTCGCAACAACGACTGGAAACACCTGAAAAATCAGGACATTATTTTGATGCCCGATAAATGGGAGTATCCTTGGTATGCCGCATGGGACCTGGCTTTTCATTGTATCAGCATGGCGATAGTCGATCCGGTGTTTGCCAAGCACCAACTGCAATTACTAATGCGGGAATGGTACATGAAACCTGACGGACAACTGCCGGCATACGAATGGAATTTCAGCGATGTGAATCCACCGGTACATGCATTTGCAGCGTTACAGGTGTACAATATTGAAAAGCAAAAAACGGGGAAGGGCGATATTGATTTTCTCAAGAAAATCTTTCACAAACTCATCATCAATTTTACCTGGTGGATTAATCGTAAGGATACGAACGGGAATAACATTTTCGAAGGCGGCTTTTTAGGGCTCGATAATATTGGTGTGTTCAACAGAAGTATCCAGCTCAGTCATGATGCCCGTTTAGACCAGGCAGATGGAACCAGCTGGATGGGCATGTATGCCTTAAACATGATGGACATTGCGTTGGAAATAGCCAAAGCCGACAGCAGTTTTGAAGACAGTGCTACCAAGTTTTTTGAGCATTTTGTATTGATAGCAGAAGCTTTGAATGAACTGGGATTGTGGTGTCCTGAAGACAAATTTTTCTACGATGTTTTGACCCGTCCCGGTGCAGAGCCATTGCTGATGCGCATTCAATCGGTGGTAGGTTTGTCTTCTTTGTTTGCAGTTTCCATCATCGATAAAAAAACGATGCAATTGCTGCCGGATTTTACACGCCGTACCAATTGGTTTGAGAAATACCGCAAACGCAATGGTAAGTATTGGCCCAATGAAGAGAAGGCAGAAGATGAAAAAATTCTGGTGTCACTCATTGCCAAAGAACGCTTGCTGGCATTGATAGAACGCATCGATCAATGAAGCAGAATTTTTATCGGAAGGCGGCATTCGTGCCTTGTCGAAATACCATAAAAATCATCCGTACTCAGTTAATATTGATGGGAACAATTACAGCATTCAGTACGACCCCGGCGATAGTACATCCGACTTTTTTGGTGGCAACAGCAACTGGCGTGGACCTGTGTGGTTGCCTATTAATTTTTGCTGATACAATCCGTAAAAAAGTATGGCGAGTTTTATGGCGATAGTTTGCAAATGGAATATCCGAAAGGTTCCGGAGTGCAAATGAATTTGCAGCAAATTGCGGCTGAGTTGTCGAAGCGGGTAATTAGTTTGTTTGAGCTCGATGATAAAAAACACCGCAAGCTGCATGCAGAATACAACTGGTTTTACAGCAAGCCCGAAAACCAACAGCTCATTTTATTCTACGAGTATTTTCATGGCGATACCGGCCGTGGATTGGGTGCTAATCATCAAACCGGTTGGACAGCATTGGTGGCGGAATTGATGAGTGAATTGGCGGGAAAGGGTGAGGGGAATAGTTAATTAGTTGATTGGTTAATTGGGAGAGAAGTGTGTTGAATATAAAAGGCGCTGTTGTTGTTGATGCAACAGCGCCTTTATTTTTTCAACTTACTTGATTTTGAAACGGAAACCTGCGTAAATCATGCGGCCGGTGATAGGGCCCCAAATCAGCGAAGCATCGAAGTAGCTGCCAAACGGATTCATGGGGTCGACAATGGCATTCTGCTGAAAATAGTTGCCCAGGTTTTCGCCGCCAAGGTAAATTTCCAACGGTTTTTTACCCGACAGTGTTTTGCTGATTTGCGCATTCATCAGCACATAATCTGGCGACTGAGTAGGTTGCACCAATGCGCTTGGGTTACTGGCGGTAGAAGGAATGCGTTTGCTGCTGTTGTAGTTGATGGTGAAGTCAAATTTCCAACCATTCTTTTCATACGCCAGATTGGCAAATGCACGGTGGCGGCTCAGCAATGGCTTTTCGAGCAGCTTGCCATCATAGGTACTTTTTACATCAAACAAACGGTAGGCCAATCGTACATCAAACTTGTAGAGGGGCGAAAAATTCAACTCTGTCTGGAAGCTGTTGGAGTATGATTTGCCATCCAGATTGTAAAAGCTTGTTTTGCGTGGGTCTTCCATGTCTACCACTACCTGTTGGGTAAAATCGTTGCGGAAGAAATCGATACCCAACGATGCATCGCGGCTAAACAGTTTGAACTTCTGATCAATGCTGATGCCTTTGTTCCAGGCCACTTCAGGGTTGAGGCCGTAGGCTTTACCGTTTTGCGTACCCAGTATTTCAAACTGGCGGGCACTTACCAACACAGCGGTGTTTTCTGCAATGATGTTGGCGGTGCGCTGACCACGACCCACACTCAGCCGCACAGTGGTATTGCTGAAGGGCTGATAACGCAGATGCACACGGGGCGTAGCAAACCAACCAAACAAACTATTGTGGTCGGCACGAATACCGGCTACCACACTAAACTTGGTGAGGTATTCGTACGTGTATTCGAAGAAGGCGCCGGGTACGGCTTCTGTTCGCTGAAAGTGTTGCGCATTCAGGGTTTCATGATACTTGTCGTGCACATAACTCAAACCCGTTCTGAACTTGTGGTTGGTGTTGTTGATGATGGATTGATAAATAAGGTTGGCATAAAAGTTTTGTTGCTTGGCATTGTAAGTAGTGGTGCCAAAGTAGCTGTCCTGTTTGTGATCGAAGCCTGAGAGTTGCAAGCCAATGCTTTGGTATTTTTTCTCCGGAAATACATAGCCGATTTTAGCAAAGCCTTCGTAGCGGTCGGTATTAAAACCCAAGCCATACATGTGGGTAGAACCACGGTGCGGATTGGCTTTGAAATTCATATCGCCACCCACTTTTCTATCGGTGAGTACTTTGGCGCCAAACTGTGTCATCCAGCCATTGGTGCCTTCATATTTCCAGCGGTTGAGTGCGGTAAACAAATTGCCCGTAGGTAAGTCACGATACATGTCTTTGTTGAAGTCCATGTTGTTGTACAAGAAGGCATCATGCAACAGCAATTCGGTGCTCCATTGCTTACCTACTTTCTGTGCCAGGTTCAGGTTGATGTCTGTTTTGCCCATGCTGTTGACGTACACATTCGCATAGAGTTTTTCCGCCGTTTCGGGCTTCTTCATTTCTACGTTGATTCGCCCCGCAATGCTTTCAAAACCATTGGCCACACTGCCTGCACCCTTGGTGAGCTGAATGCTTTCTACCCAAGTGCCGGGTATGTAGTTGAGGCCCATCGGCGTAGCCAAACCTCTTGGCCCCGGCAGGTTTTCAACAGTTAACTGTGTATAGTTGCCACTCAGGCCAAGCAGTTGAATTTGCTTGCTGCCCGTTACGGCATCAGTAAAAGAAACATCCACCGATGGGTTGGTTTCAAAGCTTTCGCTGAGGTTGCAACAAGCGGCCTTGTACAATTCTTTTTCAGTCATTACTTGTGTACGAAAAGCATTGGTGGTGCTGATGTACAACGACCGCTGGCGGGCTGTTACTTTCACCTCTTGCAGCGTGCCGTTTTTGGCCATTACCACCATCACAGCTTCTTGCGGATTGATGGCAATGGTATCTGATTTAAAACCTGTGTAGCTGATAACGATTTGATCGGCACCGCTATGCTGATGCAGTGAAAATACTCCCTGCTCATTCGTAACTGTACCTTGTGTGGTACCCAGCCATTGCACAGAAGCACCTTGTAAAGGTTTGAAAGCGCCTTTGTCATTTTCTTCCAGCACCACACCCTGAATGAGCGGGCCATTGCTGCTCCCGTTCATCAGTGCTTCGCCGCTGCCATCGCGGTAGTGGCAGCAAGCAGGCAAGTCTTCATACACAGCATTGTTGGCTTTCTTTTCGCCAATGTCGTGGCCTACTGCTACGATGCGGTTTTCAATTTTATCCAGCGTGGTGCTCTTGGGGTTGAAAGTGAGTTTCAGTAGCTTGGTTTCGGCACTCCATTCAGCAAAGCTGACCCCCTTGCCTTTGGCGGCTTTTTCAATACGGTCTTTACACATTACGCAAAGGCCTTGTACGGTAATG
This sequence comes from Phnomibacter ginsenosidimutans, assembly GCF_009740285.1. Taxonomy (GTDB): domain Bacteria; phylum Bacteroidota; class Bacteroidia; order Chitinophagales; family Chitinophagaceae; genus Phnomibacter; species Phnomibacter ginsenosidimutans. The sequence goes on from NZ_CP046566.1 coordinate 785,938, forward strand.
CTTACGGTTGTATCTGCAGTTTGCGCCAGGCTTTTGCCTGCAAACAACAGTACCAATACAAAAGAAAAAATATAACGGAAATAAGTTTGTGTTTTCATAATACTTAGTTCAATGATGAATAACAGAAATACCCGCTGCTCCAATAGGAGAGCGGTTGGCATAATGAACGGGTATTAATTTCTGAAAACACAGTTGGCCAGATAGAGCGGCACTGAGTGTAAGGGTGGCGAACCACGAATAGCAGCGTTGGTAGGCTCGTGGCTATTGTACACCGGAACGGTAACTGTAGCAAAATACTGTTCTACAAACGCTACCGGTACTTCGGGCACCGCTACAGTATGTGCCGAGCCTTGATTGTCGTCGGTGTCAATGCTGACCTGATCGTCGATACAGCAGCCGGGCATGGTTTTCTTCATGCCATGCTTGCAGCCCTTTTCGGATTGCTTTTCGTAACCGATGGACATACCCGCTACTTTGCCACAGCAATAATGCAGGTGTACCGACATGCCGGAAACCGACAGCCCGTACAAACTCAGGAGCAATATGGTGAGTAGCTTTTTCAACAAGGCAAAAGTAGGCAGGCTTTTAGCAAACCACCAAGCAATACCTGCTCAATGGCTGTTTTCATTCCTTTTTTAGGAAGATATTGGGTAATGCTTCAAGTAATTACGCAAGCTTATCCAGCGATTGCACAATGTCGCCCAAAATATCATCGATGTGCTCCAGACCAACGCTGATGCGGATGAGCCCCTTGCTGATGCCCACTGACATGCGTTCTTCTTCGGTGAGTTTGCTGTGCGTAGTGCTGGCCGGATGGCTGGCAATACTGCGGGTATCGCCCAGGTTGCTGGTGAGGGTAAGCATTTGCAAATTGTTCATGAATTGAATACCGGCCTCCAGTCCGCCTTTCAATTCAAACACCACAATGCCACCGCCTCGGCACATTTGTTTTTTGGCAATGGCATAATGCGGATGGCTGGGCAGTGTTGGATATTTTACCCAATTGATGGCAGGATGTTGTTCCAGCTTAGCGGCGAGTATTTCGGCATTGTCGCAATGGCGCTGCATACGCACATCCAACGTTTCCAAACTTTTGCTGAGTATCCATGCATTAAACGGCGACATACTGGGGCCGGTTTGGCGGCAAAACAAATACACTTCCCGCACCAGTTCTTTTTGCCCACCACAATGCCGCCGAGCACACGGCCTTGTCCTTCCATCCATTTGGTGGCAGAGTGAATCACCAAATCGGCACCATACTGAATAGGTGTTTGCAACAATGGCGTGGCAAAACAGTTGTCTACCACGAGCATGATGTTATGCTGTTTGCACAAAGCACCTATCCATTCCAGATCGTACACATCGAGACCGGGGTTGGTGGGCGTTTCGAGGTACATCATTTTGGTGTTGGGCTTGATGGCGGCCGCTACGGATTCTTTGCTGCTGAAATCGGCGTAGCTGTACTGGATGCCCCAGCGCCCCATGTATTTGGTAAGGATGGTATGGGTGCTGCCAAACACAGCCGGGCTGCTCACAATGTGATCGCCGCTGCTCAAAAAAGTCATGAATGTGCCAAAGATGGCAGCCATACCGGTAGCGGTGGCAAAGCCGTCTTCCGCCCCTTCAAGGGCACACACTTTATCAATAAACTCCCGAACGGTGGGGTTGATAAAACGGCTGTAAATATTGTGGTCGTTTTTTTCCTCAAAGGCACCCTGCATGTCTTCTGCCGTATCAAACTGAAAGCTGCTGGTGAGGAACAACGGAGTGCTGTGTTCCATTTCATCTGTCAGCGGATTTTGAATGCGGATGGCTTTTGTTTGCGGATGCATGATGCTTGTTTTTGTTGATGGCGGATGCGAAGGTAAGTGGGATGGTTGGTTGGTTCGTAAGTTGGAAGGTTGGAAGGTTGGAAAGTTCCAGAGTTCACAAGTTCCAGAGTTCACGAGTTGAACAGCTATGAGATTGCTGTCCCTACTTATTTATTTCTTATTCTTTGTTCCTTATTTCTTATTTGTTATTGCCTTTCCATTAGCACATTTTCAAATTAGCTAATTAGCACATTAACTCGCTTTCCCCGTCCAGCGGTACACCTGCAGGCCCACCATTTCTTTTAGCAGGTATTGCCATTGGCCGAGTAAAGAAAGGTCGGGAACGAGCACTGTTTCCCAATTGAATTGGTTGCGTACCAATATGTAATCGGCCACATGTGCTTTTACCGGAATGCCAGCTTTTGCAAAACAACCCAAGGCCCGTGGCATGTGCATGGCAGAGGTAATAAGTATACTGGTATCCTGCACTTGTTTGCTGGCCAAAAATGGTTTTGCTGCCAATGCACTTTCGTAGGTGTTGCGGCTTTTGTCTTCTACCAAAATAGCCGAATCTGGCACATGCAGGGCCCGCAATTCCTGACGTAAAAAGGGGCTTCGCCAGGGCGGTTTTGTTGCAAACTGCCATCGCCGCCACTCAACAAAAGGTATTGCACTTTTCCTGTGTGATACAACTTGGCTGCCTGAATAAAACGGCTGGCTGTGCTGCCGAAATACCGCTGCAGGCTGTCATCGGCATAGCTCATGCCACCCAGCAAAATGCCCATGCGATAGTTGCGCTGGTGCATTTGCGGCGCCACTTTGGGTTGCCAGTGCCAGGCCACGGTTTGATAGATGTATTGATTACTGGCTAGCAAGCCAACAATGAGTGCTGCCCAGCCCAGTCTTTTTTTCCAAACGGTTTTGCGGAGCAGCCACATACCTGCCAACAACAGCAGCACCCAATGATAAGGCACCAGCAAGAAGTACAGGATTTTTGAGACGGTGAAAAACATGCGGTGAAAATACAGCATGTGTGAGTTGCTTACTTATCTGCATGTGATGCTTAGTGCCAGCAAAAGCCATGCGTGGGCCCGAAACGTTACCTTCGTGCTACATGAAATTTGAGAAGTATCCCATTTTGCCAGCCATTAAGGCCAACCTTGCTGCGTTGGGTTTTACCCGTTTAACAGACATACAGTACAAAGCCATGCCCAGCATCATGAAGGGCGAAGATGTGCTGGCCATTGCACAAACCGGAACAGGTAAAACGGCTGCTTTTGCCATTCCGTTGGTGCAGCACATCCTTACCAGCAAGCGAAGGGCAGCCGGTGTGCGGGCATTGGTAATGGTGCCCACCCGTGAGCTGGCCATGCAAATTCATGAAGTGTTTTGCAGCATTGCCAAAGGCACTACGGCACAGGTAATGGCGGTGGTAGGCGGTGTGGAGCAAGACAAACAAATAGCCCGCCTGCAGGCCGGTATTGATGTGCTGATTGCTACGCCCGGCCGCTTGTTCGATTTGATTGCACAGCAACACATCAACATTGAAGCGGCAGAAATACTGGTGCTCGATGAAGCAGACAGAATGATGGCCCTGGGTTTTATGCGTGATATAAAAGATGTGAAACGCCGTTTGCCCCGGCAGCATCAAACCTTGTTTTTTTCTGCTACCATCAACGAAGAAATAAAAGACCTGGCTTACTCATTGGTGCGTAATCCTATTCGCATACAAGTGAGTCCGCAAAATACAGTGAGCCGTAACGTAACACACACAGTGGCCAACATTGCCATGGATGACAAACGCTTTTTTCTGGAGCGTACCATACAGCAAAATCCCGATAGTAAAATACTGGTGTTTGTACGTACACGGGTACGTGCCGAACGAGTGCAGAAAGCCATGGAAAGAGTAGGGTTGAAAACAGCTGTGATACATGGTGATAAAGAACAGGATGAACGCTTTGAAGCGTTGAAGCAATTTGCGGAGGGTACCATAAAAGTGCTCATCACTACTGATGTAAGTGCCAGAGGTATTGATATTAAAAAAGTAGAGTACGTTATCAATTACGATATACCCGATGTAGCTGAAAACTATGTACACCGCGTAGGCCGTACAGGCCGTGGTATGGAAAAAGGTTATGCCCTTTCTTTTTGCAGCGAAGAAGAAAAGCCCTTGCTGGCTGCGGTAGAAAAATTTATCGGGCAAAAAATAGATGTCATTGATATTCCGAAAGGAGATTACAACGACATGATTGATTTGTCGGCATCAGCTGCAACAGATATGGATGCCGTTAAAAAACTGATTGCTGAAAATGAACAGCGTCAGCAAGTTAAAAAGCGAAAGAAAAAGTAGCAGCATTTACAGCGGTAAAAATAAGCCCACTGTAGAAACAGCGGGCTTTAAAACTGCTAGTGAAAACATGCGTGCCGTTCATTCACGCAATATTTTTAAGTTATTTGAACAAGCCATCCAGCGTAACGGATGTGTAATACAAACCGCCGATGGTAGGTCCGGCTGCATATTGGATGTAACGGTTGTTGAGCAGGTTGCTGGCGCCCAGCTTAATGGTGGCATGCAGTTTTGGAATGCGATAGTTCACTTGTGCATCTACCTGCTGATTGGCTTCCACACGACCTATTGCCAAGGGGCTTTCCCAGTTGAATGCATTTTGCCAACGCCACACAATATTGAAGCCAACATTCTTCACCACTTCGCGGTTGCCAAACGACATATTTACAACCCAGTCTGGTGTATTGAAGCCAGTGAGAAAAACATCGCTGCTTTCATTTTCTTTCAGTTTGTTGTAGTTGGCATTGGCACTAAATGTGTAGGTCTTGTAAAAGTTGTAAGTGATGCCTGCAGCTGCACCATAACTGGTATATTGATTTTTGGCATTGGTATACACCCGATAACGAATTTGCCTTGCCCGGTTGCTGCTCAGCATATCCAGCACCGAAGCATCTGTACCTACTTTGTCTGTTGATGGCACTGCTACCTCTACCTGTCCGAGGAATCCATCGTACACATTGTAATACACATCTACATCAATGGTGAGTTTGTTGTTGAGTAAAATACTTCTGTAACCAGCTTCAAATGAATTGACTCTTTCCGGACGGGTAGGTGAAAGGTTGGTAATAGACAACAGATTGCGATTGTTGAGTGCAGCCGTATTTCGTGCTGTTCCATTGGCTACATCTCTGTTTACGGCATTGTTGAATGCATTCACACTTGCCAGAGTGTAGCTGTTTTCCAGATAGCCCAATCCTTCATTGATGTAAGCCAATCCACCCACTCTTCGCACATTACCGTTGTTGACATAGCTGAGTGCTTCAAACAAAGCAGGGAAGCGAAATCCGTTTTGAAAGGAAACCCGCAGGGTTTGCTTTGGTGTAACCGACCAAATAGCGGCAATGCGAGGATTGAACTTCGGATTGAATTCGAGGTTCTGATCTACCCTTGCTGATGCGGTGAGTTTCAGTTTGTCTTTGAAGAATGCTTTACTCAATTGTGCAAACACGCCGTATTTATGATAGTATACATTGTTGCCACCGGGTGTGGTACGTTTATCCAAAGGCTTGCTGAAGTCAACAAAGTTGTTGCCATCAGGAATCACTTCGTATGTACGCCAATCGGCACCCACCAACAGGTTGGCAAATTTGATTTCATCACTCAAATCCCATTGCGTATCGAAATGGTAAATGCGGCTTTTCTGCGTAAGCCATGCACCGCCGGTAGCCGGGGCATTGGGTACTGCAGGCACCAGGTTGGCATGGTCCCAATTGTTGATGCCAACAATGGTTTGTTTGAGTTGCTCAAAAGCCGGCGTGCCAGGTTCTACACGGCCCGCATCGGCTACCAGCCTTGCCTGGCGCATGGCTTCAGCAAGGGATGTGCCGCCATCAATGGAGCTTTGTAAACTGCCTGCAAATTTGCTGGCCCATTGGGCATTGCTTAAGTGCGTCAAATCAAGATTGTCGCTGAGTGGTTTCAGATTGTAACTGTTCCCTGTATTTTCAATGCTCACATAGCCTCGTACAAAAAGGTTTTTCCTTTTAATTCAAGCTTGTGGTTTTGCACCACTACGCCATCCAATTGAATTTTATTTCCCCGCTGAAATATGCCATCCATTTCGCCAATGCGATAGGCGTAAGAGGCTTCGAGGTTGCGATTGATTTTATAGTGAAGTCCGGCATCAAACTTCAGGTTTTCAACGGTAGGGCTCACCAGATCTTTTTCCCAATAACCTGTTCTCCGCACATTAAACGTTTCATTGCGACCGTTGTACCTTACTTGTACAGAAACATTGTTGTTGTTTTCATCGCCATACTTGTTCCATGCATCATAGCCGGGGTTGTTGCCAATGCCATTGAGCTCCGGAAAGCGACTGTTAGCAGCCGTGTTTTGATCGGTAGCGGTGCTGCTTACCCAATCGGTTCCTTTCAGATAGCTGAAATTGATTTTGTACGCCCATTTTTCACCAATCACATCAGCCCAGCGAACGGCAGTTTCTGTAAGAATACTTGGGTCGCGGTCTTTGCCATCTACATGGTTTACTCCCAGCTTTTGGTAAAAGCTCAACCCTCGATGATTGAAAGGGCTTTTCGTGATGAGATTGGCCATGCCATTGATGGCATTCATACCATACAAAGCTGAAGCTGCACCCGGTGTAATTTCTACTGATTGAATGTCCAATTCTGTTGGACCAATGGTATTGCCCAACGGTACACCCAGTGTTGCAGCCTGCATGTCTACGCCATCTACAACTTGCATAAATCGAAAGTTGTTAGGATTATTAAAGCCACGGGTATTGGGCACTTTAAACGTAAGGGAAGACGTGGTGAGTTGTACACCCTTTACATTGGCTAATGCATCGTAAAAGGAGGGTGCTGGTGTTTCTTTCAATGCCCGTATGCTTAGCTTTTCAATAGCTACCGGCGACTTCAATCTCGATTCCTCGGCACGACTGGCGGTAACCACTACTTCGTTGGCAATAAAGGTTTGCGTTGTAAGTTGTACTGCCACATTCGAACGGGCATTCCGTACTTCCAACTGGTATGGCGCATACCCAACACTGGTAAATACAAGGGTAAACGGAAAGCGTTGGTTGATGATGAATGAAAAGTTGCCTGCAGAGTCTGACGCTGTGCCTTGCGTGCCACCTTTCAATACAATGCTAACGCCTTCCAGCGGACTGCCGGATTCATTTACTACCCGTCCACTAATTTGAACAGAGCCGTTTAGTTGTGCGAAAGCAGTATTGGCTGCAATAATGAAGAATACCGCTAGTGTAAATTTTTTAAAGTACACTAAAACAGTGAACAAAAATGATGTGTGTTGTTGATTCATGTTTTTCGATATGCTAATAAATGAAATAGGGGATATTAATGATGGTTAATGAACCATCATTTTATGAGATTGCAAATGTTCATTAAATCAGTGAACAAAACAAATTCTGTGAAAACAAATTCTTAGAAAATTTTGATGAGGATTTTGGCACTCCATACAATCACCAAACAACCCAACAATAAGAAAGCCGTTTTGCGGGGCATTTTTCCTGCCAGCCTTGCAGCAATTGGGGCGGCAATAAGACTACCAATGATGAGTGCGACAATCGCCTGCCAATGGCTCACGCCAATCATGATGAAAAAGGCGAAGGCACTACTGAGGGTAACAAAAAATTCGGTGAGGCTTACGGTGCCAATCACGTACTTAGGTGTGCGGCCCCTGTTGATGAGGGTGCTGGTAACAATAGGGCCCCAGCCACCACCACCAAACGAATCGAGGAAACCACCGGTGCCTGCTAACAATTTATAGTGCTTGAATTTCTTTTTGGGTACCGTTGTTTTAAAAGCATTGAAAATAAATTTCACTCCCAAAAACAAGGTGTAACATGCCATCATGGGGCGCAGGTATTGTGCATGACTTTCGCCAAATTCTACCAACAACCAGGCACCAATCACTGCTCCAATAACACCCGGTATCACAATGGCTTTGAATAGTTTTTTATTGACGTTGCCAAAACGGTAATGGCTCAAACCGCTGGCGCCGCTGGCAAACATTTCTGCTGTGTGAATGCTGCCACTCATGGCAGCCGGTGGTACACCTGCGGAAAGCATGATGGTAGCAGAAGTGATGCCATAGCCCATACCCAATGAACCATCAATAATTTGGGCGAGAAAACCCGCCAGCAATATCCAGCCAAAGTTGTTATCGAGCTGTAAATACAAGTCGATGGTGCCATCGGCCAATGCCTGAAATGGGATGTAGGAAAAAATGAAATGGCCAATGAGCATGGAGGCAAACACAATCAACGACCAGCGGGCAATATTGAACCAGCGGGTACGCTGATCTTTCGATTCATCTACATGCAAAGAGGCGGTGATTTTATTTAGCTGTTTTACTTTCTTATCAAAATCGCCGCTGAGTTTGCTGCGCACCTGATGCAGGTTGTTGGCCAATGCATCCAACTCGTCGGGCAGGCTGTCATGCAATACTTCTTTCAAACGCTTGGCGAGTGTAGGCGATTTTCCGTTTGTTGAAATCGCAATTTTTACCTGCCCTTTTTTACCACAGACGATAAGTAAAAATCGCAGAGATCGGGAGTGTCTGCCACGTTCACCCATTTGTGCTGTTGCTTGGCTTCGTAGTAAATGTCTTCTGCAAGTGCTCGGTTATTTACTGCCACCATCACTACATCAGCAAGGGAAAGATGCGTAGGAGAATAAGATGCTTGCAGTTGTTGAATGTGCGGATGCTGCTGCAATAACTGCTGCATGCCGGGGCTGAATACTTCGGCCAGTACCGTAATGTTGGTACGGGGCGAATTGCTCAAAATGGCTTGCAGTTTTTCTGTACCCACAGGGCCGGCACCAATTACCAACACCCTCATTTGTTCCAGTTTTACAAACACCGGAAACAAGGGATTGAATTCCTTGGCAGAGGCCACTTCATCTTCTATCAACAATTTCGCACTCATCTTACTTACTGCTGTTTTGAACAAAGCGATAACTGAAATCGCCAAAATTTTCGTTGGGTAGCTTTTGCTGAACGTATGCTTCGAACAAAGAATCGAGCTCTTTTAAAATACCCGCTTCGTCTACATTTTCCTGATATTTTACATTCAGGCGTTTGCCAATTCTATCGCCACCAATATGCAAATTGTACAAGCCATACGCCGTGCCGATAAATCCTATTTCAGCAGCTGGCGAACGACCGCAGCCATTGGGGCAGCCCGTCATGCGAACAATGATTTCTTCCTCTTGCAAACCATGTTTTTCCAACAGCGGTTCTATTTTGGAAATGAGTGAAGGCAGATACCGTTGCGCTTCTGCCAATGCTAACGGACATGTATTGAAGGCAACACAAGCCATGCTGTTTTTGCGAACTGCACTGCTGTATTCTGTAAAGGCTTTCACAGAAAATTGTTCCAGCAATGCATCAATAGCGGCTTTGTCTTGCTCCTGCACATCAGCCACAATCACGTTTTGATTGCTGGTGAAACGAAAATTGCACTTGCCTGTTTTGGCTATTTCATACAACGCAGTTTTTGTTGCTGCGTTGGCATCATCCGTTACACGGCCATGCTCTACAAACACAGTGTAATACCACAAACCATTGGCGGCTTGCTGCCAGCCAAACAAATCTTGCCGGGCATCAAACTGTACCGGCTTAGCGGGTTCAATCCTGACGCCGCTTCTGCGTTCTACTTCAGCTTTGTATTTATCGAGGCCAAGGTTGTCAACGGTATACTTTAATCGGGCTAGTTTTCTATCTCTGCGGTTGCCATAATCTCTTTGCACCGTCAGTATTTCATAAATCACTTTCAGCGTGTTTTCTTCACCGGCTACAAAACCAATGGTGCTGGCCAGTCGGGGGTACGTGGCTGTATTGCCATGGGTTTGGCTTAGGCCACCGCCAATGGCAATGTTGAAACCAATCAACTCATTGTTTTCAATGATGGCAATCAATCCCAAATCATTCGTATATACATCCACATCATTGTTGGGTGGAATGGCAATACCGATTTTGAATTTTCTCGGCAGGTAACGGTCTTGGTACAGGGGATCTTCTTCCGAACGTTCGGCCAGCTTTTCTTCATCCAGCCATATTTCATAGTAAGCCCTGGTTTTGGGCATCAGCAGGCTGCTGATTTTATCGGCATAGGCATGCACTTGTGCATGAATGGGAGAGAATGCAGGATGCGAACTTGCCGCAACGTTTCGGTTGATGTCGCCGCAGGTAGCAATGCTATCCAATTGAGCGGCATTAAATGCCTGTATCGTTGGTTTGATGTCTGACTTCAACAAGCCATGTAATTGTATAGTTTGTCGGGTGGTGATTTTGATGACTCCTGTAGAATGTTCGCCGGCTATATGATGCGTTGCCAACCACTGGTCGGCAGTTAAAGTACCGCCAGGCAAGCGAAGGCGAATCATAAAAGAGTAGAGGCGTTCTAATTTTTTGGCAGCCCGTTCTTCTCTTCTGTCGCGGTCGTCTTGTAGGTACATGCCATGAAATTTGATGACCTGCAAATCGGCTTCACTCACGGCGCCTGTCAAATCATTTTGCAGGGCTTCTGTGAGTGTGCCCCGCAGTCCCTGACTTTCTTTTTTTATTTTTTCAACCGGTGATGGTTTCATGTATGCTGCTTATGAAATGGATAGAATGATTTAATACAACTCTTTTGCGTAGCGGCCTTCTTTGGCCAGCTCTTTCAAATAGTTGGCAGCGGCTTCTTCGCTGCTTTGTTGTTTGCGGGCAATGAGTTGCAGCAAGGCTTCCTCTACTGGTTTACCAGCTACGGCTTTTTCTCCACTAATGAATACATACGCACCACTATTCAGCCATTGCCACAGTTGCTCTTCATGCTCAAGCACCAACTGTTGCAAGGTTTTTTGTTGCTGCGTGTTGGTAGAAAAACCTACATGCCATTGATGCAGGCTGCCTGTTTCGTGCAAGCTCTGCCATTCGCTTTGATAGTAGAAATCAGTTACCCGGTTTTCTTCTGCAAACAGCAGCCAGTTTTTACCGCTGGCTCCCGTGGCATCTCTTTCTGCCACCATGCTGCGAAACGGTGCTATGCCTGTGCCATAAGCCAGCATAATGAGGTGACGGTCGGAGCGGGGAATCTGAAAATGTTTTTGCTGATGCAGGAACATGTCCACTTTGGTGCCCGGTTTGAGTTGCGTTACATAAGTAGAGCCAAAGCCATGTTTGCTGCCTTCTTCTGTATCAAATTCATGCAATGCTGCCGTTAAATGAATTTGCCCAGGATGGGTGTTGGGCGATGAAGAAATGGTGTAGAGTCTTGGTGTAATAGGGTTGAGAATGTCAAACAGTTGTTGCGCTGCAAACTCTGAAGGCCAAGGATAAATGCGCAGCAAATCAAACAAATCGATGCGGGTGTCTGGAATGTCTGTTTGAATGAGTTGCGCATATTTTTTTACCACAGCGGTAGTAAGGTGAGAAATGCTAACGACCTGTGTGAGCAAGTGTTTGGCTGATGCTGATTGCTGTTTGAAACTAAAGATAGCATCGGGTTGTACCTGTAGCAGTTGAATGATTTGTGCTACAACGGAAGCGGAGTTATGCGGGGTAACGCCCACGGCGTTTCCCGGTAAATACACCAGCTCTTCGGGTAAATCAAATTCAAGATGGTGCACCTTTTTATTACTGCCGGTATCGTTCAGCAATTGATTGACACCGAGAGTAGCGGTGAACGTTTTTTTGCCACTGCTTTGTACCGAAACCACTGCTGCTGCAGGTTTTGCTACCGGTGCCTGCTGTTGCAATGCAGTGAGTACATTACTCATCCACGCATCGGCTACGGGTTCATAATCATCATCGCATAGCGCAATGGGAGCGATGGCTGTGGCCTGCAGTCTTTTGAGCTGTGCATCCACATCAATGCCGGCCTGACAAAATAAAGGGTATGATTTACTGCCTAAGGCTACCACCGCATATTGCAAACCCTGCAATGGTGTTTGCAATTGATGTAAGTAATCATACAATGCTTTTGCGTTGGCAGGAGGTTCTCCTTCACCTTGTGTGCTGATGGCAATGAGCAAGGTTTCTTCAGCACTCAGTTGTTGCAGTTTGTATTGTTCGGCAGCAACTAATTTTGTTTTTCTTCCGGCTTGTTTCAGTTTGCCGGCGAGGGTAGTGGCCACTTTTTTGGAGTTGCCGGTCTCCGTGCCGTAGAGTACGGTTACGATGCCATTCGCAGTGGCTTTATTACTAGCAGGGGGCAGTTGCGCAGCGTCGTTTCCTCTGGCCAATCCTGCGAGGTAGCCACTCATCCACAACCACTCTTCCGAAGTGCTTTGCTCAATAAGGGCATGTAATTGTTGCAATTTTGCGGGAGCCAACATGATGGAGTAATTGAGATGGATTAACGAACTATGGTAACGGTTTCAGCAGGCTTTGCTGTTGGTATTGTTGGTATCACGGTTACCGGATCAAAAAATTCTGTATTGGTTTGTGCGTTGCTGCTCCACATGAAACGCTTGTGCAGTTGTGCAGCTTCGCCAATAATGAGTAAGGCAGGTGACAAAAAGCGGTGTTGCTGCCAGTCGGTACTGCAAGTGGCAAGTGTGCTCAACTGAAACTGTTGCAGTGGTGTTGTGGCTTGCTCTGCCAGCAATATAGGTGTATCTCCTTTTTTGCCATGTGCCATCAGTGTTGCTGCAAGGGTGAAACAAGTTTCGCCACTCATGTAAAACACCAATGTGTCGCTGGTGTTGGCAAGGTTTTGCCATTCCGCTTCATCCACAGCTTCATGGTTATAATACGTAAGCAAACGAACGCCTCTCGAAATATTTCTTGCTGTGAGTGGTACGCCAGCTACTGCCGCAGTACCTAAAGCTGCCGTTACTCCCGGCACCAGTTCGTAAGCAATATTGTGGGCTTCGAGTGTTTCTAATTCATCGAGTATGTTGCTGAAAATGCTGATATCACCGCCTTTTAAACGTACCACATTGCGGTGCATGCAGGCATGATGTACCAGCAATTCGTTGATGGTGAGTTGCGGTGTACTCTTGTCTTTGCGGCATTGCTTGCCTACAGGAATGATGATGGCTTGTGCTGCAAACTGCTGCGTAATGGCAGGATTGACCAGGCGGTCAACCAGCACCACATCGGCTTGTGCCAAATGACGAGCTGCTTTTATCGTCAGCAATTCCGGGTCGCCGGGGCCGGCACCAATAATGATGACTTTTCCTGTTGGGGTTGGTGTGAATGTTGTCAAGTTGAATTCACTAAAAAGGTGAACAATAGTGATACGGCTTTGTGCCTGATGATTTTTGGTCTTTGCTTATTGAATCATGCAGGCACCTACAGTAATGTTGCTGGTTTCATCGATGAGGATGGCGCCGCCATTGGCTCTCAGGTCGGCGTAGCTGTCGTATGGCAGTGCCACTGCTGTACGAATGGTTGCCTTTACCACTTCGTTTAGTTTTACAGTGCCGTCAAATGGAATGTTTTCTAAGGTATTCACATCGATTTTGTACTCAATGTTTTTTACCACTGCACGTACACGGCTACTGTTGAGTTGAAGCTGGTATTTGTTGCCACTCAGCAATGGTTTGGTATCCATCCAGCAGAGCAGCACTTCCAGTTCATTGCTTTGCTTGGGTAAGAAAGCAGTGGGAACAATCACATCACCCCGGCTTACATCTACATCATCTGTAAGATGCAACACTATGCTTTGTGGTGCATGCGCTGTAGACACGTCTTTGAAGTTATGTTCGATTCGGTCAACGGTTGTTTGAATTCCTGCTGGCAGTACCGTTACGGGTTCACCTACCTTATAGGTGCCGCTGATGATTTTACCGGCATAGCCACGGTAGTCGTGCAGCTCTTCAGTTTGAGGTCGTATTACGTACTGTACTGGAAATCGACCTTGTGACAGGTTGATGTTTTCTGCAATTTCCACTGTTTCCAAAAACTCCAGCAAAGGCAGTCCTTTGTACCAGGGCATGCTGTCGGTTTTGTCAACGATGTTGTCGCCATTGAGTGCAGAAATGGGTACATAGGTTACATCTTTCAGGCCCAGTTTTGCTGCAATCTGTGTATAGTCAATTACGATGTTGTTGTACACGTCTTCAGAAAAATCAACAAGGTCCATTTTGTTGATGGCTACCACTACTTTAGGTATGCGGAGCAGCGAAGCAATAATGCTGTGGCGTCGAGTTTGTTCCACCACGCCTTGGCGGGCATCAATGAGTACAATAATGAGTTCGGAATTGCTGGCACCCGTCACCATGTTGCGGGTGTACTGAATGTGGCCCGGCGCATCCGCAATAATGAATTTGCGTTTGGGCGTAGAAAAGTATTTATAAGCCACATCAATGGTAATGCCTTGCTCACGTTCGGCACGAAGTCCATCCGTCAGCAATGCCGGATCAATTTCGCCATTGGCTTTGTTTTTGGTTTGCCTTTCGATGGCTTCCAATTGGTCTACCAATATGCTCTTGCTGTCGTACAGCAAACGACCAATTAAAGTGCTCTTGCCATCATCAACACTGCCGGCGGTTATAAATCGTAAAAGATCCATTGTTTTTATTGTATTAGCCCCTTTAGGGGTTGGGGTTAAAAGTATCCATTCTTCTTTCTGTCTTCCATGGCCGCTTCGGTTACGCGGTCGTCGATGCGGGTTTCGCCACGTTCGCTGATGCGGGTGGCAATGATTTCATTCACCACTTCATCGAGTGTGGCTGCATGGCTTTCAACAGCAGCAGTACAAGTCATATCGCCAACAGTACGATAGCGAACTTTCTTCACGGCTACCACATCGCCTTCTTCTATTTGTATGAAATCTGAAACGGCAATGAGTTGATCGTCATGCACCAGCACTTCACGGTCGTGAGCAAAGTAGATGGATGGCAATTCAATGCCTTCGCGACGGATGTAATTCCATACATCTAACTCTGTCCAGTTGCTGATGGGGAAGGCTCGTACATTTTCGCCCTTCGAAATGCGACCATTGTAAGTGCTCCACAGTTCCGGGCGTTGTTGTTTGGGATCCCATTCACCAAATTCATTCCGCACACTAAACACTCTTTCTTTTGCCCTCGCTTTTTCTTCATCGCGGCGGGCACCACCAATGCAGCAATCAAATTCAAACTCTTCAATGGTTTCGAGCAGGGTATAGGTTTGCAACGCATTGCGGCTCGCAAACTTGCCCTTTGGCTCAGTGAGTTGCTGGCGCTGAATGGTATCGCCCACTTGGCGTACAATCAAACGTTCGCCTATTTTTTCAGCCAGTGCATCGCGGTAGGCGAGTGCCTCCGGAAAGTTGTGGCCCGTATCGATGTGTACCAACGGAAATGGAAACCTGCCGGGGCGAAATGCTTTCAATGCGAGATGGACCAGACAAATAGAATCTTTACCACCACTAAACAGCAGGGCTGGACGTTCAAACTGTCCGGCTACTTCTCGCATAATGTGAATGGCTTCCGACTCGAGGTGATCTAAATAATCAAATGAATAACTACTCATGGATGCTGTTGTATTTTTTGCACAATGTGTATGCAAGGGTCATGGTTAATCAGGCGCTGTGTACATGCAGGCCGCATTCTTTTTTGCTGGCATCTTCCCACCACCAGCGGCCGGCTCTAAAGTCTTCGCCGGGCTGCACGGCTCTGGTACAAGGTGCGCAGCCAATGCTCACAAAACCCTTTTGGTGTAAGGGGTTGGCAGGAATGTGATGTTGTTGAATAAAGTCTGTTACCTGCTCAGTAGACCAATGCAGCAGCGGATGATATTTTACTACCTGATGCGTTGCGTCCCATTCCAATTGGTGCATGTCATTCCTGTTGGGCGAATGCGCAGCACGAATGCCGGTGATCCATACTTTTTTACCGGCCAGTGCCCGTTGCAGTGGTTCTACTTTACGTATGTGACAGCATTGCTGCCGCAGCGCTACGGATTCATAAAAGGCATTGGGACCATTGGCCGCTACGTAAGATTGTAAGCCATCGGCCTGAGGATAATAAGCGGTAATGGGCAGCTGGTATTTTTCCAGCGTGGCTGTCCAGGTAGAATAGGTTTCCGGAAACAAACGGCCAGTGTCCAACGTAAACAATCCGATGGGCAAATTGGCCTCCGCAATGAGGTGCGTAATGATTTGATCTTCCCAACTAAAACTGGTAGACAATACAACAGCTCCCGGCCATGCATGTGCAGCAGCGGCCAGTGTAGCAGTGGGGTCATTCGGTTGCAGCAAGGCCTCAAATTGGGCCAGTTGTGCTGCTCCTTGAAGTTGGCTCATGTGTACTGATGATTCAGGTTTTTTTGTTGAATATGTTGCGGGTAAAACGGAGAACGGTACCGTTTACCAACAACAACTATTTAGGCTCACCCTTTTCATCAGAGAACAAAATTGATTTCGTATTAGCGAGGGTAAAATTAGAAGCGGGTACTGAAATAGAAAAAATAATTTTCACCAAGTTAGTGAACATTAACAAATGGCATACCTCCTGATTTCTCTGAAGCCTTGTGCCACAAGGGGTTGCAGGCATGAAATCGATTGCGGATTTTTTTCTTTCCTGCTTTTTGAGCATGTGATTTTTGCCACAGCTACAAAAAAAGTTTTGGAAATTCGGAAAGCAGCCTATTACATTTGCGGCAGTTCTTTCAAAACAACTTATCAAGAAAGGCAGAGGGAAATGGCCCTGTGAAGCCTTGGCAACCCTATCAGAGTACTCGTCTGATAGAAGGTGCCAACTCCATCCTGTACACTGGTTTCGGCCGGTGAACGGAGAGAGATAAGTCAGAGATCAAGTTTGATTACAAATCGTATTAGCATACTATCAAGCTCATCCTGACTTATCCGGATGAGCTTTTTTGTACCCTTTACCACCGGTTTCGGTGGCCAGAGAATCAATCGCCGATACGTGTGGCACGGCCGGCACTAAGGTTCTTCCGGGTAAGTCTACCAAGCACTCCTCTGATAAGTTTTTGAAGCGGCCCTCACCCGGCTTTCTCCCACAGGTAACTTTTTTACCTGTGGGGGAATGGGTGGCAATTTCATTCATCAAAAAAACACAAACACCATGAGCCAGTTACGATTTGAAACACTGCAATTACATGCCGGTCAGCAAGTAGACCCTACTACCAAAAGCCGTGCAGTGCCCATTTATCAAACCACTTCTTATGTTTTTGATAATGCTGAGCATGCTGCCAATTTGTTTGGCCTGAAAGCTTTCGGCAATATCTACACCCGTATTATGAACCCCACCACCGATGTGTTTGAGCAACGCATGGCTGCATTGGAAGGTGGTGTGGCAGCTCTGGCGGTTGCCAGTGGTCAGGCTGCGCAGTTCATTGCCCTCAACAACATTTTGCAGGCCGGCGACAATTTTGTAACGACCTCGTATTTATACGGTGGCACCTACAATCAGTTCAAGGTTGGTTTCAAGCGCCTGGGTATTGAAGCCCGCTTTGCCGACGGCGACAATGTAGACAGCTTTGAAGCACTCATCGACGACAACACCAAAGCCATTTACCTCGAAACCATTGGTAACCCTCGTCTCAATATTCCTGATTTTGAAAAATTTGCTGCGCTGGCAAAAGCACACAATCTCCCACTGATTGTAGACAACACTTTTGCTGCAGGTGGTTTCTTGTTTCGCCCTCTCGAACATGGTGCCAACATTGTGGTAGAAAGTGCTACCAAGTGGATTGGTGGCCATGGTACGAGCATTGGTGGTGTAATAGTTGATGGTGGCAATTATGACTGGGGCAATGGTAAATTCCCACAGTTTAGCGAACCATCAGAAGGCTACCACGGCCTGGTGTTTAAAGATGTGTTTGGTGTCAACAATCCATTGGGGTTGCCCAACATTCAGTTTGCCATTCGTGCAAGGGTAGAAGGCCTTCGTGATTTCGGACCGGCTATCAGTCCGTTCAATTCTTTTCAACTGATTCAAGGTTTGGAAACCTTGAGCCTGCGTGTAGAACGCCACGTACAAAATGCTTTGGCGCTGGCGCAATGGTTGGAAAGCCATCCGCAAGTGGAGTATGTCTTGTATCCCGGTTTGGAAAGCAACCCCTATCATGCCATCGCTAAAAAATATTTGAAAAATGGTTTTGGCGGTGTGTTGCAAGTGGGCCTGAAAGGCGGTAAAGAAAAAGCCACGCAGTTTATTGATGCCTTGCAACTGGCCAGCAATCTGGCGAATGTGGGCGATGCCAAAACACTGGTGATTCATCCTGCTTCTACCACGCATGAGCAGCTGAGCGAAGCAGAGCAAATTGCCAGCGGTGTATTGCCGGCACAGGTGCGGGTAAGTGTGGGTATCGAACACATCGAAGACATCAAAGCAGATTTTCAACAAGCATTCGATAAAGTATTTGCATAATCACAAAGTCACCTGCATCAATTGGTGCAGGTGACTTTGTACCATATCTATTGCAGTAGCAACCATGAGTGAAGCGCATAAACAAACCGGCACAGCATACAGTCCCTGCGAAGTGAAAACATTTCGGGTACCGCAGGATTTGTGCTCGCCGGCAGAAAAGCTGAAGTGGAAAGGATTTGAACTGGAGAGTGGCGAAAAGCTACCGCAATATCATTTGGCATACACCACCTGCGGCCAACTCAATACAGAACGCAACAATGTTGTGTGGATTTTTCATGCACTCACTGCCAACAGTAATCCGCAAGAGTGGTGGGACGGATTGGTGGGGGCCGGCAAATACTTTGATCCCGCTAAGTATTTTATTGTGTGTGTAAACACACCCGGCAGTTGCTACGGCAGCATTGGCCCGCTTGACATGAACGTGGCTACGGGCAAACCGTACTATCACGATTTTCCTTTTTTCAGCACCCGTGATTTGATTCGCAGCTATCAACCGCTACGCCGTTTTTTGGGTATCGAGAAAATACATATCGGTATTGGCGGCAGCATGGGCGGCCAACAATTGCTGGAGTGGAGTATTGAAGAACCTGAACTCTTTGAGCACATTATTCCTATTGCTACCAATGCTATTCATAGTGCATGGGGTATTGCGTTCAATACTACACAACGCATGATTATTGAAGCAGATGGTACGTGGGGCCAACAGCATCCGCAGGCTGGCATTGCCGGCATGAAAGCAGCCCGTGCCATGGCGTTGATTTCATACAGAAGTTACGAAGGCTATGCATTAAAGCAATCCACGAATAACAGCCAGTGGCAAATAGATAACAGCGGCGAATCGGTGGGTGGCGCTGCATCTTACCAACGCTATCAGGGAGAAAAACTAGCCAACCGCTACAATGCTTTTAGCTATTATACATTGAGCAAAACTATGGATAGTCACAACCTTGGTCGTGGCCGTGGTACTGTGGCTGAAGCCTTGCAGCTCATACGTGCCAAGGCTTTGGTGATTGGCATCGACAGCGACGTGTTGTTTCCATTGAGTGAGCAACAATATCTGGCAGCGCAAATTCCGGGTGCTCATTTTTTAAGCATCAGCAGTCATTTTGGGCATGATGGTTTTTTGCTGGAGTTTGATACCATTGAAAAAGCCATCGATTCATTTTTGAATGATAACAAATAGTTTCATCAACAGCGTAAACAATAAATTACATAGATATGTCACAACACATTGAGCATCCCGATTATCATCATAAACAGTTGACCATTGGTCTGTTTGGATTTGGCGTAGTTGGCGAAGGTTTGTATCAGGTCTTGAAGCAAACGCCTTCCTTAAAAGCTTCTATCAAAAGAGTGTGTATCAAGAATCCGGAGAAGAAGCGCAATGCACCGGCGGAGCTGTTTACTACAGACAGAGATGAGTTGTTGAATGATGAAGCAATCAATGTGATTGTAGAAGTAATTGATGATGCAGACGCTGCTTTTTACATTGTAAAAACGGCATTGCTCGGTGGCAAGCATGTGGTGAGTGCCAGCAAAAAAATGATTGCTGAGCATTTGACTGAACTGCTGCAACTGCAACAGCAAACGGGGCAGTCGTTTTTGTACGAAGCTTCGGCTTGTGCTTCTATTCCGGTGATTCGTAATTTGGAAGAATACTACGACAATGATTTGCTGCACAGCATTCAGGCCATTGTGAATGGTAGCACCAACTACATTCTCACCAAAATGTTTGAAGAGAAGCTGAGCTACCGCGATGCATTGTTGCAGGCTCAGCAGTTGGGCTTTGCAGAAAGCAATCCCAAGCTGGATGTAGAAGGCTATGATGCTGTGAACAAATGGAACAACCTGTTGGCACATGCTTACGGCATTGTTACATCTCCCGAAAAAATTCTGTTTACGGGTATTCAAAGTGTACAGGCATTTGATGCACAGGTAGCAGAGGAAAGACACTACGTTATTCGACTGGTGGCACAAGCTAAGAAATTGGAGAGCGGCAAAGTAGCAGCGTTTGTGTTGCCGCAGTTTGTACAAGCCAGCGATCACCTGTCGTTTGTACGCAACGAATACAACGGTGTGGTGATAGAAAGCGGCTTTGCCGACAAGCAATTCTTCTATGGCAAAGGAGCCGGTAGTTTCCCAACGGCTTCTGCGGTGTTGAGTGATATTTCAGCACTCCGTTACGACTATCGCTATGAATACAAAAAGTTGTACCACCACACACCAGGTGAGCTCACCAATGATTACTACCTGAAAGTGTACCTAAGTTTTGAAAATGTAGAAGAAGTACCAAAAGATAAGTTTGAGTGGATTGAAGAATGGCATGCCCGTGAAGACCGCAAGTATTTGGTGGGCGTACTGCATGTGCAACACCTCATTGATAGTGATTGGTGGAAGACCAATGGCACTTCGCTGGTGCTTTTGCCCAATGCTATCATTGAAAGTCTTGATTTACAAAAGCTCAAGAAGAAAAGCCTCGAACTCGCTGGCTTGCAATTGCACCACGGGTTTAAGCAGTGGTAAAGGATAATTAGTAGACTGTTAGAATTTGTAGAGATATTGTACGCAAAAAAGAATCGGTTGTTGTTTAATCAACAGCCGATTCTTTTTTACCATTATCGGTCTACAGTTGCTGCTGTATTCTTTTCGCTATTTCAGGGCCTAAACGTTTTAGCTGTGCGTCATAATTGGTGAGGTATTCTGTTAACAGGCCTTTGAATGATTGAAAGTAACCCATGTTGACAAGGCGGTTTGGATCTTCAATTATGAAACTACCTTTTTTATCTGGCACTCCTTCTCCCCAAATGGTATAGTTCACTTTTATGTCGTGGTAATTGGGCTGGTAATAGAATCTGGAAGTATGCACAAATATGGCATAGGTGTTAAAGATGTTATGGTAAGTGAAACTTCTTGGGATGGTGTCTAATTCAATTTCCAGGTTTCGATTGCCCAGCTTATCAGCGAAGCTTTTGCTTCTCGTGTATTGATAAATGCTGGTGGCCAGCTGATTGAATGGCACATCAGGATGAAGATGCGTCGTTGTCCAAGCCCTTTCTCTTATATAGAGGAGTAAAAAAAGCATTTTCTTTTTGGGCGGATCAGTTTTGGAAACTGCTGTAGAGGTGTCGTAGTTCAACAAGCTGCTCACCCGAACATTAGCTGGTTTTATCCCGGGCTTTTGCGGTGGTATTTTTCCATAATAGTCAGTTACTGCCATGTCAATTTTTGCTGGAGTAAGGCAGGCAGAAAATGAAATAAGAATGCAGCCGAAAACGAGGATGCGTTTCGAAAAGAAGGAAAATGTGCGAAAATGAACCATTGTTGAATGATAATTTTGTGACTAGGGAACTTCTGTAAAAGAAAGAAAGTTCTTTTAGATTCCTTTACTTTTTGTTTATAACCGTTGGTTTATAATCAAACGGCAACATACCCGACATGTTTTCGCTAAATGCCCAATAGCCGAGTAAAAGCAAATTATTGGGGGCATAGAAACTGCCATTTGCAGCTATCGATAATACTTCTTGCTGCATCAGTTGTATCTGAGATACGAGTTTGTTGTCTGCCTGGCTTCGCCGTTGTAGTTGTACATATTCCACGGGTTCAGCTTTGTGCAAGTACATCACATGCAGGTAATCGGAGAAGTACAATCCTGCCGTGTATTTATCGATAGCAAAAGCAATGCTGTCTGCTGGTACCAGGTTTGGATTGAGTACATCCATCATGTCGGGTTGGCTCATCACTTTACTACGATAGTCGCTGCTGTCATTGGGCTGTATACCTAAGCGCAGGGTTACTTGTCCGCTTTGTGCCTGCTGGCGCAGTTGCTCTTTCTGGCGTTGTTTTTCTGTGTTCGGTACTTTTTTCAGGTATCGAATTTCAAAACCATTTTCTGTGAGTTGATTTCTATACAAGCTGCGCATAAAATGCATGACCGATCCTTCGTAAGCTGCTGCACGGTTGGCCTCCCAGTTGCGTTGTTTTTTGCTACCTTCTTTAGCAGGCATTTCTTCAAACAGCGGATAACCCTGATAAAACTGCATGCTGCTACTAAAGTTGTATTCAAAATTTTCCAACTGGTATTTGATGCGGTAGCCCAATGCATGATTGTCTATTTGCAAGGGCTCGTTGCTGAATGCAATCAGGCGTTTCGTTTTTTTATAATACCGAAATTGTATGGCCTTGTAATTGACAATGCTACAGCGGGAAGAGTTGGCCGTTAGTCCTAAAAATCGTTCAGTGAAAAAACGGCCCCATTTTGCCCAGTTCTCTTTATCGTAAGGCTCAATCACCACATTGTCCAGCTCCTGCGGCTTGAGTTTCAGATAAACAGTCAGTGGGCTTGGTTTGCTTATCCGTTTCAATGGTTTGTACCGATGTTTCGTAGCCTACATAAGAAACCACCAAATCGTATTTGCCCGATGGGGCGTTGTAAATGGTAAACCTGCCCGCTGAATCGGTGACGGTTCCAACAGATGTGTTACTGAAAAACACACTCGCCAAATGCACCGGTTTTCGTTGGTCTGCAGTAAGCACTACGCCACTCACCGTACCCGCCAGCAAAGCGGTACTCCACACACAGCAACACAATAACCATACGATACGCATAACTCAAAAATAGTCGAATCTTTCTATAACTAAAGGTTTAGTTGGTGGTTGATGGTTGGCAGTTGATAGGAGAAAACGCACCAACGAAAACCAGAAACCAAAAACAACTTCTTCGTGCCTCTTCGTGTACTCCGCGACTTTGTGGTTCAAAAAATAGTTGGTGGTTGATGGCTGGCAGTTGATAGGAGGAAACGCACCAACGAAAAACCAGAAACCAAAAACAACTTCTTCGTGCCCCTTCGTGTACTCCGTGTCTTTGTGGTTCAAAAAATAGTTGGTAGTTGATGGTTGGTAGTTGGTAGTCAAACGAAACCTCAAAACTCACAAGCTATCCTTCATGCCCCTTTGTGCTTCCATTGCGTCTTGGTGGTTCAATCCAGCGCCACCGTTTCCTTCCTTACCTTTGCGCCCATGAATCAGCAATACCAGCGTTATTTATCGGTAGTAGTACCGGTAATGAATGAGGAAGACAATGTACAACCCATGATAGAAGCCGTGCAGGCAGCCGTGGGCCAGTACGATTACGAACTCATTTTTGTAGACGATGGAAGTACCGACCAAACCCGCCAACGCATTGCGGCCCTGCTTACCGATCGCATTAAGCTGGTAGAGCTCCGCAAAAACTATGGCCAAAGCACCGCCATGGCTGCCGGTATCGATCATTGCAGCGGCCAGTTCATCACCATGCTCGATGGCGATTTGCAAAATGACCCCAGCGATATTCCCATGATGCTCGAAAAGCTCATTCAGGAAGACTGGGATGTGGTAGCCGGTAACCGGGCCAACCGCAAAGACGGTGCCCTGCTGCGCAAACTGCCCAGCAAAATTGCCAACGCCATCATTCGCCGCTGGACGGGTGTATACATCAAAGACTACGGCTGCACTCTCAAAGTGTTTCGTGCCGAAATAGCACAAGAAATGGGATTGTATGGCGAGTTGCACCGTTTCATTCCCGTGCTGGCCGCCATGCAGGGCGCCAAAATCACACAGGTAGATGTGAAACACCATGCCCGCCGCTTTGGCAAAAGCAAGTATGGCATTGGCCGTACTACCCGTGTCATGAGCGACCTCATTACCATGGTGTTTTTCCGCAAGTACATACAGCGCCCCATGCACCTGTTTGGTGGTCTCGGCTTTGGCAGTTTGGCATTGGGCATCCTCATCAATTTGTATCTGCTGGTGCTCAAGCTCATGGGCCACGATATTGGCGGCCGGCCATTGCTGGTAGCCGGTATGGTGTTCTTACTTGGGGGCATACAGCTCATCACCATTGGTATTGTAGCCGAAGTCAGCATCCGCAATTATTTCGAAGGCACGGGCCGCAAAACCTACAACGTACGCCGCATACACAGCAAGTAGTTTTTTTGAATGACCAGCTAATGGCTACTATGGAGCACCGGTTGTGTCTCCAGATAGCTATCGGGACACTTCAACAGCACTGCAAGCATCGGCTTTACATTTATGCAAACAGATTCAGCCACATCCAACAATGATTCAGTAGCAACCGGCAAAAAAGTTTGCCTGGTTGGGCCAGGCTCTTGCTCAAGCTGCTGGTATCGGGTGGTTGCTTGTATTATGTGGGCCAAAAAATCAACTGGCAGGAAGCGGTGCAGCTATTGCAAAAAAGTAACGTGCTTTGGTTGCTGCTGGCTACTTTACTTTTTACCGCCAGCAAAGTGTTGTCCTCCATAAGGTTGCGCATTTACTTTCACAACATTGCTGTGGCTTTGCCGCAACTGGCTAACCTGCGGTTGTACTGGCTGGGCATGTTTTACAATTTGTTTTTACCCGGCGGCATTGGTGGCGATGCGTACAAAATCATCTTACTCAACAAAGCCTATCCGCAAACCGGTGTCAAAAAGTTATCTGCTGCTGTACTCCTCGATCGGGTAAGTGGCGTAGCTGGCTTGGGTATACTGGCGGCAGCCTGCTATGGCTGGGTATTTCAGCCGCAGTGGCATGCATGGCTGGCGCTGGCGGGTATACCGGTTGGCCTGCTGGTTTTCTATGTCGGCGTCAAAAAGTTGTTTCCTTCTTTTGTACCTGGCTTTTACCCTACGTTATGGATGGGCCTCGGCGTACAATTGCTGCAGGTATTCAGTGTGGTGGCCATCATGCAAAGTATTGGCATTACCCACCACATGCCGGAGTTTCAACTCATGTTTTTGGTGAGTTCTATTGTCGCCATTTTCCCTTTTACCATTGGTGGGTTGGGCGCCAGAGAGTTGGTGTTTTTGTGGGGCGCCACACAGTTTGGGCTACAGCAAAGCGAAGCTGTATTTATCAGCCTATTATTTTATTGTATTACGGTTGTGGTGTCGCTGGTAGGCCTTGTTTGGGTGTTTCGTTCGCCTTTGCATCAGGCATCCTGAATCATTCAAATTCCAGTTCGCTTACAAAAGCATCCCAGGTGCTGCTTCTTGTTTTGCCCGTCCATTTGTCGGCCTTATCCGATACTGTTCTTTTACTGTGGCCTGCTGTATTAGCAATGGTCAATTTGCGTAGTCCGCTCAACGATTTTGTGTCAGGCACCTTTGTCTCAACAGACGATGTGCGTGGTTGTTCCTTTCTCATACCTACTATGGCAATAGCCTTGTTATTGCCACATAAAAGATATGCATTTGTATTACTAAAAAGAATATTCCGGGGGTTATTTTGTCAAATATTTGTAATGAATTAAGCCTGAATAATTTGCGCTATTGTTTGTACATATTGTAGCTGTTTGCTTGTGCGGTAGGGGTTACCACCAGGTCGTTGATGCACACATGCGGCGGCTGGCTGGCCACAAACAATACAATGTCGGCAATGTTTTCAGCGGTCATAGGCGTGTAGCCTTTGTAA
Source organism: Phnomibacter ginsenosidimutans (assembly GCF_009740285.1). Classification (GTDB taxonomy): domain Bacteria; phylum Bacteroidota; class Bacteroidia; order Chitinophagales; family Chitinophagaceae; genus Phnomibacter; species Phnomibacter ginsenosidimutans. Next base: position 811,554 of record NZ_CP046566.1, read on the forward strand.
ATGGCGGCAGCTTTTTCTTCATCGCCTTTAAAGCGTACCAAAGAAAATTCGGTTTCGGCTGCGCCGGGTGCTATTTGCGACACCCGAATATTATACGGCAGCAAATCAATACGCATGGCCTTGGTCAGTCCATCCACTGCAAACTTGGCGGCATTATATCCATTACCAAATTCATAGGCTTCTTTGCCGGCAATGGAGCCAATATTGATGATGTGGCCTTCTTTGCGTTCAATCATTTGAGGCACCACGGCTTTGCTGATGTACATCAATCCCTTTACGTTAGTGTCGAGCATGGTTTCCCAATCGTCGATGTTGGCGTCGTTGAAGCGGTCGCGGCCCCAGGCACCACCTGCATTGTTGATGAGTACATCAATACGGGCAAAGTCGGCTGGCAGACCGGCTATAGCTGCTTCGCAGGCAGCACGGTCTCGAATGTCGAAATGTAGAATGTGGCATTGCACACCATACTGTTCAGTAATGTTTGACTGCAATTGCTGCAGTCTTTCCAGCCGGCGGCCGGTGATGATAACGTTGTATCCTGCGGCAGCAAATTTTTCTGCCATGGCTTTGCCAAAACCGGCGGTAGCACCGGTTATCAACACTGTTTTCTTCATGACTGCAAGTTGCTGAAATGCCGCCAATTTACCAGTAATAAAATGGAGTTGTACTTATCGTACCAACACAAAAGAACCTTTCACCGTAACTGTTTTTCCGGTGTAGTCTACAGCCTGGCATTGGTACACATACGCATTGCTGGCCTGCAGGTTGCCCTTAATGCGGCCATCCCAACCCGCACCAATGCGGTTGGTTTCGTACACCAGTTGTCCGTAGCGGTTGTAAATGCGGAAGAAGTTCATGCGTTGCATGCCTGCCAGTGTGGGGCGTATCAAATCATTGAGGCCATCACCATTGGGCGTAAATCCATTGGGTACAAAAATGCTGGGGCCAGTTTTGAAAATACGCACCACAATATCATCGCTGGCGGTACAACCTTCTGGTGTAGATGCCGTGAGTATGTAACGAATGGTTTCTTGTCCGGGCAATAAAGTATCCAACGTGTACAAACCAACCGGGTTCAGCAGGCTGCTGTTGTTGAGGCCGCGGGTGGGCGTCCAGTTGAAAATTGTGGCATTAGATGTAGAAACAAACTGTAATGGTTGGCCCACCACTGCTGAGGTGTCGTTGCCGGCAAATACATTGATGCGTGGCCGCACCGTTATCAGCAAAGTATCCGTTACGGGTTTGGGACAGCCAAGCGTATCTGATGCGGTGAGTACAAATGCAGTGGTTTGTGTAAGGCTACGGGTACGGGTCACTAACGACCTTGGATTTACGACCAGTGCCGACGGTGTCCAACTATAAGAAGAGGCCACCACATTTCCCTGCAGTTGAAAGTCATCTTGAAAACAAATGGTTTGATCGGGGCCTGCATTGGCTTGCGGGTATGGTACTGTTTTTATCGTCAGCGAATCTCTGTCCTGACATTTACCCAAATTGGCTGTGATGTACACCGTAGTAATAGAATCAACTGGTGTAACAGTGGCTCGTTTTAGTGTGTTATCATCAAACAAAGAGGCAGGTTGCCAGTTGAAACTCAATGCCTGTGTCACCGGATTCAATACAACTCCATCCGTTCTGCAAATGGTCGTATCCGGCCCGGCATTCACAGTAATAAAATCAAGCACATTAACCGTAATGGAATCACGAGCCACACAGCCGCGGTCATTCAGGTTTACATAATAGGTGGTAGTGTCTTTGGGAAATACCAAGGCATTCGGTCCGTTTCCATTGATAAGTGAGGGAGACGGATCCCAAGTGAAAACGCCAGTGCCAATAGCATTCATCCGCAGGGTATCAATGCTGCAAATCAACGTGTCTCTGGTAATGGAAAGCGCCGGCTTATCAAAGGCGGTCACGGGTACAATCACACTATCGGCGCAGCCCAAATTGCTGGTTACTTCCAGCGAAACATTGTACGTGCCCGGAGTTGGAAATGTATAACTCGCATTGCGCAAACGGCTGGTATCATTTGTAACTGCGGGGTTGCCAAAATTCCAACGCCAGCTGTTTACAAATCCGTAGCGGGTAGTACTGGCATCAAAAAAGTCGAATGGATTGCTGAAGCAACTACCATCTACCCGTATGGCAGGAGTAAAGCCCGGATATACCCGCACTTCGGTAGTGGCGCTATCCGAACAGCTTTCTCGCCGGTTGATGATGAGCTTGGCTATATAAACTCCGGTATCGGGGTAGGTGAAAGTAGGCCTGGCAGCAATGCTGGTGTCATTGCTGCGGTTGGTGACGCCAAAATCCCAGTAGTAAGAAAGAATAGCCGGTGAGGTAGAAAGGTTTTCAAATTGAACGGTGTAGCCATCGCAACTCATGATGCGGATGGGCAGGTCGGCTGCGGCAATGGAACAAGCGGCAACGTTTACATGCAATTCTTTTCTGGTAGTGGCAATACGCACCCCATTGCGGTATTCAGCGATTTCTACTGCCAGCACATACTCGCCGGTAGTAGCCGGGCTGGTACCGGTAATGACCCCGGTGCGGCTGTTGATTTGCACATTGGTGCCAAACGGATTGCTGAAAGAATAATTGGGTGAGTAGGGTAACGAACCATAGGGTGGTGCAGAAGATGTACCGGGAGCAGGATCATTTTGACCGGCACCATTAATGGCCGATGTAAATGAATACACCAAAGAATCACCATCGGGGTCGGTAGCACTGTAGTCCAGCTGAATAGAAGAATTGTAACATACCAGCAATGTATCCCGCATGCTGAACACAGGGCTGTTGTTGACCACATGTTGCGGGTTTTGTCCATTGCCGGGTATGGTCATGGTGTATGTATTACCCAATGTATTAGACGGCGCCAGAATATTCACAATGCCATCAATTCGGCAACAGCGCTGAAACGCCATTGTGTAGCCTTGTGCTGATGCCGGCAGAGAAATGAGTGTCGAATATTCGAGCACCACATAGCACACCTGTGGTTGTGGATTGATACAAGGATCGTAAGCTGATTTATTGAGTGTGTATTGGTTGGACAAAGGCGCCGCAACTGTGCCCTGCAACGCACCGGTTGTGTTGTTGAAAACGGTTATGTTGATGCTGACATCATTCTGGTTTTGCTGCGGCGGTTCACAATCGCGGTACAGCTTTACCGTTACCCGGTAGTTGTGGTTGCCGTTGGTGGACTGTCCTTCGTAGGTATAATACATCCAGCCGCCTTTGATGTGCCGGGCTTGTACCAGCAGGCCACTCAGTAGCATTGTGCAGAGCAACAAAAAGCGATGGAAATGTTTGGGCGACAACAAGTGGCAGTTTTTATTGGTGAAATGGGTACAACAGGAAACTTAAAATTAAGGGTTGACTCATGTACATGGGCCAACACAACGTTAATTCAGCAGGCACAGAAATGAAGCGATGTGCTGAGCCGTGGCTGGAGTGTCTTCCAACATGCCCATATGGCCAATGCCCCGCATGATGTGTACCATCGATTGCTCTGGCAGATACACTTGTTGCAACACATCTTGCATGGGTACGGCTTTGTCTTCATCGCCAACTAAAAAAAGAACGGGTACTTGTGATTGGCGCAATATTTCGGTACGGTCGGGGCGGGCTATCATGGCTTCGTAATAGGCTACTAACGCAGCTGCACTAAAGTCATTGCCTTGTTGAAATAATGTGTCTACCACTGCTGCATTTGTATCGACAAATGCCGGGGCAAACAAACCGGGGATAGCTGTTTTTAAAAATGCTTTGGCACCATTTTCCTGCATAAAAGTCATGGCTTTTCGGCGGTTCATTTTTTTCTCTTCGCTATCGGCAAAAGCTGTGCTGTGTATCAGGCCCATGCCATTGATTACTGCTGGTTGTTGCTCCATCATGGCCAGGGCAATGTAGCCGCCCATGCTATGGCCCAGTATGGTAAATGACGATACTTGTTGTGCCTGCATCAATGCCAGTACGGCGGTAGCCATGGCATCAATACTGTTGCTGATGGTTGGTTGAAAAGGAGATGCACCACTACCCGGAAGGTCTGGTAAAAAATACTGATAGCCATCTGGCAGATGCGGCAGCAAAGCATCGAACACCCGGCTGTCTTCGCCAAAGCCATGCAGCAACACTACGGGCTTGCCATTGCCGCTGCTGCGGAAAAAAATGGGTTGCTGCTGATAAAGAAACGAGCTTGTTTGCATGGCAGTTAGTTGTGTCGGTTTTTCCAGCGTTTGTAGCATACCCACAAGAACAGTGCCACGGCCAGCGGCCATGCCAATCGGCTCATCCAGTCGCCATAGCGGGCATAAAAAGTGGGTTCGGTATTGGGGCTGATGTTTTGCTTGATCACGGCCTGTCTATCCCAGGGTTGAGCTTGTAGCACTTCGCCGGTAGGATTAATAAAACAACTGATGCCGGTATTGGCGCTGCGGGCTACCCACAAGCGGTTTTCAATGGCCCGCATACGGCTCATGCTCATGTGTTGCTGGTAGCCAGGTGTATTGCCCCACCAGCCATCGTTGGTAATAACGGTTAATACATTGGCGCCAGCCCGTACATAGTCAGTTACATAATTGCTGTAAATACTTTCGTAGCAAATGATGGGCGCTGCTGTATATGGATTGTTGCTACCGCCAAAGGCAATAGCACTATCGCTGCGGCCGAGTGAGCCACTGATGCCACCAAAATCATCGAACAATTTACCCATAAAACCCAGCCAGCTGGGCAGGCCTTCCACACCGGGAACGAGCTTGGATTTATGATAGAGCACAGGCGGGTTATTACCCTGCAATGCCATGGCTGTATTAAAGGCTTCGTAATAACTGCCATCACTCATTTGGCGGGCACTGAATTTATGAGGATTGATATTGCCGTAAAATTTATAGCTATCAATGCCGGTTACAATCAGTAGTTGCGGATGCTGACGGGCAAAGGCATACAGCGGTTGAAACAGTGGTTCATCTTGTAGCTTATGCTCCCATGCCTGTGCAGGAATAGCCGTTTCGGGCCATACCAGCAGGCGGGTGTTGCTGTCTATTTTCGATAGGCTCAAATCAATGAGCTGTTGCAATAGTTGTCCGGGTGGCTTAGTAAATTTTTCAGTGTAAGGCTCTACGTTGGGTTGTACCACAACCACATTGGGTTGCTCTGTTCTGCTGGTTGGTTCTTCGTAACGCTGGGCCAGTAAAGTAGAAACAATGATGGGACCAAAGAGCACCAACAGCCGCAGGTAAAAAACTGATTTCTTTTGGTAGTGCGGCAGTTTAAAATGTGGATAGACCGCGGCCACATTGAGCAGCAAAATCCAGAGGCTGCCACCGGTGGTGCCAGTGTATTCGTACCACTGAATAAAAGGCGTCGCATTGGCCAAGGCATTGCCCAGTGTAAGCCAGGGCCAGCTCAGCTCCCAATTGTGGTGAATGTATTCGAACGTGAGCCAATACAAAATGAAAGAGAGATAGCCAATAGCATCGCCGGCATGGCGGCGGGTAAACCGGAATGCCATGAGCGGAAAACACATGAGCAGACTGTTGGCAATAATGGCCCCGGCTGCTCCGGGTGGTGAGGCATTCCGGATCCACCAAGTGGTGCTGATATTCCAGATAAACATGTTGAGCCATACGAGCCAGAAGAAACGGCTATCGCTGCCAATGCGGCGTTCGAGCCACAGCAGTGGTACAAAAGCAAAGGCTATGAGAAAAGTGAGGATACTCATGGGCCATGCCGCAAACAGCAATATGCCTGTGAGCGGATAGAGCCATGCCTGTTTTACCATCGTTGGTTTCATGGCTACAAAAAAAGGCACTTGCCGCAAACCCCGTCGGCTTATTTGTAAATGCGTTTTGATGGGACACGGATGAATGGTACGCGGTTGTTGCGGAGGGGACGGATTGTCGCGGATTTTTTTGTTTTTCGTATCAACTACCTACGAATAACCAGCAACTATTTTAAGCCACAGATGCACGGATTTTTCTGTCATCTACCATCCAACATCTAGCATCTTGTATTTACTAAAGCCCCAAATAAAAACACCTGACAGCTGGTAAAAACTGTCAGGTGAAAAAAATAACGGATGGATGGTTGTGCTTAGCTATCCATTTTGCCAATGTAGTGCAGCAGCTCGTTCTTTTTGGCTTCGCTGCGGAAGGCGCCGCTGAAGTGGCTGGTCACCGTGGTGCTGGTTTGGTCTTTGATGCCACGGCTGCTCACACACATGTGGGCGGCATCAATAATCACAGCAATGTCTTCTGTTTGCAACACTTCTTTGAGGTGGTTGGCTATTTGCACGGTGAGGCGCTCCTGCACCTGTGGCCGCTTGGCAAAGTGCTGCACAATGCGGTTGATTTTGCTGAGGCCAATCACTTTGCCATTGGAAATGTAGGCCACGTGTGCCTTGCCAATGATGGGTACAAAGTGATGCTCACAGTTGCTGTAGAAACTGATGTTCTTTTCCACCAGCATTTCATTGTACTGATACTTGTTGTCGAACAGGGCAATCTTCGGCATGTTCTTGGGGTCGAGGCCGTTGAAGATTTCCTGTACATACATTTTGGCAACGCGGCGGGGCGTACCCTTCAGGCTGTCGTCGGTCAGGTCGAGGCCGAGGGTGAGCATGATTTCGCGGAAGTGTCCTTCAATGATGTCCATCTTGCTCTCGTCGCTCAGGTCGAACGCATCGGGGCGCAGGGGTGTATCGTAGCTGGTAGCAATATGTTCGTCGCCAATTTCATCAATGGTGAGTTGGCCAATGCCGTCTACTTCTTTCATGTTGGCTAAGGTTTCAGCGGTTTCAAAACCGGTTTCTTCCAACACTTGCTTAGCCGGGGTATTCCACAAAGTTCCGTTCTGTTTCATACAATCTGATTTTAAGGTCATGCGATGGATCGATATGTGGCCGTAGCAGTTGATAAATCACCACTACTATATTTTCGGCCGTAGGAATGAGGTTTACAAAAGCATCAGTGTCGAGGTTCAGGTTTTTGTGATCGAAACGCTGGTGTACTTCCCGCTCGATCAGGTCGCTCAGTACTTTCATGTCTATCACATAGCCGGTTTTGGGGTCAATCTCTCCCGTTACCTGCACAATCAATTCATAGTTGTGCCCATGGTAGTTGGGGTAATTGCATTTACCAAAAATGGCGGCGTTCTCCCTCTGCCGTCAGCGCCGGATTGTGCAGGCGATGCGCAGCATTGAAGTGTTCTTTTCTGAACACAGATACTCTCATAGAAATCTTGTTTTCGGTATCAACACTGTTTTCCTGAAGTAGAAAACCAAGGACTTTGCTGGCTTAAAAGTGTGTTAAGCACCGGCAAAGCCGTCAACAGATTGCGCAGCATGCTACCGGCTAATACTACAATGTTGCGAAAAAAAGGTTGAAGCAGCGGGAAAAAAGCTTGTTAAGAGTAGCGGAAGGATGACGACCGACCACCGCCGACCGCCGACCGATGATATTCGTATCCGGACTACTGACTTTCCGCCTTTCGGTCTTTCTGTCTTTTGCCTCTCCCGGCCTCTCCAAAGGAGAGGTGACGTAAGGTGGGGCGGTTTCTCCGGACTCCAGACTTCCGGTCTTTCGGACTTTCTTCCAAATCAGCCATCGTACATCCCGCATCCGCTTTCTACCTTTGCCGCATGGTATACCTAACTCGGGTGGAACACTTCAACGCAGCCCACAAACTATACAATCCCGCATGGAGCCGGGAGCAAAATGAGGCTACGTTTGGCCCTTGTGCCAATGAAAACTGGCATGGCCACAACTATGAAATTCATGTAACCGTAAAAGGCCGGCCCGATGCGGACACGGGTTTTATTATGGATGTAAAAGCCCTGAGCAAGCTCATCAAAGAGCATGTGCTCGATCCGCTGGATCACCAAAACCTGAACATTGACGTGCCTTGGCTGGCGGGCAAAATGTGCAGCACCGAAGTGCTGGCCGAAGCCATTTGGCAGCAACTGGCACCGCACATAAGCGGTTGCACATTGCACCAAATTCGCCTCTACGAAACGCCCCGCATTTATGTGGACTACTTTGGCGAATAAAACAGATTTTCGCAATCAATTATTAGCCATGCCCATTAGTACAGAAGAACGCCGTTTTATCCGCAACTGGGAAGAACAACGCAAGGGTGGCAAAGCCACGTTTGTAGCCATTTACACTTTTGGCTATTTTATCATCCTGTTTATGATGGGCGTGGCCGTCGGGCTGTTTTCTGGCCTGCGGTTTATTTCTATCCCGCTTATTTCGGGGCTGGCTGCTGTAGCATTGGTGGGTGCCGTAGTACTCAGCTTTTGGCAATGGCAGCGCCACCAAAAAAAGTTTGCCCGCATCATTCAGCGGGAAATTGCCGAAGGCGATCAGCAGGCTTAATCGAGAAAACGACTGCGCCACTCCGGCCGGGGCAACCAGCATTCATTTTTGTGGCCAAACCAGCGATAGCGGTTGCGGGCCACCAGATTGTACAGCATCACGAAGGAAACGCGGCACCACTATCAACGGGTACAACCACTTATAACCCCGCAGGTGCCGGGCGGCCCGCAGCGCAGCGGTAGAGCGGGTGTACACCACGCCATCTTCTATCAGTACAAAAGAATTGAAATCGGTGAGCGGAAGTCCATGCTGCTGCAGCAATTGCTGGCCGGCAGCACCTTGCAGCGAAGCAAACTGAAAATAACCCGCAGCATCGTGTGTGAGTACCTGCTGCACACTGCTTGCTGCAGAGGTTGCATACACCATCAAACAAAATAATGGCCCGTGCCGAAGAATTGTTGCTGCTCATACACCAAAGATATCAGCCAAACCAACGGCACCGATACCCTGTAATACGGATTTTATGGTAATGAAAACACATGTCTCATCGGAATAAAGATGAACCATGCTGCAATCGTTCAATAGCGGATGCTATTCAAAAAGCATTCATCTTAGCACCGCATTCCACTACCACATGAAAAAGTTCCTGAAAATTACCGGCGGGGTACTGGCCATTGTTGCCATCCTGTTTTTTGCATTGGCACCGGGCATTATCGACCGCTCCAAAAACAAAGTGAGCATCAAAGGTCCCTTTGCCAAAAACAGCTGGTACGATTCCATTCCGTTCATTGCCGATTTGCATTGCGATGCCCTGCTCTGGGACCGCAACCTGCTCAAAGAAAGTGATCACGGCCATGTAGACATTCCCCGCATGCAGCAAGCCAACATGGCTTTGCAGGTTTTTACGGTGGTAAGCAAAGTTCCGGCTGGCATCAACATTGAGCAAAACGATGCCAGCTCCGACCAAATAGGGCTTGCTCAGTTTTGCGCAGCTGCGGTCGCCATCGTGTTGGTTTGGAGTAAAAGAAAGAGCCCTCGGTCAGTGCCAAAACCTGCACGATTTTGCCGCCGCTTCCAATGGTGTGTTTCGGGTCATTACGAATCAAACCCAACTGCAACAATACCTGCAAGACCGTGCCGCCAACCGCCAGCTTACAGCGGGTATGCTGGGCCTCGAAGGGGCGCATTGCTTGGAAAATGACCTCAGCAACCTCGACCTTTTTTACAAAGCTGGTGTACGTTACATCGGGTTAACGCATTTCTTCGACAATGAATGGGCGGGCTCGGCACATGGTATGCAAAAAGGCGGTCTTACGCCCAAGGGCCGGCAACTGCTTCGCAAAATGGACAGCCTGCACATGATAGTGGATTTGGCACATGCATCGCCGCAAACCATCAGCGATGTGCTGACAGAACACAATGGACCTGTATTGGTGTCACACACTGGCGTACGTGGCGTATGTGATAACCAACGCAACCTGAGCGATGCACAGATAGATGCGATTGGCCGCCGCAACGGGCTCATTGGTATTGGCCTGTGGGAAACCGCCGTGTGTGGCAAGGATGCCGTGGCTACTGCCAAAAGCATTCGCTATGTGGCCGATAGAATTGGGGTAGATAAAGTGGCCCTTGGCTCCGATTGGGATGGTGCATTCGAAATGCACTTCGCCGTAACGGGCACACCGCTGATTGTAACGGCACTGCAGCAGCAAGGCTTCTCCCGCTCCGAAATAGAACAGATCATGGGTGGTAACATACGGGCATTTATGCTGCGCAATTTGCCGAAGTAGGGCGGGAGGTTTTTCGCACAGAGGACACAGAGTGCACGGAGGTTTTGTGGCCTTCGGCAAAACAGCTTTGCGTACACTGTTTCGCAGCGGTTTAAACGGGAGATTTATTTCGCACAACTTGTCCCGCAGCAGGCGGGAGAGGACGCAGAGACCACGGAGGTTTTGTGGCCTTCGGCAATGAAGTGGAGGTAAATGTGCTAGCTAATTATTGCCACACATTACTTAGCATCTTTGTGTCTTTGCGTTGAATTTCATTTTTCGAAACGCGGTTTACTCGTTTCTGCTTTCAGCCTTAAGCTTTTTGCTTTCCGCTTTGTTGAAAAACTATTGCTCGTACACTTTAAACACCCGCTTGATAATGGATACAATAGTAGTAGCCAGAATGGCACCGGAGAAGGCCAGAAAAATATCTTTCTGTGCATCCCACACATCGCCCTGCGTACCGAGGTAGGCATCGCCCTGTGCTGTAAAAAAGATATCGGCCACAGCCCATTCAATCAGTTCATAAAAAGCCGATACCGACAAGGTAATTTCAATGGGCAGCACCCACGATACACCCTTGGGATAGCCCACCCATTTCAAAAACATTTCCCGCATGGGGTAGGCCAGCAAAAAACCAAAGCTAAAATGTACAATGCGATCGTAGTGATTGCGGCTCGTATCAAACACGTCCTGCAGCCAGTAGCCCAGCGGGTTTTCGGCATAGGTGTACTTGCTGCCATACACATGCAGGCACAGGTACACAGCTATCAGCAGGTACGAGGTATCGCTAAACTGATAGCGGCGATAGCTGAGCAACAAAAAACCGACAAACAAAAACGTGAGGGTGTTTTCGAGCAGCCAGTTGCTCATGTCGGTAGTGCCCAGCAGGGTGCTTACCCAAATGGCAAAAAAGATAACCATGAAAGCCCACAGCCAATAGTTGCTGCGCAAGGGCGTACGGGTTGGAGAGATGGCAATGGTGAATGGCATAAACGTAAAAAGATGGGTAACGAAAGTAGGTAATGAAGAAGACAAGAGGAGGGACTTCGTTAAACTTCTGTTAACCGGTGATAGGCTACCCAACGCTTTTGTGCAAGCCCGGGGTATTGCTATTGTTCAATCGATTCATAACACACAAAAACATCACCATGAAACAGAACATCCTCAACAGCATCACTCTTTTTGCAGCAGCCTGTCTGCTGTTGCTGGCTTGCAGCAAACCCATTGTACCCACACCCGGCCAGCAAGGCCCGCCCGATAACCCTGGCAGTACCGAAACAGGCATTGTACTCCAATTGAATTTGCCCACATCGCTGCCGGCTGTGGCTAACCTTACTGCTGAATTGCTCATAGAAACTTCGGGCACACAGCAAGTACTGAAAACGTCGGTTGAAGTACAGCAGCAGCAACTGAAGTCGCCATTGCTGTTATTGCCCAAAGGCCAATACAGCATTGTACAGTGCAAAATCAGCGACGCCAGCGGTCGCTATGTGTTAGCCACACCGTTGCGCCAGTCGGCAAAAGCAGCGGGCCTCAGCCGGGTGCTACCCGTAGCTGCCAGCGTGGTAAAAGACAGCAGCATGGTAACACTGGATGCGATAGCCGTTGGCGCCATAGATGCACCCGAAAGTTTTGGCTATCCGGTGACGGCGTTTGATTCTCCAGCCCGTATACCGGTGGTGATTCATCCCATGGTAAATATTGGCGGCTATGTATTCGACCACATCGACGGACAACTGGAAGTAACCTGGTACGATGCACAGCAGCAAGCCCATCAGGAGTTGTTGCAACTCAAAGCCGGTCTCAACAATATAGGTCTGCCCAAAGATGCTACCCGCTTTCATTTTGCGTACCGCAAATGGAATATTACCGATGAGATGGAACTGCCTGCCAATGCAGTTAGTCCCGGCATGACCATTGCCCTTGGTGGTGCTGTAGCTGCCCGCAAACTCAAAGAAGAACAGACATGGAGAGAAGCGGCAGGACAGTACCAACCCGAGAGCAGAAAAACATACACCTACAATGCCAGCGGCAAACTGGTAGCCACTCACTACTATCAAAAGTTGCCGCAGTATGTTGATTTGCAACTGCAGCAAATTCATGAGTTTGAATACCAAAACGGAAAGCTTACTCAGGTACGCTATTTCAACGGGCAGCATCAGCCATACGGCTATTTGAAATTTACCTACGCCAACAATGGATTGGTAACACACATGGAGCAAAAGAGCTACGATCAAACCACGTATGCTGCAGTGTCGTACGGCGTAAGTACCGTGGGTAAAACCGTTAACATCGACTATCTGTTCAGCAATGGTCAGGCACTCGAATATCAGTTTACCCTGCAAAACGGCAACAAAATTCAAGAGCATGGACGCGGCTCTACCGGTGCCGGCGAAGGTGGCACATTTGCCTACGATGGTTACATCAATCCGTATCGGTTATTGGGTGTGCAGGATATTTACCTGCGCTACATGAGCAACAACAACCTGATGGCAGAAAACAAATCGTATGGTGGCGGGTTCCCCGTTTTTATACCCGGTACGTTTCAGTACAGCTACGATGAAAAAGGATATCCTGTGCAACTCATCAAGCAGTACAAAAACTACATGAGTGGCGCTGTAGCCTTTCATTCCAAAACACAATACAGCTACCTGGATTAATGCCTGTAGCCAACACGCACAAATAGATATTTTTTGTAATCGGTTGAAAAGGGCAAATGAAAGCGACAAAGAGTCCGGAAGAGCGGTATATTTTTGTTACGCAATGCTGCACACGATTCTCTTTGCCTTTCATCCCCGATTCACCCACTTTAAATATTGCATTCGCATGAACATCAACACCACCCTTCGTATACTCTTTGCCACAATGCTTTTTGCGTCGTGCACCGTAGCCAAGGTAGCCGTACCCGATGCCTTTTCATCACAAGCAGAAGAACTGCGGGTAAAAGGCCTGCAAGGCTTCACGTTTAATCAGTCGCTCAATTTTGGCCCATACATTACCGGCGAAATGAAGCGGGGCTGGGATATGAGCAGCAAATGGCAAGCCAGTCAAATCAGCTTTCGTCCGCAAGACCAGCTGTTGCGTTTCTTCAATATTCAAACAGACAACCTGCGCCAAACAGAAAAAAATAAATTTCAGTTTGCCATCCGCGATGGAAAACTTATGGCCGATGTATTTGCTTTTGAAACATTTACAGAACGAGGCAAAGTGTATAAAAGCAACAGCATTTTTGGCGAAGTATCGCAAACCAATTATCAGCACTATGATTTTTCAGCTGCTATAGTGCCGTACAACTACAGCCATGGGCAGCCCTGGAAGTTGGTAATGCAATCGGAATACGACCGCCGCAAAGACACAGCCCGCAACCTGCTCGACCTGCCTTATGCCAGCACTGCTTACTACGCTACCGATGGCAAAGACAGCATAACTATCCATCCGTTGTATATCAAAAATGTAACCACTGGTGGTGGCAAAAGCACCAAATTGCTGGGCCCGCCCATGCTCAGCGGCTATGAGCTGCGCATAGAAGATGGCGTGATTGCAGTAGTAGATATTTTGCAGCCAACCGTGTGGATGTACAAAGAACTGGATGAACCTACCAAACTGGTGACTGCCGCCATTGGCGCTGCTATTTTGCTGAAAAGAAAACAGGAAGTACACAACGAATAAGCCAGCTCCGTTGAACGCCAGCAAGCAAGACATATCGTGGATGATTGAAGGTTGTATAGCCAACAACCGCAAGGCACAGGAGCTGCTTTATAGGTCGCTGTACGATTTTGCCATGACCATTGCGCTGCGCTACAGCCGCGATGAAGCCGATGCGGCCGACATCCTGAGCATGGCCTTTGTGCGGGTGTTCAAACACATACGGCAGTACGATGCGGCCAAGGGCAGTTTTCATGCATGGCTCAAACGCATTGTGGTAAATGAAGGCCTCGACCATATTAAAAGCCGCAGCAAGTTTGATAGCCCCGAAGAGCTGGATGCGGCAGCCGAAGTAATGATTGAACACACGGTGATAGAACAGATAAGCGCCGGCGATATTTTGCAACTGGTGCAAAAACTGCCACCCGCCACGCATGCTGTATTTGTGCTGTATGTGGTAGAAGGATATAACCACCGCGAAATAGCGGAGCAATTGCAGATAAGCGAGGGTACCAGTAAGTGGCACCTGAGCGAAGCCCGAAAAAGTTTACAAAAAATGTTGACATCCTCTGTTAGATAACCACGCATGAATGAACGGCAACCATACGAATTGTTGATTGCGGCAAAGCTTGAAGCATTGCCGGCAATGCCTGCTATGGCCGATGCCATTTGGGCCCGTATCAGTCGTGAGCTGGATAATGACCTGCCGCCGGATGATCCAGAGCCTCCGGCACCACCTACATCGCCTGCAGGTACGCCTACGGGAGCCTTGCGCTGGCCCGGTATGGCCATTGTATTAATAGCTGCAGCCGGCCTGTGGCTGTGGTACCAGCGCAGCACACCCAACCATGCCACTGCACCTGCCAGCAACAGCACTCCTGCAGTGCAGACCGATACCACTGTAGCATCGCCCAATCCATTGGCACCGGTTAGTGCATCGCCGCCACCGGCTAATGCTGTCGGTACTACTGCACTGCCCGAAAGCCGCCCGGCAGATACCGCTGTATACAACAATAACGGATTGGTATTGCCGCCCGATCTTCCTGCGTCGCAAGATGCGGCCAACAATGCAGCATCACTCAACAACCAGCCGGAGAAAACAACCAGTGGCAACCCATCAACCGTACCTGTAGCCAGCCCGCCCAACCTTCAGCCCGCTGCCAAAAATGCCGATACCACTGCCGGCAAAAAGCCACGGGGTGTACCCGGCATCAACCGCAACGACTACCGCATTGCCCCTCCGAAGAAAGACAGCTGAGGGTAGATGTTGGATGACTGATGTTAGATGCTAGAGAAGAGGTGTAGAGAGCTTCGTCGCTGTTGCGACTGGTATCACCCACAATGAAATTCCCTTCAACCATCACAACTCCAAACAACAAACAGTTCATCTCTCACCCAATCTCAAACAATTCATTCCACCGCGTAGTGTAGCGGGGGCTGTGGAAGTTTTGCTGCATTTTCCAGTTGCGGGTGGTGCCGCCGGCAGCGTATTTCAGTACATCGTTGCGCTGGCTGAAGTTGATGTTGTCCATCATGTCCATGAGTTTGCGGCTGCGGTCGTCCATGGCATGGTCGAACAGGCTGCGTTGCACGGCAGTGTCGGGCACAATGTCGCTGAGCAATACACCCGCTTTTTTGTAAGCCCTGCCCGGCTCGTAGAGGGCTTCCACCATTTGTACAGCAGGTTTGATTAGTTCGTGGGTAACGGATGTGGCTACGGGCAATGCCATATAGCTGCTGATGGTGGGCCCGTGCCTAAAGCGGCCGTCGGGTGCCGGTGGCTCTTTGGGTATTACAAACACGCTGATGCTACCGGCTGCACCATGCTGCCGGCGCAGCTTTTCGGCAGCACGACTGGTGTAGGTAGCCACCGCTTCTTTTATGCTTTGCAGGTCGGTTACGGTTTGGCCAAACATGCGGGTGGTAGCAATCATTTTCTTTACCGTTAGTTCTTCTTTCATGCCTAGTACGGGCTGGCCCTGCAGCTCCCGCAGCAGGCGTTCGCCCACCACGCCGCCCAAGTGATTGCGGGCAAACAGCAGGTTTTGCTGGCGCAGTTGCCAGGCCGTGGTAATATCCATGCGTTGCAGCTTTTGCGCATAGCGGTGGCCTACGCCCCACACATCTTCCACCGCCGTTTTTTCGAGGGCCTGTTGTATGCGGCGTTCGGTGTTGAGCACCAATACACAGTTCGTGATGGCTTTGTTTTTTTTGGCCAGGCGGTTGGCTACCTTGCTCAGTACTTTGGTAGGGGCTACGCCAATGGATACTTTAATGCCCGTCCACTGTTCTACCTGTTGGCGCAGGTTCATCGTAAATGCGTGGAGCGTGGCAGTGTCCATATTGTCATCAAGATCAATAAACGCTTCGTCTACGCTGTACACTTCTACTTTATCGGTACCTACGGCCTGGCGCAGGGTTTCCATTACCCGCCAGCTCAGGTCGCCATACAGGTTGTAGTTGCTGGAAAATACCGCCACGTTGTGCTGCTCTATCAGGTGTTTGTTTTGAAAATAAGGCACTGCCATGCCTACACCGAGGGCCTTGGCTTCGTCGCTGCGGGCAATGATGCAACCATCGTTGTTGCTGAGTACCACCACGGGTTGCTGCGCCAGTTTGGGTTTAAACAGGCGTTCGCAGGAGCAGTAAAAACTATTGCAATCGACGATGGCTTTCATACAAAAAAGAGGATGCACGGAGCCGCCCGGCCGGCCACTCCACCGGAGCGGTGCCGCTACTAACCCTGTGTACAACTATTTTGCAAAACTAATTATTTGAGTATAAAAATACTAAATAATTTAGCGCAACAATTGGAAGTACAATGGATGAGGAAACCCTGCATGAGAGTGCCTACCGGGGCACAAAGGCCTTTACACAGCTGGATGTGAAAACGGCCAATGCCACAGGTTTTGGTGCCGCCGCCGACGACTATATGGAGCGGGGCATCGACCTGAATGAGCAGTTGATACGCAACAAACCGGCTACGTTTTTCTTTCGCATGGCAGGCGATGCCATGGAAGGCGCAGGCATTTATGCTGGCGATGTGCTGCTGGTAGACCGCAGCATAAAAGTGGCCAGCGGCAAAATTATTGTGGCCATCCTCAACGGCGAGTTGATGGTGCGGCGCTACAAACAGCAGTTCAACAAAGCCTGGTTGTGTGCCGAGCACAAACGGTACAAAGATGTAGAGCTCACCGAGTTCTGCGATTTTCAAACCTGGGGTGTGGTTACGTATTCCATTCACCAGCACAAACACTAATGTATGGCAGCTTACCCGGCGCATGAACGCAAGCCTGCTGTACGCAGTAGCCGCTATGCATTGCCTCTCACGGACTACAGATTGGTGTTGCAACCGCACCCCGATTTGTACGAGCAGCTGTTGCAGTTGAAGCAAGATTTTGCGCAGCAATACCAGTGCCCCGATGCGGTGGCCGAAGAACCTACGATTCCGCTGATGCGGTTTCAGCAGTTTGCCATGAGCGAAGCGGCCTTGCAAAAGAAACTGCAGGACTTGCTCTGTCATCAGGCGCCTTTTTTGGTGCAGCTGCATGGCTTTGGCAGCCTGCCTACGCATACGGTATTTGTGCAGGTGGCTACCAAAAATGGTATTCAGCAATTGCTGCAGCAACTGTTGCCTTTGCAATCGATGCTGCGGCTGAGTCAGTTTAATAAAGCGCATTACATGGCAGACCCTTACCTCACACTGGCCCGGCAGCTACAGCCCTGGCAATATGAAAAAGGCTGGCGGCAATACCGGCACACCCCATTCAGCGGCAGCTTCGTAGCCAGCGAAGCCCTGCTGCTGAAGCGGCCCCCACAGGCAACACAATTTTCGCTACTGACCCGCTTTGCTTTTGCTGCCCAACCGGTAGCGGCACCGCCGGTACAAACCCTCTTGTTTTAACCACATGCCCCAGCAACAACACCCCAATGCCCGCCCCAAGCCAGCCGCTGCCGATGCGGCTGCTACACCGTATGTAAAAGGACGTGGTGCACAAATCAATACACTCAACCGGTTTTTGAAAAATCACCGGGTGCAGGAGCACATCGAAGCCATTGATGAATGGACCGTAGCCAACGAAGCCACGGTGTATTTGGAAGACAACGCCAAAACGCTGGTGAATAAAGTTGACAGCCCTGATGTGGGCATGTTTTACAGCATGAATCCGTACCAGGGTTGTGAGCATGGCTGCATTTACTGCTATGCCCGCAATGCTCATGAATACTGGGGTTACAGCGCCGGCCTCGATTTTGAACGCAAGATTATTGTGAAGAAAAATGCACCGCAGCTGCTGCGCAAATTTTTGCTGCATCCCAAGTGGGATGCGACGCCCATTAGCCTCAGTGGCAATACCGATTGCTACCAACCGGCAGAGCAGCGCTTTCGGCTTACCCGCCAGCTGCTGGAAGTGTGCAACGAGTTTAATCAGCCCGTGGGTATGATTACCAAAAATGCCGGCATGCTGCGGGATAAAGATTTGCTGCAGGAGATGGCGGCTAAAAATCTCATCAGCATTTTGGTGAGCATCACCAGCCTCAACGAAGATTTGCGGCGGGTGATGGAACCCCGCACTACTACCGCCACACAGCGTTTGCGGCTCATTCATGAACTGAGCCATGCAGGTGTACGCATGGGCGTGATGCTTGGCCCTATGATACCGGGCCTCAACGATCATGAAATGCCCAATATCATAAAGGCTGCTGCCGACAATGGTGCCGTGTTTAGTGCTTACACATTCATCCGGCTCAACGGATCGGTGAAGCTGATGTTTCATGATTGGTTGTATAAAAACTTTCCCGACAGGGCCGATAAAGTGTGGCACCAAATTGAGCATGCACACGGTGGTAAAGTGAATGACAGTCGCTTTGGTATCCGCATGAGGGGCGAAGGGCCGGTGGCCGAATTGGTGCGGCAACAGTTTCTGCAATACAACAAACGTTATGGCCTCAATGCTGAACGCTGGAACCTCGACAGCAGCCGCTTTCGCCGGCCGGGAGAGCAGGGAAGACTTTTTTAGTTGATGGTTGGTGGTGGGTAGTTGGTAGGGGAAGGAGATGTTAGATGACAGATGTTGGATGTCAGAGACAAGTGTTATGTCATGCTGAGGAACGAAGCATCGGATAGTAGACGTTAGTGGGCGAAGGTTTGCTGTAAATGAACATCGGTCATCCCATACTTAGGATGACCGACGTTTTATTTTTAACTACACAAATCAGTAGTTCGTGAAAGATGCAGGTAGTAGATTTTCTTCTTCCCACCAACTACCAACCATCAACTATCATCTATTGTGCCAGCGAAATACGCACCTGCACACCGGCACGGGTGTTGGTAGTAGGAGCCGAGGTACTGATGTACGGAATGCTGCGCATCTGATCGAAGAACAAGCGAATGTTTACCCGGTTGCTCATGATGTAATCAATGCTCGGATTAATCTTGATGACTTTTTGCCCTGCCGTACTAAAGCTGCTGTTTTGGTCGAGGCGGCTGTTGCTGGTGGCATCATCCCGAATGCTAAAATCGAAGCGGAATGTAATGTCGTTTTCCAATTCTTTACCGCCTTCTTTGTTCAGGAATTTCGGTAGTCGGAAAGGAAGTTTCATACCCCGTTTGCGGTAGCTGGTACCAAAGATGTATTCGGTACTGTTTACCTCACTCAGCTGGTAGTCGAGCAGGCTCAGGCTCAGCTGGCGGCTCTTGCGGTATTCAAAGCGGGCATTCCACTGGCTGGTGGTGGTAAAGTCGACACCAATAATAGGCTCAAACGATTCGCTGATGCTCAGGTTCGGCATCAGGAAGAACGGAATGTAGTTGCCACTGGTTGTATCTATAAACGATGGGTAACCCACCCGGAACGGATCCTGATAAAACAGCGCCGAGGTAAACGAGTTCATGCTCAACCTGCCCTGATAAGAGTGGGTGATGTTGATAGAACTGAACTTTTCTTGCAGTGCCGGAATGCGGGTGAGGCCGGTAAAGTTGAGGCGCCAGTTGGGCTTGGCTTTAATGCCACGGAACGGATTCGCAGTTATGCTGGAATTGTTCTGGTCAATCAAGGCTACATCATTCGGGCTCTTGTTGGTATAAGCTGCTATAAAGGCTGGAATGAGTACATCTTGTGCATAGCGGTTGTAGCCTTTTGCGTAGCCATCTGCTTCTATGAGTGAGCCGCCCGATTTCCAGTACGGGTTTTGCTCGGCCACCCGCAGGCTCAGGTCTTTGCGGTAGTTCTCAAAGTTTTGGAACATGGTGCTGGTGCGGTTCGGGTCAAACTTTTCGAACAGGGTTTGGAAGGCAATGTAGGTAACGCTGAAGCCACCTGTTACATACGGTGTAAGGTGCGCATGGCCAGCGGTACCGGTGGTGTCTTTAAACAGTTCGGTGTAGCTTTTTGAGAAAGACTTATCGAGGTTGAGGTCGATGGTAAATTCTTTGAAGGGCTCCAGCTGTGCCTGTATGTTCAGCTTCTGATCGAAGCTTTGCGCAAAAAGTTGGTTGAAGAGCGGATCACGGGTCACCAGTCCTTTTTGTGCAAACTTGTTGAGGTAGTTGGTATCGGGTTGCTGGCCCATGATATAACCCAGCCCAGGTGCCTTGCTGCGGAAGTTATTGCCCAGGTATTGTGTACTGTCGGTATAGCCCGGTATACGGCTGTTAAACACTTCACCATAGTTTACAGAAGCCCGCTTCACCATGGTGAGCAGTTTGCCCGCTACTCTTGCAGCACCGGTTACTTCGTAGCTGCGGTTTTGCCTTTCCTTGCGGCGTTCATCGCGGCGTAGTTTGCGGGCTTTTTTGCGTTCGGCTTTGCTGAGTTTTTTACCCGTCAAACTATCTGTAACGGACTTTGCATTTTTGCCAATGCTCTTGGCTTTGCTGCGGTCTTTTTTGCTGGCCGTGTCTTGTGCATTTTTTTGCTTCGGGGCAGGTTCATTTTCCAATGCTGCCAGCCATTTACTCTTCATGTACAGCTTGGTAAAATCAAGCTCACCATTGAGCATACGGTCGGCACCATTTTCCAAAATATTGCCCTGATTGAGCTGCTGTGCCAGCAAACTACTGGCGGCCCATTTGTAGCGGGCCGTGTACGTGGCACGGGCTGTGGCCCAATCGAGGAAGGGGAACTTTTGTGTAGGCAAGGTGTACGCAAACACCACAGTCTGATCGTAGTTTACATTGCGGCCACCTTTCAAAAAGTTGGTCCGGATGCTGTCGCGTTTCCAGGCCTGATTGATTTCGCCGGCCGGCTCATCTACCCGGGCTTTGTTTAGTGCCGTAAAATCTACGTTGAACGACTTGCTCATATCCCAGCGGAAGCTATAGAAACGATCGAAGTTGAAGTACTTGTCGTAGGTGCTGTCTACACGATCTATTTTATTGTCGAAGGTGTTCACAATGCGGGGCACATATCTGCCAAACTGCCGGTTTACATCCCAACGAACGGCCACTGTATTCGGCGCCGGGTTAAAGTTGAAATCTTTGATGAATGTGAGCCAGGGCGATTGTGTTTTAATCAGTTTTTTGAATGGCTCAATGTATTTGGGTTGTGTGCTGTATGCGTAACCCACTGCTACCCGATGGCGTTTTACCAAATCCTGCGTAATGATGGGAGAGGTTACTTTCTGGCTTAAATAGTTGTACGTGAAATCGAAATTGCTGGGGCTGTAAAAGCGAACGGGTTTGCCTGCTTTGGGCATCAACCGCATGTTGCTGATGTTGAGCGTTTGTGTAGTGTGTTCCTCACGGGCTACTTGTTTAATGCTGTCGCAATTATCACAATTGCGCAGTTTGTCTTTCATGCGTACATCCTTATCGTAAGGGTCGTACTCGGGGGTAATCATCATTTTGCTCAGGCTGGCATACACGGGTATGCTGATGCCTACCGATTTGGGCACCAGTTTTCCGGCATCTATTTGCAGGCTGGCATCAAACTGCGTGGTGGCTTCGCGGCTGCGTTCATTTACCCGTTGTTCAATAGTACCCCAGCCCACACTGCGGTGGCTGCCGGCCACACTGAGTGTGCCCAGGTCGGCCAGTTGAATGTCTACACGGCCGGTAGCAGCCCAGGCTCCTTCTTCATCTATCTGGCTGAGGCGCAGTTCGTTTATCCATACTTCGGCACTCAAATTGGGGCCGTCGGGGCGGTCGGGGTTGTCTACACCCACAAAAATGGTACGTACTTCACCCAGGTTGGGGTTGCCATACAAGCCATACACCCGGCCATTGATGTTCTCTTCATAAAACTGGGTGGGCGAACCGTTGCTTTTGTTGCGCCGGTCTTTCAGGGCTATCAGTTCTTCCAGGCTAAAGTCGAGGTTGTTGGCTGTAGGCCAAATGGTATCGGCCGAAATATTGGGGCCCGATGGACGGGTAATTTTCAGCGGAATCCGAATTTCATAATAGTTCGACAACACATCCTGACCAATGCGAACGGTGGCATACAAACTGGTATCAGTCAGCGGGCTGTAAGCGGGGTCGGTGTTTACCAGTTCTTCGGCATGAATAAACATGTTCAGCCGCTTGTACTGGCGCAGGTCGTTGTTGAAATTTTTAAATACACCTCTTGCTTCGCCACGATACAGGTTGCGTATTTGCATACTCAGGGCCTGTTCGTTTTGCAAAATATTGACGCCGCCATTGGCCAGCTGCTGTACCCGCTCAATACCTGGTGGTATGCGGTACGGAATGGGCGTACGGCGGTCGTTTTCTTCAATGTTCACGGCCAACGTATTAATGCTGGTAAAGGTGTTGTTGACCGTGCTGTTGTACGTGCCATTACGGCTCAGTTCAAACGCAAACTGGCGCCAGTTGTTGCGTACCAAATCGAGGCGGGCAAATCGCAGCGTTACGCTGTCTTCCCAACCGTGCATGTACATCCGCATAAAGCGAATGCTTTTGAAGTCGGGTATGTCGCCTACTTTCTTGGTATAGCGGGCTATAGGAATGCGGAACTGATACCAGGTTTCGGTACCAGAAGTGCCGTTTTCATATTTAATACTAACGATGCGTTTGTCTGTAATAAAGTTTTGGCCCACCTGCAAGGCTTGTGGGGTAAAGTCTACTTTGT
This sequence comes from Phnomibacter ginsenosidimutans, assembly GCF_009740285.1. Taxonomy (GTDB): domain Bacteria; phylum Bacteroidota; class Bacteroidia; order Chitinophagales; family Chitinophagaceae; genus Phnomibacter; species Phnomibacter ginsenosidimutans. Next base: position 834,348 of record NZ_CP046566.1, read on the forward strand.
ATTCAAAATATTCTTCGCCTTCATTCAGCGTGTTGTCGCGGTTGAGGTCTTCGTTATCGGGGTATAACGTGCTTGCCACTACGAGGTCGCTTTCATTGCTCACCGGAGAGTTGCCCTGGTTAAGGTTAAAGTCTTTGTAGCGACGCAAAATGCCGGCGCCACTGGCATCGTAGCGGCCGTCGCGGTAGTTTACAAAGTTGTCGCCACTGGGGTCGGTGCTCAGGCGTTGAAAGGCAGCAGGGCCCAAAATGCTTTGCAGCGGTGTAAGAAAATCATCGCGGCGACGCAATCTTTCTTCATCATCATTCAGGCCATCAAAACCCACATCCTGAAAAGGCCGGTCATTGGGGTCGTTGCTAAAGGCTTGTGTAATCTGGTTGGGGTTAATGGGTGTTTTACCCCACACAGTACTGCTGTCTACCGCCAGGTTGGGTTGCGATGGTGTAGGTAAACCATTTTCATAAAAACGACGGCTGTCTTTTACAATGTCTTCCGAAATGTTGCCGAGGTTGATGTACAACTGTCCGCCGGCTGTGTTGGTGTAGCCATTGGGGAAGTTGGGTGTTTTCATGAACGGATCCTGCACCCAAAATTCAATGAACTCAATATTGGCGCTTTCAAAATCGGTTTGGTCAATGGAACGCATCAGGCCACCCCAGCGGTCTCTGGGGTTACGGAAAGTGCCATCATTATTGATGAAAGCACCACGGGTATCATAGTTGTAAGCCCCTCTTTCTTTGGGGTAAAAACTCATATCGAAAGTAATGAGCTGGTTGGTGCCTGGCAGCGGTGTACGGCGGGGGAAAAGCTCTTGGTTGCTCACCTGCCGAACCCTTGGGTCGCTCAGCAAATCACGGTTCTTAATGGGGTTATTGGGGTTGCGGCTGTCTTGCATCACCGGCTCTATCTGGTACCAGCTTAGCTTGGCTCTGTTACGGTTGTAAATGAGGGCATTGTTCGAGTCGGCTTCTGCAAAAAAACTACCATGCGGCGTGGTGGCATGCGTCCATCCCACAAAGGGAAAACGCAAATCAATATTGGCACGGGTACCTTCAAAGTCATCCAGGTAAATGAGTCCGTTTTCACCCTTACCAATTTGTGGCGGATGGCCGGGCTTCAGCATGGCTGCTTCACCATATGCCTGAATGTTGGACACCGTATTGGTGCTGTAAAACGGCAGCTTGTCGAGCCAGCGGGTGAGCTGTTTCCAATCATTTTTGTAATTGAAATCAACACCATACATGCGGTTGCGGATGGGGTCTTCACCATAGTTCATTTTGGTAAAGAATGGCCGTTCGCCCAAGCGCATCATGGTACCACCCAAGGTCAGGTTTTTGTTGGCCAGATAGTCGAGGCGCATACCAAAAAATCCCCGGTTTTGCAAACCGAAACCAGTGTTGTTTTCAAGGTTCACACTCACAGGTACGCCACTGCTTTTGATGGCCTGATTGATTACCGTGAGTTTACCCAAACTGTAATCAATCACGTAGTCCACATTTTCCTTCAGCAATTGGCCTCCGGCGGTTACAGAAACGGAGCCCTGTGGAATGTTGATGGCATTGAGGTAAATATCATCGTTGCTGGAAGCCTTGCTCTGGCCTTTCAGCATAAATCGGTTGTAGTTAGCGTAGTTCTGTTGTGCAATAGCCTTGATGGTATCGTACAAAGACTGGAACACATATTTCTCCCACACCGATTGTGGTTGGCCTGCAAAAGCCAATCGGCGAAGGTCGCTGCCGAAAGGTTCGAGTACCGGGAAGATGATGCGGCCCTGCTGCGGTTGTACGGTAAAGCTGTCAATGAAATCGAACACACCATCGGGCTGCGGATCGTTGCGGTTGTTGAGGCGGTCGAGCTGCAAAATGCGCAGCAAGGGGCGGCCCGGTTCGTCGCCTTCGGGCAGCATGCGTTTTTCACCACCGCTGGGCTCCTGATACAACACGTTTACCTTAAAACCTTCCCGCTGAATATTGTACTGGTCGAGGCTGTACACGTTTTTCATCATCAGGTCCCATATGGGCAGGTTGGGGCGCTGGCTGGTGGCTTTCAGCAATTTCAGGAACAATACTTTTTGAATACCACGGGCCGTATCGAGGGCTACATCCTGTGCAAATTCGCCCACCTGAAATACACGTCCGTTACTGGTGTATTGAAAGGCCACGCCTAGTACTTCGTCGGGCTGCAAAAACTGGTTGATGCTGATAAAACCTGCCTGCCGGTTGAAAATGTAATCGGTACCTTCTATCAGTTTGCGGGCAAATGTTTTTTCAAAGTCCTGAACAGGTTTCATGCCCCGTTGCATCAGCAGGTTGGTGGTGTTGGCAGGGTTGCGAAAGTTGTCGTTGTTGATGATGCCATACAAACCGTTGGCACCATTGCTGGGCAGGCTATCGCCTGGCAGCGTAGGTATGTTTTGGTTGAAAGGATAGCGTTCGCCCAAATCCATGAGACCAACTACGTCGCGGCTGTCGGTGGTTTGGCCCGTGCGGTTGGTTACCCATACTTCCAGGCGCATAATTTGTACCTGGCTTTGCGCAAAGGGCAAGGTGCTCATCACCCGGTTGTACTGGTTGCGGAAATAGTGTGCCAACAAAAAGTGGCGGTTTTCGTCGTAGTCGTCGAGTTTCTTTTCAAAGTTGCTTAGTGCTGCACCACCTTGGTAGTTGGCCGTTTGGCGCTGGCTCTGCATGTTGGCCAATGCCGTGGTTACATAGAGTTTGCCAAACTGCAATTGTGTTTTGATACCAAACAAAGCCTGTGCTCCTTGTATGAGTGTGCCCTTGGTGGCAAAACTCATGTTACCCGCTTCAATGCTCTTGATGATTTCATCGGAGCGGCCTTTGTAGTCAAGCTTCAGCTGGTTTTCAAAATCGAAATTGGCCAGTGTATTGAAGTTGATGGGCAGTTTCATTTTGTCGCCAATATTGGCATCCATGTTGAACTGCGCATTCATGTCGAAATCGAACGTGCCATATTTACGGGCACGTTCGGGCAGGGTTGGGTTCTTAGTGTTTTGCCCCTGATATCCGGCGGTCAAATCAACATTACCATTGGGTTGAATGATGATTTTGCCATTGCCGAAAATGCGGTTGAACAAATCATCGAACATGCGGAGCTGAGGTTTTACCAACTTACGGTTCAGGGTAAGGTTGGTATTGCTGCGGCGCATGAAGTTTTCCATCTCCATTTGCTGACCCCGCAGCCGCATAAATTCTTCGTAGGTAATGGCCGTGGGCTTGCGGTAATATGAGTTGCCAATTTTTTCGCTGATGTAGTATTGTTTGGTTACCGGGTCGTACTCAATTTTTTGCTTGAGATAGCCGGTATCGGGCGATCGAAGGGGTTGCGGCGGTAGCCGGAATACGGATCGCCGCGGCGGTCGCTGATGGGAAATCGGAGGCTATCTTTTTGGTAGAATCGGTATCGTCGAATTTGAATTTCCGAAATGGCTCCGCCTTTGCTGGCTCGCTGCTCAGCAGCAAGGCAACACTACAACTACACAGTAGAACACTGAAAAACGCTTTGAGTGACAATGCACAATTAGTTTGGTCGCGTAGAATTTAATCGATAGGAAGGGGGTTAAAGTGATGTTGTAAAATAAAACTTTTATCAGATAGCTTTTAGTGCTTGTTTGATTAAATCCTGAACGGTATAGCCAGCCGGTAATGCCGCTGCTGCTTTGCGCAGGGCCTGCTCGGCCGGGGCTTTGGCAATGCCCAGTGCCAGCAGAGCATCTAACGCATCTTTATCTGCCGTATTGTAGCCGGGCAATAAGGTGGATGTGGGCTGATGGCCGGCCTGTACCTGTCCCATTTTGTCTTTGAGCTCCAGCACAATCCGTTCGGCAGTTTTTTTTACCGATGCCTTTTACCGCTTCCAGGGTTTTTACCTGACCGGTGCTGATGGCGTGGGCCACTTCCACGGGCTTCATGCTGTTGAGCATCATGCGGGCCGTGCCAGCACCCACTCCCGAAACGCTGATGAGCTTTAGAAACACTTCCCGTTCGGCCATCTCACTAAATCCATACAGGGTAAAAGCATCTTCCGCCACCTTGAGGTAGGTATGCAGGGTGCCGCTGTCGGCTGCCTGAATATCAGAATAAGTGTTGAGGCTGATTTGCAGTTCGTACCCCACGCCTTGTACGTCTACGACGACACGGGTAGGCGTTTTGTGTAAAAAACGACCGGTCAGTTGGCTGATCATGCGGCGAAAATAACCAATCGACGGCAATGCAAGCCTGTCTATTCCCATCCTTTCCACGGCTGCAATAACCTTTTTGCCGTACCGCTGTTATTGAGTTTTATTTGCATCCTCAAATCAAAAACAATCACATTATGGCAGTAACGGTAGGCCAGGCGGCCCCCAATTTTACCCTGTTCAATACAGAGAAGCAACCAGTGAGTCTGGAGCAATACAAAGGCAAAAACGTGTTGATCCTGTTTTTCCCACTGGCATTTACAGGCGTGTGCACCACTGAACTGTGCAATATCCGCGACAATATTGGCGTGTACAACAATGCCAATGCCGAAGTATTGGGCATCAGTGTAGACTCACTGTTTACCCTCGGTAAGTTTAAAGAAGAACAAAACCTCAACTTTCAGTTGCTGAGCGACTTCAACAAAGACACGGCTGCTGCTTACGGTGCGCTGTACGAAAACTTTGTGCTCGACATGCGTGGCGTAGCCAAGCGTTCAGCCTTTATTGTAGACAAAGACGGCAATATTGCCTACGCAGAGGTGTTGGAAAGCGCCGGCGACCTGCCTGATTTTGCCGCTATCCAGGCCAAATTGGCGGAGCTGGCTTAAGCTGGTAACAAAAAATTGACAGAGCCCCTGCCTTACAGCGGGGGCTTTTTCAATGTTTAACCTTGAAAATTTGCACAAAAAGTTATTTCTTTGGCCTACCTTTATAAGAATCCGTGAAGAAATTCGTTGCGATACTCGTTTTTGCCACCCTGGCGCAGGCCGGCTTTGCTCAAAAAAGCTTGGGTACGGGTAATGCTGCGGAGTCTAAACTGGTACACTTCTTTCCCAACCCCGCTTCGGCGTTTATCAATTTTGAGTTTAAACAACCTGTAGAAAGAGGTTCTGTTATTCAGTTTTATTCTTTTTTGGGCAGAAAAGTGAGCAGTCAGGCCATCAACAGTAACCGCCTCACAATAAACCTGACCGATTTTATTACCGGCATATACATTTTTCAGGTGCGGGATGCCTCCGGCCGATTGCTGGAAAGCAACAAGTTTCAGGTAGCCAAGTAAATGCTGACAGCCGCTGTTTTTCCAGCGGCATTTTTATGTCCGTTATTCCGCTTTTTACAAATTAGATAGCATGCCCATGTTGTGGAATGCCGCAGTTTTGTGCCATGTTTTGGAAACGGATTCTTTTTGGCCTTCTGGCAACAAGCCTGCTGAGCATGGCTCAGGCACAGCCACTGCAAAGCGGTAAATGGTTGTTTACCCTTAGCCGCCCCGGTGGTTTGCCCGTATATGTGCAGGCAAATCTGCAGCAGCAGGGTAGCCACTATGTGCTGGCTTTTCTCAACGATACTGAAACACTGGAAATAAACAACCTGCGTCTGTCGGGCGACTCGCTGCATTTTGATATGCCATTGTTTGAAACCCGCTTGGGTTTTCGCATTCAATCGGTAACGCAGCTAGAAGGCTGGCTGCTGAAAGGCACATCTGGCGAATACCAACGCTGGCAGGTAACCGGCCAGCAAACCGATGGTCCCCGAATACCCGGCAAGGTACAGCCACCCGTGGCCAACCTGAGCGGCCGCTGGGCCATGCAGTTTCAACGGGCCGATGGCAGCTGGCGCCCTGCTATTGCAGAATTGAAGCAGCAAGGCAACCGCCTCACCGGCACCATCATCAACCCCAGTGGCGATTACCGCTTTTTAGAAGGTAGGGTGAGTGGAAAGGAATTATACCTCACTGCTTTTGACGGTGCTCATATTTATGCATTCAAAGCTCAAGCTTCGCAAGACAGCATTGTGAATGGTGTTTTTTTTAGCGGCAATGCCCCCGGCGATGCTTTCAAAGCCATGCGGGATGCTAAAGCCAGTCTGCCAGATGTAACGGCCGCCGCCGCCGGTATGAAGTCGGGTGAAAGCCGCCTGCAGTTTCGCTTTCCCGATTTGGACAGCAACATGGTAAGCCTGACCGACGACCGCTTCAAAGGGAAAGTGACCATTGTACAAATTATGGGTAGCTGGTGCCCCAACTGTATGGACGAAACAAAATTTTTGAGCGACTACTACAACGGGCAAAAAATGCCGCAGGTAGAAATTGTGTCGTTGGCGTATGAACTGAGTACTGATTTTACCCGAAGCGCCGCCAGCCTGCGTAAATTCAAACAACGTTTTAATGTTCGCTACCCCATGCTGATAACAGGTGTAAAAAGCGCCGACCCCGACAAGGCGGCTAAAACCCTGCCACAGCTTACCGACATCAAATATTTTCCAACCACTATTTTCATTGATAAGCAAGGCCGGGTACGCAAAGTACACAACGGTTTTTACGGCCCCGGTGCACCGGAATATTTTGAGGCGTTCAAAAAGGAATTTTATGCAACGATGCAGGCGTTGCTGGCGGAGTAACAATTTTCAAATAACTGCAGTATTCTTTTTTTCTAAGAGACAAAAGCTAATGTACTAGCGATTGTTGGCCGCCCAGACATTGTATTTTTTGACGATATCGAGCATGGTTTCTTTGCTGCTGAGTGTTTGCATGAAGGCCTGTTCCAATTGGAGAAACTGAGGAACCTGTGCCTGCTTCATCAACAAAGGATATTGATCAGATATGTACAAAAGTCCTTTGGTGGGATGCTCGAAAATAACGTCTCTCTTTAAAGCATTTCCATCGTATGATTTGTTGATAGCTGGGGAAGAAGGCCCGCCATTATTATTCCATGATTTTCTCGACATTTCAACTTCTTGAAACAAAGAATAAACCGGCCAAGCGCCTTCTACACTTCGCAAAATAAAATACACACCATCTGGCGCCACATCACCAGTGGCGGGTATCAGATACATTTGCTTGTTCGCTGTTACATCCCAACTGATAAAGTCATATTGGTGGGCTTCATATAAGAAACCGAAACCTTTGACTTTTAACCGGTCAATTTTTTCATGCTTCTCTCCCCCCCTGCGAAAACCGGAAGTCGAATGTAAGATTAGCATAGTCTATTTCCTTTGCTTCCTTCACTGCTTCCTTAGCCAGGGGGTCAAATGTAATTTGAGAAGAAGCGCCCAATTTGAGTTTAGGCAGCAGCGGCAGTTTCACCTTTCCTCTGATGGTATCGCCCGATTTTTTGATATAATAACCATCAACATCTTGCCCAAATGAAAACAGGCCAAGCAAAAACATCGGCAACAGTAGCATTGCTCTTTTCATAAAAAAATGTTGGTGTGTGAAATGGTAGAAAATCTTTTTATTAAATCTACTTCACTTCCACAATCAAAAACTTCAGGTACTCGGTGTTTTCCATGCCCCACACAATGGGGTGATCGCTGGCCTGTGTTTGATAGGTCACCTGCCGTAGTTTTTTGCGGGCATTTTTGGCTGCCATGTCGATGATTTGCAAAAACAAATCGGGCTGCACCAGGTTGGTACAACTGGCAGTTACCAAAAAGCCACCCGGCTTCACCAGCTTCATGCCCCGCAGGTTGATTTCTTTATAGCCCGTAATGGCTTTCTGTATGTTTTCGCGGCTCTTGGTAAAGGCTGGCGGGTCGAGTATAACCACATCGTATTGACGACCATCTTTTGTCCACTGTTTTAGCGCATCAAAGGCATTCACCGCCTGAAACTGACAAATGTTTTGCAGCCCGTTGAGCTCGGCATTGCGGCGGGCTTGCGCTACCGCATTTTCGCTGATGTCGAGGCCCAGTACACTTTTGGCGCCATAGTGCCCGGCGTGTACACTAAACGTACCGGTGTAGCAAAATGCTTCCAATACATCGGCGCCTTTTACAATGTGCTGAATGGCCCGGCGATTGTCCTGCTGGTCGAGGAAGTAGCCCGTTTTCTGACCATTTAAAATATCAATGTGAAATTTGAGGCCGTTTTCGTTGATGATGATATTGGTATCGAAGGGCTCACTCAAAAAGCCTTTGATTTGCGGCAGGCCCTCCAGCTCCCGAACGGGTACATCATTTCTTTCATAAATACCCTTGGGTGAAAAAATACTGTTGAGGGCTTTTACAATGGCGGGCTTCCATACTTCCATGCCATAAGCCAGCGTTTGCAATACAAAGTAATCGTTGAACTTATCGATGATGAGGGCCGGCATTTCATCGGCTTCGCCAAAAATGAGGCGGCAGTTTTCGGTATAGCCAATGTGCTGGCGGTAGGCCCATGCTTCGGCTATGCGACGATGAAAAAACGCTTCGTCAATCACATCTTTCTGGTTGCGGCTCAGCAGTCGCACCAATATCTGGCTTTTGGGGTTGATGTAGCCGTAGCCTACAAATTTGTCCTGCGCATTGCGTACTTCCACAATATCACCGGCTTCGGGTGTGGTGGCTGTGGTACTGCGGGCCGTATCTATTTCGTTGGCAAAAATCCAGGGGTGACCATTTTCTACACGGGGCGCAATTTTTTTGCGCAGGTACATTGTTTGCATATACAGGGGTTGATGGAGACGGGCTCCGGTTGTACAAATTGTAGCGGCAAAGGTAAGGGCTGCGGACCGGCGAAGGCCATGCTGGTATTCGGGGGCGAAGTGTATCTTACAGCAGTCATCCGTTACGCAATCGTTTGCTTGCTTCAGCATAGCCCACTGCTGGTAGGCAAGCCTCAAAAAAATCTGCGCCACCTCATGTTATTGCCTGATATAGCGCAGGTTTCCTGCCTGGCCGAAAGGCTACTTTTGCCTCAACGGTTGCAAAAGCAAAACATCAATCCATTACCATGGCAAAAACAATATTTATCGCCACTACAGAGCCGTATAGCGGCAAGTCGCTGGTAGCACTCGGTGTGCTGCACATGCTCTTGGGCAAGGCCCGCAAAGTGGCGTATTTCAAACCCATCATCAACGAAGAAAGTGCCGACAAAAAAGATGCGGACATTGAAACCGTGATACAGCATTTTGGTGTAAGTACGCCTTACGAAGACATGTATGCATTTACCCGCAGCCAGGCACTGCAGCAAATGCAAAACGAAGGCCGCGGCGAAATCATCGATCTTATCATCAACAAAGTGAAGGCGCTGGAAGAAAGCAATGACTTCACCGTGATAGAAGGTTCCGACTTTTTGGGCGAAGGCACGGCGTTTGAATTTGAAGCCAACGTAGCCATTGCCAACAACCTGAGTGCACCGGTGATTATAGTGGTGTCGGGCCAAGGCAAAAGCACTGCCCAAATTGTACAGAATGTACAAACCGTGCTCAGTACTTTTTTAAGCCACGACGTACAAGTGTTGGCCGTGGTGGTAAACAAAGTGGCAAAAGACATGGTGGATGATGTACAGGCCTTGTTGAGCGGACAACTCGGTAATGAGACACTGCTGTGTGTGATACCCAAAAGCAAGGGCTTGCAAAGCCCTACGGTAAAGGAAATACAAGAGCAAATTGGTGGCAAAGTGTTGGCTGGTGAAAGCCTGTTGACCAATCAGGTAGATAATTTCATTACCGGTGCCATGCACCTGCCCAACTTTTTGAGCCATATTTCTGAAAATGTGCTGATTGTAACGCCCGGCGACAGGGGCGATATCATCATTGGAGCCATGCAGGCCAATCTTTCTGCTAACTATCCTAAAGTAGCAGGCATTGTACTTACTGGCGGCATCGAGCCCGAACCACAAATCATGCGTTTGGTAGAAGGCTCACAATCTGCTGTACCATTGATTTCGGTGAAGTCGGGCACCTTCCGCACCACCACCAACCTGGGCTCTATTCAGTCTCGCCTGAGTGCCGACAACCCCAAAAAAATTCAGCTGGCCATCAACAGTTTTGAGAAGTACATGGATGTGCAACTGCTGGAGCAAAAAATGGTAACCTATGTGCCCGAAGGCATTACGCCGCACATGTTCCAATATCAGCTTACACGTAAGGCAAAGGCACAACTCAAGCACATTGTATTGCCCGAAGGCAACGATGACCGCATACTCAAAGCCGCTGCCCGGTTAATCAATAACGATATTGTGCGCCTCACTATTCTCGGTAATCCGGCAGAAGTAACCGCCAGCTTCAAACGCCTCGGTCTCTTTCCTGATATGTCGAAGATTACGGTACTCGACCCCGCTACGGCTGAGTGCTACGAAGATTTTTGGACCACGCTGTATGAACTGCGTAAAGCCAAGAACGTGACAGAAGAAATGGCCCGTGACCTCATGACCGATGTGTCGTACTTCGGTACCATGATGGTGTACAAAGGCATGGCAGATGGTATGGTAAGCGGTGCGGTGCATACCACGCAGCACACCATTCGTCCGGCGCTGCAGTTTGTAAAAACCAAGCCCGGTATTTCTACCGTGTCATCGGTCTTCTTCATGTGCCTGCCCGATCGGGTATCGGTGTTTGGCGACTGCGCTGTAAACCCTGATCCTACTGCCGAGCAGCTGGCAGAAATTGCCATCTCTTCTGCCGAAAGCAGCCAGGCATTTGGTATTGAACCACGCATTGCCATGCTGTCGTATTCATCAGGCTCTTCGGGTGAAGGTGCCGATGTAGACAAAGTGCGGCAGGCAACAGCCATCGTCAAAGCCAAGCGCCCCGATTTGAAAGTGGAAGGCCCCATTCAATACGATGCGGCAGTAGACCCTTCAGTGGGCCGCCAAAAAATGCCGGGCTCCGAAGTGGCTGGTCAGGCCAGTGTGCTCATCTTCCCCGATTTGAACACGGGCAACAACACCTACAAAGCGGTACAACGCGAAACAGGTGCCCTCGCTATCGGCCCCATGCTGCAAGGCCTCAACAAACCCATCAACGACCTCAGCCGCGGCTGCACGGTGGAAGATGTGTACAACACCGTTATCATTACAGCCATACAGGCGCAGGAGCAGTAGTAAGGAAGATAGAAGGACGAGGTAAGAAGGACGAAGTAATACCGACCCCCGATATCAGACATCTAACATCTAAGATCTAACATCTAACATCAGACATCCAGTATGTATATTTTCGTTATCAACTCAGGCAGTAGTTCTATCAAGTATCAACTGTTTAAAATGCCTTCGGAAAAGCCGCTGTGTAGCGGACTGGCCGAACGCATCGGGCTCGATCATTCCATCATCACCCACAAAGTGTACAAGGGCGATGCAACAACCATTACCAAACAAGAAGGTTTTATACCGGATCACGAAGCGGGTTTGTATGCCGTAGCCAAATTGCTGACAGACCCTGAAGTGGGCGTCATCAGCAATCCTGATGATATTGAAGCTGTGGGCCATCGGGTGGTGCATGGTGGCGAAAGTTTTGCGGCCACCACCATTATTGATGCGGCGGTGAAAGCAAAAATTAAAGAGCTGTTTCCGCTGGCACCCTTGCACAACCCCGCCAACTACCTGGGCATAGAAGTAGCCGAAAAAATATTTACCAACGCCAAACAGGTAGCGGTGTTCGATACGGCTTTTCACCAGAGCATGCCGCCAAAGGCTTACCGATATGCCATACCGGAAGCACTCTACCAGCAGCATGGCATTCGGGCCTATGGTTTTCATGGCACTTCGCACCGCTATGTGAGCAAGCAAGCCATGGCGTATTTGCAAAACTCCAAGGCTAAAATCATCACCATTCATTTGGGCAATGGTTGTAGCATGGCGGCGGTAGATGCCGGCAAATCGGTAGATACCAGCATGGGCTTTGGCCCCGTAAGTGGATTGGTGATGGGCACCCGTGCCGGCGATATTGACGCTTCCGTTATTTTTCATTTGATGGATCAGCTGGGCTATGAACCGCAGGCGGTGAACAACCTGCTGAACAAGCAAAGCGGTATGCAGGGCCTTGCCGGTTTTAGCGATATGCGGGAAGTGCGGGCTGCCGTGCAGGCCGGCAATGCACAAGCCGAACTGGCAAGTGAGTTGTATGCTTATCGCATCAAAAAATACATTGGCGCTTATGCCGCTGTGCTCAATGGTATTGATGCCATTGTGTTTACCGCAGGTGTGGGCGAAAACGATGCCGATACCCGCCAGCGCATTTGCAGCCACCTCGAATTTTTGGGCATTCATTTTGATGCGGCAGCCAACCGTGCCGAAGGCAGCGGCATTCGCAGCATCAGCATTGCCGAATCGCCAGTGCAGGTGCTGATTGTACCCACCAACGAAGAACTGGAAATTGTACAGCAGTGCTACGGCCTGCTACAAGCATAATGGATAGTAAAGATGGTGCTGGATGAAAGCTGCTCTTGGTAACACAAGAGCAGTTTTTGTATGGGCCCGGCAGTAGTGCTACTATTGAACTTCGTTGCCTGTCTGCCGCAGGCAGGCGTCTCCCGATAGCTATCGGGACACTTCATCGGCCGTGCTTTCTTCGCTTAATTGAAGCATGAAAATGTAGTTGTAAAACTCAGCGCATTTTCGTTAGCTTATCCACCAACTCCTTTTTACTGCGGTTGGCAAATGATAATACCGATGCTTTTTGCTCTGGTGCTTGTTGCCTGTCTGCAACCGCTTGCAGCAATTGGTTACCTGCTGTACTATCGCCCAGCAACAATTGGTTGAGTGCTTGATTGGTCATCAACAATTCATAATCGGGATGGTCAGTATTCATGCTGTCGAGTACAGGTTTCAGCAACAATAAGGATTGCTGAAAGTATTGGGCAGCTTTGCTGCTATCGCCCGTTTTTTCATACAACACGCCAGCAGTAAGGTACAAATCATGTGCCTGTGGTTGTAGTCTTATGCATTCATTGATGGCTACAATCGCTTTATCGAATTGCTGCAATGCGTACAAAAACATCAGTTTGTTTTGATAGCAGCTAAAACAATCTTTATTGATTTCGGTAGCACTGTCCAGGTATCGCAAAGCCATCAGACAACTATCCTGATTGTCGAGATGATTAACCAACGGAATGACTTTATTACTGAGTGCTGCTACAGAGGCTGTAGTATCAACTGTCTTCTTCTGTCCGCATGAAACAAGGTAAATAGAGAGCAAGAAAAAAAGCGAAATACATTTCATCATTGGGGCAGCGAAATTTAGTGTGACATGTTGACGGCTTTCGGTAGGAAAGCTATTGCAATTTACAGATTGCCTATCAGCCTTGGCTCTTCCGCCAGGCAAATGCCCAAGTACGGCATTGGCTTCCCCAAAAAAATCTCTCCACCATCCAACCATTTGCGCCTACTTTCCCTCTTGGATAGTAAAGCACCGCGTAGTGATCAACGAACAACTGATACGTGACTGTCAGCAAATGAAGCGACCGGCCCAGCGCTTGTTGTACGAGCAAGTGGCGCCCAAACTGTACCACACCTGCAGGCGGTACCTACGGCACCCTCACGAAGTAGAAGATGTACTGGCCGAAACCTGTTTTATTATCCTCACCAAAATTGGGCAGCTCAAAGAAGTGCAGGCTTTTGAGGGCTGGGCCAAACGCATCGCCGTACACGAATGCCTGGCATACCTCAAAAAGAAAACCAGCTTTGCGGTACACATGGATGAGCAGGCCGTGGCCCATATGCCCGACGACAACACGCCCATTCCCATGGCCAGTGCCGATTTGATGGCGCTGGTGCACCAGTTGCCCGATGGTTGCAAAACGGTGTTTAACCTCTACGTGATGGAAGGCTATAGCCACCGCGAAATAGCCGAACTGCTCGGCATTTCCGAAGGCACGTCGAAATCGCAATTGAGTTTCTCCCGCAAAAAACTGCAGGAGATGGTACAAACATTTTATGACCAATCATTACAGCGCCATGAGCAATCAAGATAATTTTTTCGAATCGTTTAAAGATGCGGCACGCCACACTGAGGAGCAACGCTTCGAAGGCTTTGAGGCCGTATGGCAGCGGGTAGAACAGCGGTTGGATGAACAGCAGCAACCCAAGGCCGTTATATTTCCTTGGAAGCGGGTATTGAGCATTGCTGCCGCCGCCATCGTAATACTCATGCTGGGTATTTGGTGGTACAACAGCAGTACCCAACAACCCATGATACCTGCCAAAGATGTAGCCATTGTTTTACCCCCAACGCCAACGCAGCCGGATGATACAGTAGACACCGAAGCCATTCAGAAAAATGAACAACAACCGGCACCTGCAAAGCAGCAGCTGGCAGCGCTTCCGCAAAAAGATTTGGCTACGCAAAATGCTACCCCGGGCAATACGGGTAATGCTATCAAAGAGCAAACAACCCTTGTGCCAAACACGGTTACGACAACTGTTGCCGATACATTGATGGCCGCGGTGGCTTCTGCTCCAACAGCGGTTGTAAACACTGAGTTGGATGAAGTGGTAGTGACGGGTTATGTTGCGGGTAAGAAAAAAGTATGGCAGTAGCACAGGCCAAACAAGAGCAACAACAACGCAGAGAGCTTTCGCAGGCTTTGCAGGGCAGGGTAGCGGGGTTGAATATGCGCAGCAGTCAGGCTGCACCAGCACCGCCAGCATTTAACTATAGTGCTCCTGGTGCTGCTACACAAGTACGCATCCGTGGTGCCGCCAGTCTCGACGCGAAAGACCAGCCTTTGTATGTGCTCAATGGTGTGCCCGTGCCGGATAGCTATGTCAAAAAAATCAATCCTTCAGAAATAGAATCCATAGATGTATTGAAAGACAGCAAAGCCATTGCCATTTATGGAAGTCGTGCTGCACAAGGGGTGATCATCATCAACACCAAAAAGCGTAGCAAAAAAGAAGAAGCACAAGTAGATAAGCTGAAGCAAAACCTGCAACAGGTAGGTGTTACGGTAGAGAATGGTCGCATGTACATCGAACCCGAAACTATCGAACAGGAGTCTTACAATCCCTTTGTAGAAAATCCATTTACCAATCCGGCATTGGAGCCATTGAGTACGTTTAGCATTGATGTAGACAATGCATCGTACAGCAATGTGCGGCGGTTCATCAACAACGGCGAACAAGTGCCACCCAGTGCCGTAAAGATTGAAGAAATGGTGAACTACTTTAAATACAACTATGCAGCACCCACCGGCAATATGCCTTTTGCCATGCATACAGAATACAGCCAGGCGCCCTGGAATAACGGGCATACATTGCTGCGGGTTGCACTAAAGGCAAAAGAATTGCCGCAGGATGATTTGCCAGCTTCTAATCTCGTATTTCTGATTGATGTGTCTGGCTCTATGAATGAACCCAATAAGCTGCCCTTGCTCAAGCAATCGATGAAAGTGTTGCTGAAGCAATTGCGGGCTGCAGACCGGGTAGCTATTGTGGTGTATGCAGGCGCTGCGGGTGTGGTATTGCCCAGTACCAGTGCTCAATACAAAGACAGCATCACACATGCTATCGATAAATTGTCGGCTGGTGGCAGCACGGCCGGTGGCGAAGGCATTGAGCTGGCGTATAAAATTGCGGTCGACAATTTTATTAAAAAGGGCAACAACCGCATTGTGCTGGCTACCGATGGCGATTTTAATGTAGGCATCAGCAGCACCGGCGATTTACAAAAGCTCATTGCACAAAAACGCCAAACAGGTGTATACCTTACCTGCCTGGGTTTTGGTGATGGCAACTACCGCGACGATGTGATGGAATCACTGGCCGAAAAAGGCAACGGCAATTACGCCTATATCGACAATCTGCAGGAAGCCAACCGGGTGCTGGGCAAAGAATTTGCGGGCACGGTGCATGCCGTGGCGAAGGATGTAAAAATTCAGATTGAATTCAATCCGCAGCATGTGCAGCGCTACCGTTTACTAGGCTACGAAACACGAATGCTTAAAGCAGAAGATTTTGCCAACGACAGCATTGATGCCGGCGAATTGGGTAGCGGTCATGTAGTGACAGCTTTGTATGAAATTATTCCTACCGGTGCTGAAAGCAAATTTTTGCAAGATGCACCAGTGCTGAAATACAGCAACCGTGACAAGCATAACAATCGCTATCAACAAGAACTGGCTACTATTAAGTTTCGGTACAAGCTGCCTCATGAAAGCAAAAGCACTGAAGGCTTGCAGGTGATTGATGCCCAATCGGTGCAGCTGGCTAAGAGTAGTAATGATTTTCGTTTTGCAGCAGCTGTAGCCTGGTTTGGCTTGGTGTTGCGTCAATCTGAATTGATTGGCGAAACAAAAATGGCGGACCTCATTCATTTGGCTCGTTATGCCAAAGATGCTGATGCCGATGGCTACCGCAGCGAGTTCGTTCGATTGGTAGAAACTTGGAACAGATAGCTGTTCTTCATCAACAAAAAAGCCCGATGATTTGATTCATCGGGCTTTTGCTTTTTTGCAAATATGGTTACTGTTTTATCAATGTTTGTACCCAACGCTGGGTTTCGTTTTGTAAGCGTATTTGGTAAGTGCCGGCAGGTAATGCAGCAGGCAGCAGAATTTGTTGCACCGCATTGCTCATGAGTTGCAGGCTTTGCTGCTGCAGTATTTGACCCTGCATGTTCAGCAATGTGTAGCTGTATTTACCGGCAGCCATATTGCTGGTTTGCAGGGTTACTGTGTTTTGTTGAATGA
The DNA here is from genome assembly GCF_009740285.1 of Phnomibacter ginsenosidimutans. GTDB lineage: Bacteria > Bacteroidota > Bacteroidia > Chitinophagales > Chitinophagaceae > Phnomibacter > Phnomibacter ginsenosidimutans. The sequence goes on from NZ_CP046566.1 coordinate 850,933, forward strand.
GTGTAGGATACCATTGTACGGCTGCAGTGGGTGTAACCGAGAGCAGCACTACATTGCTGTATTGCAAGCGACCATCTTTGTCGATATTGACAATGCGATAATAGGCATTGCCCTTGAGCGGTTGTACATCGGTAAATGTATATTGACTGTTGCCTGTAGCCATTACTTCGCCAATGCTGGTAAATTGTTGGCCATCTGCAGAGCGTTGTACTGCATAGCGCAACACGTTTATTTCACTGCCTACTTTCCATTGCAGCAATACCTGCTGGTTATGTTTGCTGGCTTCTACACTCAGGTAGCGAACGGGTAGTACACTGAGGTCGGCACTTAGTGCCATGCTGTATACCACATCGCTAAGTGTGAGCCTTGCGGTAATGCTGCCGCCGCTTAGCGGAATGGAATTGATTTTGCAATAAATGCCGCTTGCCTGATCGATGCTGATAAAGTAGATGCGGCTATTGTTGGCATCTACCAACAGGTCGCGGTATTGCTGGCCTGTTTGCGAAGCCAATGTATTGACAGTACCAGATGAAATATTCCGACTGAGCAATTCAGCGGTATTTACTTCATCCCATTCTGTCCAGTACATAATGCTGCCCGCAATGGCCAAACCTGTAATGGTATTGGGCGTGTTGTACAAATTCACCGTGCCGGTTCCATCGGCATTGGCCTGCACAATAAAGTAATCGCCGGGCACTACTGGTTGATTGATGTAATAAATTTTGCCACTGTTAAATTCAATGTCTCCGGTGTTGCCAATATTATTGGCCTGGCCTGCACCACCAGTAATGGCGGTAATGCCTGTGCCATCGGGGTTAAAGCTGAATAAGCCCGTACCATTGTCGGCCACAAATATTTTACCAGCACCCACTGCTACACCCGAAGGGGCACTCAAATTGCTGTTGTCCAGCACTTCAATAGAACTGCCATCGTAATTGCTGCGGAGCAATTCGCTGCTGCTGCTGCCACCAATCCAAACCACTTTGTTGTTGATGAAGTCAACGGCTACATCATTGCCACTGCCACTAAAGTTGTCGGCTGTTATTTCGTTCGATTGTTGGGTGATACCTGTACTACGGGATAACAAGGCGCTACGCAGATTGAAGTTGCCGCTGTAGGAACTGTAGATGGGCATAAATACAGATGCGTTACCTGTTACTGCTGCGGCACTCACGGTAGTGTGCGAAATAATTTTACTATTGCTGCTATAGGCCGATGTACCGCCTGTAGCCGCAATGTTTACATAGGCGCCATTAATGCCTTCGCTTTGGTCCCAGGCTCGAACTTCTATGGTAGCGGTGCCCGTTCCGGTTGGGTTAAAACGGATTCTTGTACCAAGGCCTGTTTCATCTTGTGCCAGCAACAGTGCATTGCTGCTGCTAACTGCACCCATCGCCGCCCAGGTGCCATTGGGTAAAATGTATTCCCAATCGCCATGCGCACCACTGGTAGCAATGATGGCAATGCCTTTGGCCACACAGCTTTCAGCGTCGGTCATAAATGCTGCAGCAGTGCTGGAGTTGATGAGGTCGCCAACAGAAATACCTTCGTTGTCGGTTTGAGTTACTACCAACGAATTGATGAAAGGATTGGATGCACTGTTGAGCACCGGTGCACTGTTGGCCGGCACACTCAGCACATAATCTTCTACCTCGCCGGTATAGGCGTCGCAGGCAGTAGCGGCTGTGTTGCCCTGGCGCAAAGCGATGCGTACCCGCAGGGTGCTGCTGGTAAAAGGTACCACAGTAAAATTGAGGCTGGCATTGAGTGTGCTGCTGGCTGTTACGGTGTTGCTGTAATTCACCACCGTTTCGCCTGCGTCGTCAAAATCATTGTCGGCATTGTAATCAATAAACAAAGCCATGGTTACATCACGGTCGGTGCCGCCGGGGTTGCTGATGGTGACGGGGAGTACCACTTCACAATTGCGCTGCATGGTGCCGGCGCTGCCAGGGGTAAAGCTGAAGCCCGAAGAACCGGTGCTGTAATTGAGGCCACTGCTAATACCGGTGCTGTTGAAATTGACCTGACTAATAAACACACCACCGCTACTGGTGGCCGGTGTGCAATACTGGGCTTGCAGGTAGGAAAAAGAACAAAGCAGGAGGGTAAGGAGGAGTAAACGTGTTTTCATTCCGGGATTTTGGTAAGGAAAATAATCTGGGTAGGGCCAAGAGAAAGGGTAGTGGGTGCGTACATGTAGGGGCATGTACATTTCGTGTAAAAGTAGGAACATCAATTTTTATGAACACATTGAAATCTGCATCGTAGCACAAAGCGACTATTTCATCGATGAAAACCGGTTTTTTCCAGATAAAAAAGAGCATGCTGTTTGGCATGCTCTTTTGAGATTTCGAAAGATTTATTTACTGCTTTACAAAGCGGAGTTGCGTTTGCTGCTTTCCGTCAGTTACCACGGCAGTATACACACCTGCGGGCAGGCTGGCGGTACTGAGTGACAGGCTTTGGCTACCGGCTACTACTGACAGTTGCTGGCTTTGTACAATCTGACCACCCGCAGCTACAATGCGCAGTTGCAGGTTGGCTTTTTGAGTGGTGCTCAGTTGCAGCAGTGCACTGTTGCTTACTACGGATGGTACCATGTTCAGGTTAAGCCCGTTGCCAGCGCCGCTTGGCATCAGCACGGCTACGCTGCTGTACGTTATTTTACCTGCATCGCTGGTGAGTTTGAGGCGGTAGAAAACCTTACTGCTACCGGCGTTTACATCTGCATAACTGAAAGGCAGGTTACAACGGGCAGCATCTGCTTTTTCGCTGTATACTTTGCTGAAGTTTTTACCATCGATACTGCGCTGCACCTCAAACGTAGCATAGCTGCCGCTGCAGCTGGCACGCCAGTTGAGCTCAGCCGTCTGACCCTGGCGGCGGGCATTGAATTGCTTTAGCGATACATTCAATGGTGTTTGAGGAAATTCGTTGCTGGCAGAAAAAGTAATGGGAGCAAATCCAAAATTAGGGCCACCACCTGCAGTACCATCTCCAATGTTTTGTACCAGGGCTTCATTGCTGCGGTAGGCCGAAGCTGCTACATATGTAGCTACAAATTTGAATCTGATAGGACCGGTAATGCCCAACTCCGATTTAGGAATGGTGCGGGTGGTAGTATTGCTATTGAAGCTGATGTAGGTAAGGCTGTTGGCGCCTCCGGGTGTCAGCTCAAACAATACGGAGCCAAAATTGCCCCAAGCCATACCGTAGTCTGCCGTAAAACCTGCAGGAAAAGTAACTTCAGAAGCATTGGCACCACTGTTGCCCGATACTGAAGCACGGCCGCCATCGGCATCGTCATTAATGGTGCTGGTATTGGCTACGCCGCCCGTTTTAGAATCAAAATAAATCACCAGATTGTCGTTCAGGGCTGCACCGGTAGTCAGCGTCAGCACAATGTCAGTGCCAGATTCTGCAATGGTAAGTGAGCCATTGCCAATGGTGCCGCCAAAACCGGTTTTACCATTGCCATTGTACGTGTTTTGGCCATAGGCATGTCCGGCCAGCAACACTACTGCGAGTAGAAGTTTTTTCATAAGCAAACATGTATTTTATACACAATATTATGGGTGATTCACATTCAAATCGTACAGTTTTCGATGAAAAATATACCCTTAAAAAATGCTTAAACCACCCAAAGTCCGGCTTTGTTCAACCCATTGATGGGCTTGTTGTCCCAAAACAGTTCAAAGTGTTCTAAACCGGCAGCAGTGTAGTCGGCTTTCACTTCTTGCAATGTCCACTGGCGGGGCTGGTCGATGTGTATTTTTTGTAGTAGTTCATGCAGCCATTTCCCTTGGGTATCGGGCACACTAATGTTGATGGTTTTGCTACGGCTTTCAAAACGTAGCGATGCCATGCTCCAACTGCTTCCTTTCTTCGTTTTTACAAAATACTCGATGGCTGGCTGCGGGCCGTAGTAGATCACTTTGGTATTGGCAGTGCTTGGGCTGCTATCGACATTGGTCAAAATGTTGCGGATATAATCCGGGGCAATGCTGGTTTTGGGTACTTTGTGTTCAAACCATTTAAACAGCGGCACATCAAAACCTACACCGTGCATGTAGTTATGCAACGATTTTTTTAGACCGTCACTAAACATTTCATGTTCTGTTCCGCTGGGGTCTTCGTGTACCACATCGTTGTCAGCAAAGGTTGGTGTAAACGGAATGACAGCTTTTACGCCAAACTTTTCGGGAGCTAAACCAACCGGGCTGTGGGCCGTCATGGCAAACTGGTGCCAGAAGCCCGATTGCAATACGCCGCATTCAAACAGCTGGCGTACCATTTCCAAACTATCGATGGTTTCCTGTGCGGTTTGCGTAGGAAAACCATACATGAGGTAGGCATGCACCATAATGCCTGCTTCGGTAAAATGCTTGTTTACCTTCGCCACCTGTGCCACAGTTATGCCTTTGTTGATGAGTTGCAGGAGGCGGTCGCTGGCTACTTCGAGGCCGCCGCTTACGGCAATGCAGCCCGCTGCTTTCAGCAGGAAGCAAAGGTCTTGGGTAAAGCTTTTTTCAAACCGCACATTGGTCCACCAGGCCACGTTGAGTTTGCGCCGCAATATTTCAATACTCAATGCTTTCATGAGTGAGGGCGGTGCCGCTTCATCTACAAAATGAAAACCATTGAAACCCGTTTGGGCAATGAGCTGCTCCATGCGGTCAACGATTTGTGCCGCAGCTACGGGCTCGTACAGCCGGATGTAATCGAGGCTCACATCGCAGAAGGTACATTTTCCCCAATAGCAGCCATGTGCCATGGTGAGTTTATTCCAGCGGCCATCGCTCCACAAACTGTGCATGGGGTTCGCTATTTCTATAGCATTGATGTATTCCGTCAACAGCAGGTCGCTGTAATCTGGCGTACCTACATCACTCATTTTATAATCGCTGAAAGCGGGGCTGTTCTTGTAGTGAAGTACACCGTCTTGTAGGAGAAAACAGCGTTTCAATTCGTCGGCGCTACATTCACGGTCAATGTATTTCAGCAGTTGTTCCAGTGGTCGTTCGCCATCATCCAGCGTGATGTAATGAAAAAATTCAAACACCCGTGTATCGCTGAGGCTGCGCAGCTCAGTATTGGCAAAGCCGCCACCCATGGCTACCTGAATCTGTGGATGCTGTTTGCGGATGTGCTGCGCAATGCGAAAGGCACTGAACAAATTACCCGGAAAAGGCACCGATAATGCTACCAGTTTCGGTTGTGCTTTTTGAATATGAGCTTCCAGCAAATTCATGCTGATGCTGTCAATCCAACTCAGCGGTTGCTGTAAGGTTTGATACAGTTCATCGAAACTGTTGGCACTTCGGCCCAGCCTTTCGGCATAGCGGCTAAAGCCAAAATGCTCGTCGATGTTTTCTTTCACAAAATCACCGAGGTCTTCGAGGTACATGGTGGCCACATGCTTGGCCTGATCCTGAAAGCCCATGTTGCCGAATGAAAACTGCAGGTCGTCGAGCTGCGCAAAACGAGCCGCTTCGGGTAAAAATCCACGTTTGGCTATAAGCTGCGCCAGGGTGGGTTTCTTGCCTTGCAAAAAGGCTATAGCATCGTCGATGGTATGGATGTAATTGTCCTGCAGGGCAAAAATGCGGCGGCTATTGTCGCTGAACTGATCGGCTTTGGCAGCGGCCCGGGCAAACATGTCCTGCAATCCTTGTCGGCAAAACATCCGCAGCGTTACCTCAATGCCCAAATCGGCCTGCCGGCAGCTGATGCCCTTGGTGTTGAAAAAACCTTTGAGGTAGGCCGTAGCCGGGTAGGGCGTATTCAACTGGGTAAATGCAGGCGTAATCAGCAGGATATCTGTTGGCAACGGAGAGGAGTTTCGGCAAAAATAGTTGGTTGAAGGCAAGGTTAAGGACGAGGTTAGGGTTGAAGCGTTTGTAGTTTGTGGTTTGTGGTTGGCAGGGAAATCAGTTGCCAGTTTCTTCATCACCCGTTTTCTATTTCCCCAAATCCTTCGTGTCCCTTTGCGCCTTCGTGACTTGGTGGTTCCCTAATCCCTAATTTCTAATCTCTAATTCCTGATTCCCGCCACCCGCTTCCTGTCATTTTTGCACTTCGCCTGCGTTGGCAGCATTCTTGTGGCTTCTACATTTGCACTCAATTTGTAGCTATGGAACAGCAAGAATTGCATAAAAACGAAGAAATGACTGACAATAACGCAGAAGCAGTAGCCGGCGAAAGCATGAACACGGATGAAAATGTAGCAGGTACCAACAACCTGAATGAAGCCGTGGCTACCGAAAATGAAATGGAAAAACTGCAGGCAGAGCTGGCTGAGCAGAAAGACAAATACCTGCGCCTTTTTGCCGAGTTCGACAACTACAAACGGCGTACTGCTAAAGAACGCATTGAGCTGATGCAAACCGCCGGCCGCGAAGTGATTGGCTCCCTGCTGGATGTGCTCGACGACAGCGAAAGGGCCGAAAAAACCATGGAAACAGCACAAGATGTAGCCGTGGTGAAAGAAGGGGTGCAATTGGTATTTGCCAAGTTGCGCAGCACCCTGGAGCAAAAAGGCCTCAAACCCATGAGCAGCGTAGGTGAGGAGTTCAACCCCGACCTGCACGAAGCCATCACCGAAATTCCTGCCCCCACCGAAGACCTGCAGGGCAAGGTGATAGACCAGGTACAAAAAGGCTATTACCTCGGCGAAAAGATTATCCGCTTTGCAAAAGTGGTGGTCGGAAAATAATGTGCAGATGGGCAAATGTGAAAATGTGCCAATGCACTCATTCATCACCAGCCTGTTTTATATCACCAAGCTCCATTAGCACATTCGCTTATTGGCACATTGGCAAATTAAGTTTATGAGTTCGAAAAGAGATTTTTACGAAATACTGGGCGTTAGCAAAACCGCTTCGGCCGATGAGATTAAGAAAGCTTATCGCAAGGTGGCCATGCAATACCACCCCGACCGCAACCCCGGCGATAAGGCGGCTGAAGAGAAGTTTAAAGAAGCCGCTGAGGCCTATGAAATTTTGAGTGACGCCGACAAGCGGGCACAATACGACCGTTTTGGTCATGCGGCATTTGGTCCCGGCCGTGGTCCCGGTGGCGGTGGTCACCCCGGCGGCATGAACATGGATGATATTTTCAGCCAGTTCGGCGACATTTTTGGTGATGATATTTTCGGCAGCTTCTTTGGCGGCGGTGGTGGCCGTGGCGGTCGTGGCGGCCAGAGCCGTGCCCGTGGTACCCGTGGCAGCGACCTGCGGGTAAAAATCAAACTCAACTTTGAAGAGATTGCCAAAGGCGCCAGCAAAACCATCAAGGTGAAAAAATACGTGGGTTGCCAAACCTGCGGCGGCAGCGGTGCCAAAGACAAAAGCAGTGTGCAAACCTGCGGTACCTGCGGCGGTAGCGGCCAGGTGCGCCGGGTGCAAAACACCTTCCTCGGTCAAATGCAAACCGTAACTACCTGCCCAACCTGTAATGGTGAAGGCACCAGCATCACCGCCAAGTGCGGCAGCTGCAAAGGCGACGGTCGGGTGTTTGGCGAAGAAACCGTAACTGTGAACATACCTGCCGGTGTACACGAAGGCATTGAACTGCGGGTAGAAGGCAAAGGCAACGCCGGCGAACGGGGTGGCTATGCCGGCGATCTGCGGGTGCTGATTGAAGAAGAACCACATGCAGAACTGCACCGCGATGGATTGAACGTGGCTTACGAATTATACGTGTCGTTCCCCGATGCGGTGTTTGGCACCGAAGTACAGGTGCCGACCATTGATGGTAAGGCCAAAATCAAAATTCCAGCCGGTACGCAGAGTGGTAAAATTTTCCGCCTCAAAGGCAAAGGCTTCCCCAGCTTGCAGAGCTACGAAAAAGGCGACCAGCTCATTCATGTAAATGTGTGGACGCCACAGCATGTAAGCAGCGAAGAAAAAGCCATGTTGGAAAAAATGAATGGCAGTCAAAACTTTCAACCTGCACCAGATAAAAACAGCAAATCCTTCTTCCAGAAAGTGAAGGAAATGTTTGAATAACGGAACTGTATTTCAGTAATCAATAGCCATCCAAAAAGGGTGGCTATTTTGTTTTCCGCTTTTTGCGCCAGCGCTGTTGAATGGGTGCTGGATTGTACACCTGTTGTGTTTGCTGCAGCAATTGTAAAAAGCCTGCATCCGATTTGTTCTCGGCGGCAAAGCATTGTGCAGCCAGCGTCATCACATCTGTAAAAGATACGGGCTGTTGTGGCGTAGCTTGCCGGAGCAGCTGTCCGTACCAGGCCAGGGTTGTTGCTTTTTTAAACGCGGTATCAGCCAACGGCAAAGCCATAGGCACTGCAGTAAATGGAACGTTGTGGGCAATCTGTACACTATCCCGCAGCAGGCACTTGTATTGCAATTCCCAGGAGCCTTGCAGTGGTGTTTGAATACTGGCATTGCCCTTGGGTACTATTTCCAGCATGGCCACAATGGTTTGGCCCGAGCCGATGTTGGCGCCATTCAACAGCAGTGTATTGTTGGCCAAAGCTTGCTTTCTGTTGTCGTAGCCAACGAGCTTGTATTGCTGCATCACGCTGCTGTCGAAATACACATGAATGCTGGCGTCGGCGGCTACATGGTAGAGGTTTTCCGTCAGCTCTTGTACCATCACTTTTTGGGCTTCTTCTTCGGTATCGAGGTAAGCAAAATTGCCATTGCCCATTTTGGCCAGCACTTCAATTTTACTGTCTTTATAGTTGCCCATGCCCACACCCAAACAACTGAGTGTAACTCCGGTATGTCTGTATGCTTTGATGAGTCTTTCCAGTGCTTCATCTTCGGTGATGCCCATGTTGAAATCGCCATCGGTAGCCAGTATCACTTTGTTGACGCCGCTATCCAATGCATTGGTAGTAGCCAGTTCATACGCCAGTTGAATGCCATTGGAGCCTGCAGTGGCACCACCGGCAATGAGTGCATCAATAGCAGCACGTATACTGTCTTTATACTGGCCCGAAATGGGTGGCAACATAATGCCCGGCGAACCGCCGTAAGTGACGATGGCTACCCTGTCTTGCGGCCGCAAATGCTCCACCAATTTTTTAAAACCATTCTTCAACAAAGGCAGGCGGTTGTTTTCTTCCATGGAACCGCTGTTGTCTATCAGAAAAACCATGTTGGCCGGGGGTAAATTTTCTACGGGAATTTTTGGGGCTACTACATTTAGCATCAACAACAAATGGTTGGCATTCCAGGGGCAGACAGATAATGCAGATGCCATGCCCATGCTGCTGTCGCCGGGTTGTGCCTGTGGCAGTTGAAGATTAAAATAATTCCAGAGTTCTTCTATACGTACGGCATTGGGCGGTACCTGTGTGCTGTGGGCTATAAACCGACGGATATTACTATACGATGCATGGTTGTTGTTGGGTACAAAACCAACAGAAGGAAACGCACTTGTATTGGTGAAATGATTGGGCACAATTTCGTTGTACGATTCGCCATTGCCCGTAGCTATTTCCGTGACATGTTGTTTTTGCTGTGGCGCCATGCTCAGGCTCGATAGTCTGCTTTCCAGTTTAGCTTTTTGCAGCATGGTAGCGTTGTATCGAAGCACAACCTGCTGGTATTTGCCGTGCATCAATACTATTTGCGTAGTGTCAAATCCTTCGGCATAGCAGGTGGCTGTATCCGTTGATACAAAGGCAGAAATGCCAAACTCGCCACCACTGCCGGCCTGATACAGCAACTGATTGCTGCGCAGTTTGATGTTGACAAAAGGAATGAGGGTGCCCGTGCTGTCTTTGAAACCACCTGTAAAATAGAATGACTGTGCATGGCTCACGGCGGGGCAGAGGAGCAGGCACAGCAAAACGCATTTACCGATATGTTGCAGGTAGTGTAGCATGATGGCACAGCGGTACCACGGCATTTCTTCAGCACCTACAACGTAGCGGCCGTGGTTTTATTAGTCTTTCAGCTGATAAATTTCAGGCAAATTGCGACCAAAACCATCATAATCAAGGCCATAGCCTACCACAAATTTGTTGGGGATGGTAATGCCGATGTATTTCAGGTCGAGGGGATGCACCTGCGCCTCGGGCTTGTGCAGCAGGGTGCAAATAGACAAGCTGGCCGGTTGCTGGTGTTCTATTTCGGGCAGAAAAGCCGACAGTGTTTTGCCGGTGTCTACAATGTCTTCAAGGATAATGACGTGGCGGTTTTTAATCACTGTGTCCAAACCGATAGCCGTAATCACATGGCCGCTGCTCTTGGTGCCTTTGTAAGAAGCCAGTTTGATAAAACAGATTTCAGCCGGAAAGTCGAGCTTCTTAAACAGATCGGAAGAAAACATGAACGAGCCGTTCAGGATGGCAATAAACAACGGCGTTTTGTCGCCATAGTCTGCTTTGATTTGTGCCGCCAGCGTAGCAATACTTGCATCAATGGTTTCGGCATCCAAAAAAGGTACAAAAGATTTATCGAGAACCTGAACGCTGGCAGACATAACGGCTGAGTTTTAAAGCGGCGAAAGTACGACCCCACCCGCCATCAGCAAAAAGAACTGCGGGCAAGGCACCACACTTATTTGCTACGTACAGTGCTGTTAGTCGCTGGCTGCAGCAATACTTTGGTGCCGGCAGCCAATGGTTCGTTGGCGTTGAGCTTGTTCCATTCTTGCAGTTGTGCCAGCCGTATGCCTTCTGTTTGGCTGATCTGCCACAAGGTTTGGCCTTCGTGACTGGTTACAAATGGCTTGTCCGATTTTTTCTTTTTCCGCTCTACAAACAGCAGTTGTGCCTGCGGCAAAATATCGGTGCGGGGCATGTCGTTGAACTGCAGCAAATCTGCCAATGCCAGTTGGTTGTTGGCAGCAATGGCCAGCAGGCTTGCTGCCCGCTTCGGCCCACATTACCTTGGTTTCATTGATATAAAAATAGCCGGAAGGGTAAGTTGTATTGGTGGCTACTGCAGCAGTTGATTTCGCAGTGGCAGGTTCGTTGTTTACCTCAATTGCAGCAGGTTTGGCTACCACTGGTGCCGGCGTTACTACTTGCTCCGCCACGGTTGGTTGTGACTGTTCCTTTGCTTCGCTGGCGGGTGTTGTTACAGCAGGTGTTGCAGGTGCAGGTGTATTGTTTTGCAAAGCCATAGCAGTAATGCTTTGCAGGTTGTTTTCTTCAATCACTTTAATGAGCTGCGCTACATAACGGGGGTTGGTAGCATAGCCGGCTTTTTTCAATCCTTCGGCCCAGCCTTTGTAATCATTTACATCGAGGGTAAACAGGGCCGCATAACGACCATTGGCTTTCAGAAAGTTGGAGTGGTCGCGGTACGATTCTTCGGCAGAGGCATAGGCCCGAAAGCATTCGCCACGGGCGTCGTCATCATGGTACACTTTATCGCCGGTCCAGGTGGCTTTGCATTTTATACCGAAATGATTGTTGCTGCGGTTTACCAAATCGCCTTTGCCGGCGCCACTTTCCAGCAGGCCCTGTGCCAGTTTGATGGAAGCCGGTACACCAGTGCGTTGCTGTTCGGCTATGGCCAAGGGTGCATAGGTAGCAATGTATTGCTGGTAGGCTGAGTCTTGTGCTTTGCCGGCAAGCATCAGCAGCATAAAAAGTACAGTGGTAATTCCTTTCATCATTTTCCGCATCATCATTCATTTACTGGCGGCAAATAAAATGCCAATTCTACAAACGGGGGCAAGCTACAGCATGCAACTCAGCGGGCTTGGCCACTTTTATACACGACACGTAGGATTGCGTGGAAAGTAGTAGGCATTTATTTCCCTTTACAACGTTCCAATCCCGCCTTTGCTTTTTGCTCTATGGATTCTTCGTAGTCGTGGTTTTGCATGTCCATGGCTTTTTGAAAATAGGCCCGGGCTTTGGCAAATTGCAACAATTTTTCGCAAATCATGCCGGCTTGCAACGCAGACCTGGCCGCATAATATTCTGTACGTTGGCTGCCTTGAGCTATGGTGTAATCGTAAGCTTTCAGGGCCCGGTCGTCCAGCGCAAGGTCGTCGTAAATGCGGCCAAGCCGATAGGCAAATTCCAGTCTTTCGGCCAAGTCGGCAAAGTCGTTGGCGCTTTTGCCCTCCAGCAAGGCAAGGGCTTCTTTGCTGTAACCACCATCTGAGAGCAGCCGGGCCTTCAGCAATAGTTTGTTGGGCAGCCATCCACTTTGGGCTTCTTTCAAGGCTCGTTTGTCGGCATCTGCCAGTGTGTTGCCCCGTTGTTTTACCTGCTGCATGCAATATTGGTACTGCTGGGTGTTGCCTTGTAAATAGTAGTGATAGCCCAATTTGAGCCACGCATCTTTTACGTAAAAATTGCCTTTGAATTGTTGTAAAAAGCGGTTGAAATACACTGGTGCATCTGCCTCCAGATGAAAGAGCCGGGCATAGGCCATTTCAAAATCCCAGACAGCGGTGGTCAGGTAGTCGGCAGAAACTTTGCGCTGTTGAATGATGCGTTGCGTTTGCCAGCTTTGCTTGTTGGTGAGGTGCAGGTTGGCCGCCATGTAGGCAAACAAGTGGTTGTTCACCAAATCGAGGTCTTGTTTTTCGATGAAGGCAAATGCCTTTTCGGGTTGGTTGAGCAGGTAGTTCTGCAGGTAGCAGTGATAAAAAATACCTTCTTCCCGAAACAGTTTGGCCCAGTTGTCGGAGGCATGCAAAAACGCTTCCAACTGCTGGCTGCCATGTTGCATGGTGCCGCTGATGCCCATGATGCTGCTCAGCCAGCGCATGCTTTTGGGAATGGTAGCAGCTACCATTTCCATGGGGCCTGTTATCATACCATTGGGCGAAAACTGAGGAAACTGTTGCTGGTTTTGTTTGGCCAGTTTAAACGCATCCCGAAAGTCCCAGCCTGCGGCCCATTTTTCGTTGAACTTAATGTGGATGGCGGCCCATTGCAGGTGTACTATGGCTTTGGCAAATAACCGCAGTGGCGATTCTTTCGGGGCAGCATCGAGCTGGGCTAAGCGCTGGCTGCGAAAGACTTTTGCTTTGTCGTAAGCCGTTTTTTCTTCGTTGAAAAAGAGGGTAAAAAAATCGATGTAATTGTCGAGGAGAACGGTGGCAAGATTGTTGGGGTCAGCAGCTTTTTCCACAGCCAGCAGCTTGGAAGCGGGTGCCAGCCGTAGTGCCATGATGTGGTGGTAAGCCTGTGCACAGCGGTCGTTGAAATGAAAATCTTTCTGGGCCTGCCCAATGACGGTACACAGTAAAAAAACGACACAATAAACGGCTTGCTGAAGAATCCTCACCCTGCAAAGAAAACAAAAAAGCGAAGCCCGCAGGGAACTTCGCTTTCGATATAACACTTGTACTTGGCTTATTTGGCTTCGATACCGTCGTTGGTATCCTGATCTACGAGGATACGGCCACAGTTTTCGCACACAATGATTTTCTTGTGCTGGCGAATTTCGCTCTGGCGCTGCGGAGGTACCGCATTAAAGCAACCACCACAGGCGTCACGCAGTACAGGTACTACAGCCAAACCGTTGCGGTAGTTTTTGCGGATGCGGTCGTAAGAAGCCAGCAGGCGTTCTTCTACTTTGCCACGGGCTTCGTTGGCCAAGCCCTGGTAGTGCTGCTCTTCTTTCTCCGTTTCAGCAATGATTTTTTCGAGCTCACCTTTTTTGCCCGCCAAAATGCCTTCTTTGGTTTGAATGGCTTTGTTGGCGCTGTCGAGTTTGCGGGCTTTGTCCTGCAATTCTTCCTGAGCGTCTTTGATGTGCTTTTCGGCCAGTTTCACTTCCAGCTGCTGCATTTCGATTTCCTTGTTGATGGCTTCGAATTCGCGGCTGTTTTTTACGTTGTTGCTCTGTGCCTCGTATTTTTTAATCAGCTCTTCTGATTCTTTGATGCTGGCCCGCTTTTGCTCAATGAAATCATTTACGCCATTGATTTCTTCTTCTACACGGGTGCGGCGATGCTGCAAACCTTGCAGTTCGTCTTCCAAATCGGCAACTTCAATGGGCAATTCACCTTTCAGAATGCTCATTTCGTCGAGCTTGGTGTCAATTTTTTGGAGCCTTACCAGCGATGCGAGTTTTTCCTGAACCGAAAAATCCTTAACAGTGGCCATGGATATATTTCTATTTTAATTGAAAATCAGCGGTTTGAAACCAGTGTCAGACAAAATAATGTACCGGATTGGTTGTTACTACTGAATGAAGGACGGCAAAGGTAGGGAATTTGACTTTTAAATATGCCGCCAGCCCGCTCACTGTATACTGTTCACTTTCGTAGTGTCCAATGTCGGCCAGCAGCAGCCGGCCATCGGCATCAAAGAACTCATGGTACTTAACATCGGCTGTAATGTAGGCATCGGCGCCAGCGGCAATGGCTGCCCCCGTAAGAAAGCTGCCGGCACCGCCACACAAGGCCACGGTACGTATGGGCCGGTTGATAAAGGGCGTATGCCGGATAACCTTGAGCCCAAAAGCTGCTTTGAGCTGTTGTAAAAATTGAATTTCATTTTGGGTAGCCTGCAGTTCGCCCACCATGCCTGCACCTACCTGATCCATACCATTTTGCAATGCCAACAGTTGGTAGGCAGGCGTTTCGTAAGGGTGAGCACGGTGCAGTGCCGCTACAATTTTACCCGCCAAATGGGCCGGCACGGCTACTTCCACCCGGGTTTCGCCCACCCATTCGAGGGGCCGCCGGCGGTACCAATGGCGGGGTTGGCATTGTCTAATGGGCGAAAACTGCCACGGCCTTCGGTATTGAAACTGCACTCCGCGTAATTGCCAATGGCACCGGCACCGGCGGCATAAAGGGCGGCTCTGAGGGTATCGGCATTTTCGTGGGGCACATAGGTAACGAGGTATTGCAATGTATCGGGCCGGGCTTGCAAAATGCGCAGGCTTTCTGTTTTCAGGCCCAGCTTTTCAGCCATCCAATAGTTGACGCCCAAATGACTGTTGTCGAGGTTGGTATGAATGGCATAAATAGCGATGTCGTGTTTGATGGCTTTGATGATGGCCCTTTCGGGGTAGCTATTGCCCGAAAATTTTTTCATGCCCCGGAAAACGATTGGGTGGTGGGCTACCAGCAGGTTGCATTGTTTGTCAATGGCTTCTTGCACTACTTCTTCTGTAGCATCGAGGCTGCATAAAATACCAGTACAATTCCAAGACTTATTTCCCGTTATGAGACCAGCATTGTCGTACGACTCTTGCCAGGCAGTAGGGGCCAGTTGTTCCAGCACTTGTACAATCTCTTGAATGAGCATAGTGGTTACAATTAAGTAATGATTGGGTACAAACTTAGCCACATTGTGCAGTGAATGTCCACAATTGGAGTAGATATGGGCAGAGCCGTTTTTTTGGCAGGCAATTTGTAATTTAAAGCCAACGCCTGCCCGGGAAAGAGTTGTGCCAATGTGTACATCTGAATAAAGACGCTGTGGTAGGCAGTAAACCAAAACTATCTTGGCGGTCTTAGGAGCAGGCGCTTGATAATTTGCCGCTGGCCGGCTGAAGGATTGATCATGAAGACCCGTATTGTTCTATTAATTGGCTTACTCGCAGCTTTTCTGCAAAGTCGTGCCCAGCTCCAGGCCGAGTTTACTGCGGATCAGCTGAGTGGTTGTGCACCTATCCGGGTTATTTTTTCCGATCAATCTACCGGTGCCCCCGACCGTTGGCAATGGGATTTGGGCAATGGCGTACTCAGCGCAGCTCAAAACCCGAGTACCACCTATTTTACACCTGGTGTGTACACAGTAAAACTGACCGTGTACAAAGGCACCGACTCGGCTACCATTACCAAAACTTCTTACATCAATGTTTTTGCCAACCCCGTCGTAGTGTTTGGGGCCACGCCCCGCTTTGGCTGCCTGCCATTGAGTGTGCAGTTTACCGATAGCAGTACTACCGCCAGCGGTACCAATGTAGACTGGACCTGGGACTTTGGTGATGGCAACCTGAGTAAGCTGCGCAATCCTGTGCACACCTACAGCACACCGGGAAGTTTTACCATAACGCTTACGGTGCGTAATAGTGTAGGGTGTGTGAGTACTGCATCTTATGATAATTATGTTCGGGTGGGCGACTCGCTGGTGGCCGATTACCGGCTGTTGGTTCCTGTGGCTTGTGTGGTACCCGTTACGGTCAATTTTACCAACCAAAGCATTGGTAGCAATATTGTTTCCTGGCAATGGGATTTTGGAGACGGAAATACCAGTACTGCCGTCAATCCCAACCATACATACACGGTAGCAGGCGAATACGATGTACGGTTGGTGGTAACCAATGCAGGTGGTTGTACGGATACGCTTTTGCAAAGAGCGGTGGTAACGGTGGGTAAACCAACAGCCAGCTACACTATTGGCAGCGGCCCGTTTTGTGTCGGCCGTCCGGTAGCCATTCAAAATACATCAACACCCTTTGCCAGTTTCGACTCTACTGTGTGGCGTTTTAGCGATGGCGTAGTGATTCGTCAGCATGATGTAACCCGCATTTTCAATACGCCTGGAGTGTATAGTTTTAGCATGTATGTGTGGAAGGGTGGATGCGTGGATTCTACGCAAGGCAGCTTTACCGTTTTGGATAAACCGGCACCTACATTTACCTACAGCCCAGCTATAGGATGCCGGGTGCCGCATGTGGTGAATTTTCAAAATACCACACCTAACAGTACCGTGGTTGGATGGGATTTTGGCAATGGGCAAACCAGCAATCAGCAATCAGCATCCGTTACTTACAACACATTGGGCAGTTTCAACGTTCGCATGATTGTTCGCCACGACAATGGTTGTATTGATACGCTGTTCATTCCTTCGGCAGTAAGAGTTGAAGCACCCCGCATTACAGGTATCAGTGGTTTACCTTTTGATGGTTGCCTGCCATACAACAGCACGTTTGTGCCCACCATTGTTTCCAACGATTCAATTGCGGCGTATGCATGGGACTTTGGTGACGGAACCACGGCAACTGTGCGTACGCCCAACAAAACTTTTTCTGTAGCAGGTTTGTACACGGTAAGGTTAACGGTGACTACATTGGGCGGTTGTACTGCTACATTTAGTTCAACCGTAAGAGTGAGTACAAAACCCGTGGCCAATTTTAGCGCAACTCCCAGAGATGTGTGCCCGTCAACAGATGTACGGTTTACTGATTTGAGTACCGGTACCATCAACCGTTGGCAATGGTTTTTTGGTGATGGCGGAAGTTCCGGATCACAGAACCCTAACTACCAATACAATGACACTGGATGGATGAATGTGCGGTTGATTGTGAGCAATAACCAATGCCACGATACACTCACTGTGAACAGGTATTTGTATGTGCGTCCACCCATTGCCATTTTTACAGACTCATTTAGTTGCACCAATCAATTTCAGCGTTTTTTCATCAACCGAAGTATTGGCGGTACGCAATGGAAATGGTATTTCGGTGATGGAGATTCTTCATCAGTTTTTAGTCCGACACATGTATACAACCGTACCGGTTCCTTTAATGTACAATTGGTTGTGTCTGATTCTTTGTGTACACACCAAACGGGCGTTGCCGTAAATGTGTTTGATGAAGAAGCGAATATTGAAATGGAAAAGCTGGGCACTTGCCGCAGCAATGAATTGCGTTTTTTTGCCCGTGGTCCCAAACTCAATCCTGCCAACATTAGCAGTTACGAATGGACAATCGATAATGGAACACCCATCACCACATCTGTCAATTTTTTAGACAGAATTTTAACTGATACTGCAACGCTCCATGTACGCCTCATTATCACCGATAGAAATGGTTGCCGTGATACAGCTACACAACAATTTACAGTCAATGATATCGGCACAAGAATCAACTTCGGGCCTATACGCCAAGATGTATGTGTGGGTTCTTTGGTAAATTTTGCAGATTCAACTTTGTTTACTGCTACCAATCCGGTAAAAAGTTGGGAATGGAATTTCGGATTTGGTAACGACTCTGTATTTACGTCGGCTCCTTTTGGTGCAGTGTACGATCGGGCTGGGGTGTACAACGTACGGCTTACTGTGGTTGATTCGCTGGGTTGCCGTTATACACTTACTCGTCCTGCAGCCGTTGAAGTGCATGAGTCAACAGCAAGGTTTATCGCCAGCGACACATTGGTTTGCCTGAATACACCCATACAATTTACCAACCAGTCCGTTGGTTCCAATGGCAGTACTACAACGCTTACGCATGTGTGGAATTTTGGTAATGGTCAAACCAGTTCTGTGGTCAATCCTTCTGTTACCTATGCTGCAGAGGGTGTGTACGATATTTCGCTGGCCATCACCGATGCTTATGGTTGCCGCGACACCATGGTTCGCCCCAGATACATCACCGTTGCCAATGCAAGAGCTACATTCTCTATGAGTGATTCCTTTAGCACTTGCCCGCCTTTGCAAGTGCAGTTTACCAACAGCTCTATCAATAACCGGCAAAATTTCTGGGACTTTGGCAATGGTAATAATTCTATCGTAGTGAGCCCCGCACATACATTTACCAGTCCGGGTGTTTTCAATGTAAAATTGCGGGTGGTTGGCAATGGTGGTTGTGTAGATTCACTCACCAAACAAGTGGAAATTCGCGGCCCTCGCGGATCATTTACCTACGGGCCGTTGATTGGTTGCCCGCCGCTAGGCGTAAGCTTTACCGCTACTACTATCAATACCCGTTTTTACACCTGGGACTATAGCGATGGCAGCTCCGACTTAACGAATAACAATAACGCAACACACAGTTATCTTACACCAGGTAACTATGTGCCCAGGCTTATTTTGGAAGATGGCCTTGGTTGTAAAGTGCCCATTCAAGGTCCGGATACCATTCGGGTGTTGGGTGCCAGGGCGTTGATTAAATCTGTACAGCAAAACGCTTTTTGTGATTCTGCAACTGTAGTGTTTACCGATTCTTCTATTACCAACGATGTGGTAGTGCGGTATCGCTGGCGCTTTGGCGATGGGGTTGAATCTTCTCAAAGAAATCCAACGCATACCTATCGAACGCCGGGCACTTATGTTGTTACTTTTGAAGTGTGGACGGCGAACAACTGTTATGCCTCCGACACATTGGATGTGCCAGTGATTATTTCTGCAACACCACAGCTTGATTTCACGAATCCGCCAGCAGTTTGTGTGCCTAGTCAGGTGCAGTTTACAGGGCAATGGCAAAATGCGGATACGACACTCATTAACTATACATGGAGTTTTGGCAACGGGCAATCTTCTACGCAGTTGATACCATCATTGGTGAGCTACAACTTGCCCGGCGTGTATAACGTTCAACTGATTGGTGTAAACCAGTACGGATGTAGAGATACTGTATTGAAACAGCTGACCGTAAATGATACGCCCAGAGTGGTGGCTGGTCCGGCATTGTACATCTGCAGAGGCACACCGCAGGCGCTTACAGCGAATGGTGCGCTTACGTATGTATGGGATGCTGATCCGGCATTGAGTTGTGTCAATTGCGCCAGTCCTTTTGCCAACCCGACTACTGATAGAATCTTCCGCGTAACGGGTACTGATATCAATGGTTGTCAGGCAACGGATACTGCATTGGTGCGGGTAAAACAACCGGGCAATTTATCGGTAGGCTTGGGCGATACCATTTGCGTAGGCGAACAAGTGCAACTGCGGTCACAAGGTTTTGAAATTCTCACCTGGTCACCGGCAGTTACATTGAACAACGCCAATATTGCCAACCCCGTAGCCAGACCAACCACCACCACCCGCTATCGGGTAACGGGCTCCGATTCCTTAGGTTGTTTTGTTGATTCTGGATTTATCAATGTGGTAGTGTACCCCATACCACAGTTCAATATTGTTGAAACCCGAATTCGCACCGCAGCGGCCAGTGTGGTACCGCTACGTACACAATCTTCGCCCGATATCATTCGCTGGAGCTGGTCGCCGGCACAGGGGTTGAGTTGTCTTACCTGCCCTGAGCCAAATGCAACAGTAACGCTGCGCCGCACCTATACCGCTACTGTAACCAATGCAGGGGGCTGTGTGTCGCAAGATACCGTAGCAGTTGAACCTTATTGTACTGGCGACAATGTGTTTGTACCCAATACATTTTCACCCAATGGTGATGGACAAAATGATGTGTTTTATCCAAGAGGTGAAGGGGTGATTAGTATCAAAAGCATGATCATTTTCAACCGTTGGGGTGAAGTAATGTATGAAAGAAAAAACTTTGCCTTGAATGACCCCACTGCAGGATGGAACGGTACTTACAAGGGCGTACCACTTACACCAGATGTATATGTGTATGTAATAGAAGTGCAGTGTGGCAATAATGAAGTGTTTGGCTTGAAAGGCAATGTGACGTTATTGAAGTAAAAACAGTATGCGAAAAAGCGTTGTACATATCCTGAGTGCATTGATGTTGTTGCCGGCATGGCTTTGCGGGCAAGACATTCATTTGTCTCAGTTTTTTGAAGCACCGCTCTGGCGCAATCCTTCGCTGGCCGGTTTGTTTCAGGGTGATGTACGGGCACAGGCTGTGTACCGCACCCAGTGGGGCAGTGTTACGGTTCCTTACCGCACTGGCTCTTTCAATGCAGAATACAAAATGCCTATTGGTGGTGCCAATGATTTCATCACCATTGGCGGTCAGCTGATGTACGATATGGCGGGTACCACCAATTTTAAAACAACACATATTTTACCCACCATCAACTATCATAAATCCCTGAGCGATGATAGAAGCAAGTATTTGTCACTGGGCTTTATGGGTGGGTATGTGCAGCGTTCTATCGATCAAAGCAAAGTGACAACCAACAGCCAGTACGATGGTACAGGCTGGAACCCCATGTTGAGCATCAACGAGTCGTTGGCCAATTACAACCGTGGCTACGGCGATGCCAGCGTTGGCCTCTCCTTCAACTCTGCAATGGGCGAAAGTGAATACGATAATTATTTTATTGGCGTGGCTTATCATCACTTCAACAGGCCCTCCAATTCTTTTTATCGCAATCCCGATATTGAACTCAGCCCTAAGTGGGTGTATTCTTTCGGGCTGCGTTTTGGAATGACCCCCAATACTTACCTCACCTTGCAAGCCGACCATACCCGGCAAAACAGCTACAACGAAACACTGGTCGGCGGCATGGTAGGCTTTGCGCTGAGTGGATATGACTTCACCGAAAGCCAGTACAATATTCACTTTGGCGCTTTTTTGCGCTGGAGAGATGCCATTATACCTGTGGTAAAACTGGATTTTCAGCCATTTTCGGCAGCATTGAGTTATGACATCAACACGTCTCAACTGCGTACGGCCAGCATGGGTAGGGGTGGTTTCGAATTGTCTATTTCATATCAAGGCTTTTTCGACAGGGACAACAGCACTAAAAATGCGGTACTTTGCCCGCGGTTTTAACGCAGGCAACATGTATACACACGGTTATTATCAAAAATGGTTTTGGTGGCTGTTGGCGGCTACCGGGCTTCTGTTGTTTTTGCATATCGGTGCTGCACCGGTATACATTTTAGACGAAGCCAAAAACGCACAATGTGCCCGGGAAATGTGGCATGCCGGCAATTGGGTTGTGCCCACTTTCAATGGCGAACTGCGTACAGATAAGCCTGCGTTGCACTATTGGTTTATGGGAGCGGCTTTTACGCTGTTTGGCGATGGTGAATGGCAGGCCCGCTTCTTCAGTGTTATAATGGGTATGGGCACCATATTGCTCACTTTTTTGTTTGTACGAAAGTTTAGCAATGCAACCCATGGTTTTTTTGCGGCCTTGGCACTCGCCCTGTCTACGCATTTTCTGTTTGAATTTCGACTTGCCGTACCAGATCCTTACCTAATTGCATTTACTGCACTTGGCTTATTTTCAGGCCTGGCCTATGTGCAATCCAAAAAAATCGGATGGTTGCTGTTGGCTGCAGCTTCACTCGCTTTGGCAACCTTGGCGAAAGGCCCTGTAGCATTGGGCTTGCCAGGAATCAGCATTCTTATCTATGTCATACTCCGCCGTCAGTGGTGGGTGCTCACCGATTGGCGGTTGCTGTTGGCAGGATTGCTGTATGCCGGTATTGCCGCTCCTTGGTATTGGGCCGTGCATCAGGCCACCAACGGTGCTTTTACCAACGGCTTTTTTTGGAACACAACCTTAGCCGCTTCAGCAGCGAAATGGAAGGCCACGGCGGACCATTCTTCATTACCATACTTATTGTATTGATTGGCTTGTTGCCTTTAAGCAGCCATGTTGGTACGCTTGTGCAGTATCTGCGCCAGCGCAAAATGCCCGATGTGGTGTTGTTCAGTCTGATAGTTTCGCTGGTGTACATCATCTTTTTTTCGGTGAGTAGTACCAAGCTGCCCAACTATCCCATGCCCTGCTATCCTTTTGTAGCAGTACTATTGGGCTACCTGCTGCAGGGAATGCTGCAAAAAGAAGTGGCCTGGAAAAAATATACCTGGTGGATACTGATGGTAATTGGTTTGGCGCTACCCGTGGCCGGCTATATCGCTTTGGGGTTTGAAAAAGAAACGACCCACATTCGCTGGGTTGCTGCGGGCTTGCTGGTGTTGCCCATTGGTTTGCTCTGGGCCATGCTGCAGCAACGGAAAAGCTGGCAGCAATCGCTGAGGTGGCTAGGCATCACCTACTTCCTGTTCAATGCCTTTTTTCTGGGCATCGCCTATCCATTGGTGTATCGCCAAAACCCGGTGACTTTGATGCAGCCATTGCTGCAACAAGGGAAGCCTGTGGTGGTAGCGTATAAAGATTTCAATCCGGCCTTTCTTTTTAATGCTCCGGATGCGGCATGGCGACTGCCGGTTGCAACAGATACCAGTACGCTTCGGCAAATTTGTACAACAAATTTTCTGAAAGGTGATTCAGTCATATATATAATTTCAAGAACAGATAAGTTGCAGGAAATGAATGGTTTGCCCGTGTTTGAAGTGCTGCAGAAACGAGATTTATTTGAGTATCCTACCACTGTTTTATTGCGTTGGCAAGCAAAAAATGAAAATTGATTTTGCTCGAAAGCATAAATAACTATTTTTGCTGCCCCTTCAAAAAGAGAAGGTGTTCGGCCGGTGAGGTGGATGAGTGGCTGAAATCAGTAGTTTGCTAAACTGCCGTACGGGTTACACTGTACCGCGGGTTCGAATCCCGCCCTCACCGCAAACAATTTTGGTAAAAGAAATGGACTTCTTTTATCCCGATTGAGAAAGCGACTTAATGGTTGAAACGGAGCGTGACCAGAACATAACCCTGAACAATGGTGATCGATCCCGAACCACATTTAAACACACGCATGTTTGACTTTGAAAAGTTAGAGGTTTATCAGGTGACCAAAACGCAGAACATTGAGGTTCTGAAGTTTTTGTTTCAACAGCCGGGCTTAAATGCCGACTTCGCCAATCAGTGGAAAGAAGTGAGCATGGGCACGGTTATCAATCTGGCTGAGAGTACAGCCCGGATGACGCATCCTGAAAAGAAACATTTTCTGACCATAGCCAGAGGCAACATCAACAGCTGTGTGGCGCTGATGGAACTGGGCAAAGAAATTGGTTGGATTGATCGAGCAGACCTATGAACATTTTTACTCTCGCTACGAGCAAATGAGTAAAATGATGCTGGGTATGATTCGCAGCTTCAGCAGCGAAACCAAAATGTAAACCACCGGGTTGATAAGATAGTTCGGGAAATAGCGCATCCCGATAGCTATCGGGACGGTAGCGCACCGCTCCAAATAAAGAAGAAGTCGTTTTGAAAAGAAACTGATAGTTAAAGATAGTTCGGGAAGTAGCGCAGGCCGGTAGCGCACCTGGTTTGGGACCAGGGGGTCGCAGGTTCGAATCCTGTCTTCCCGACAAAGAGCACTCAGTAGTGGGTGCTCTTTTTTTATGCATTGCCTTACATTCCTTTACCTTGCTTTCATGCAATCATTTCGTTTGAAGTTTTGGGCTTGCTTGTTTGTTGTATTGGCAAACCAGCCCACTCAGGCACAAATTTCAGTGCGGGTATTGGGCATAGCGCAGGATGCTGGCTTTCCGCAGGCTGGTTGCAACAAAGCCTGCTGCCAGCAATTTTATGCGGGCCAATTGCCTGCTGCGCATCCGGTATCGTTGGCCATTGTAGATAGCAGTGCTCATCAGTATTGGTTGGTGGAAGCAACAGCTAATTTGCCACAACAGTTACATGCTTTGGGTGGGGCTGGAGCTGCATTAAAATTGCCCGCTGGTATTTTTCTTACGCATGCCCACATGGGCCACTATGCAGGTTTGTTGCATTTCGGTCGCGAAGCGATGAACGCCCAACAAATGCCTGTGTATGCCATGCCCCGAATGCAGGATTTTTTAACGCACAATGGCCCATGGAGCCAACTGCTGCAATTGCAAAACATAGTACTTCAATCATTGCAGCATCAGCAACAAGTAAAGCTGTCGAATCAGTTAACCATAGAGCCATTGCTGGTGCCACACCGCGATGAATTTTCTGAAACAGTGGGTTATCTTTTGCATGGCACAAACAAGAAACTGCTGTTCATTCCTGATATTGATAAATGGGAAAAATGGAACTGCTCCATTGATAGTTTGATACAAACTGTGGATTACGCTTTACTCGATGCTACTTTTTTTGACGCCACAGAATTGCCGGGACGCAACATGCAGGAAATTCCGCATCCGTTTGTGGTAGAAAGCATGCTGCGCTTTGCTGCCTTGCCTGCACAAGAAAAATCGAAAATCATTTTCGTGCATTTCAATCATACCAACCCTTTGTTGCAGCCTAATAGTAGCGCTACACAAAAAGTGTTGCAAGCCGGATTTAAGGTTGCAACGGAAGGCATTCAACTCAACCTCTGAACCTATTTATTGGCCAACTGACCGCAGGCAGCATCAATGTCTTTGCCACGGCTGCGGCGCAGGCGGGCATTTACTTTGTGCTTGTCGAGATAGGCCATGAACGCATCCGTTTTTTCTTCGGTGGGCTTGCGGAATTGTGCCATGTCAATGGGGTTATACTCAATGATGTTGATGAGATCAGCAGGTATCTGACGGTAGAGTTTGATGAGCTCATCTGCATCTTTCAAACTATCGTTGAAAGAATCAAAAAGAATGTACTCAAGGGTAATTTCATTCTTCGTTTTTTGATAGAAATAATTCAGCGCTTCTATCAACGATTTGATGTCGTTGGTATCGTTGATGGGCATGATTTCATGCCGCTTGGCATCGTTGGCGGCATGCAGGCTCAGGGCCAGTTTAAATTTCACTTCGTCATCGCCCAGTTTCTTAATCATTTTGGCCACACCTGCGGTACTTACTGTAATGCGGCGTGGACTCATGCCCAAACCATCGGGTGCACTAATGCGTTCGATGGCCTTCAATACATTTTGATAATTGAGTAGTGGTTCGCCCATACCCATAAATACAATGTTCGTGAGCTTCTGATCGTACACCCGCAGGCTCTGCTGGTTGATGAGTACCACTTCATCGTAGATTTCATCAAACGTGAGGTTGCGTTTGCGGTCGAGATAGCCGGTGGCGCAAAACTTACAGCTGAGGCTGCAACCAATCTGGCTGCTTACACAGGCTGTTTTGCGTTCGTCGGTTGGAATCAATACGCCTTCTACCGCATGGCCATCCCAGGTTTTGAAACGGCTTTTTACCGTGCCATCGGCGCTGTATTGCGACTCGTCAATAATGAGGGCTGGCAGGCTGAAATGTTCGCCCAACTGCTGGCGCAGTTCTTTGCTCAGGTTGGTCATGTCGGCAAAACTGTGGGCCTGTTTGGTCCACAGCCATTCCCACACCTGGTTGGCCCTGAATTTTTGCAAACCCTGAGCGGTCATCCATTGGGTGAGTTCTTCCTTGCTGAGCTGGCGAATGTTTTGCATGCGGCAAAGATAAGCCGCCGGGCTGCAAAGCTTTTACTAAGAAGGAAAGCCATTGCCCGGTGCAAACTGTTTTTTGTAAAAGGTAAATGACGAAGCACCCGGAAGGATATTTTTGTTCTTCAACGGATTTAAAATCACATCTTGCCTGTATGAGTGCTGTTTATATCATTGATGCTGTTCGTACACCCATTGGCCGCTATGGCGGCGTTTTGGCTTCGGTTCGCCCCGACGATTTATTGGCCACTTCCATTCAACAATTGCTGCAACGCAACCCCTCGGTGGATGCGGCTGCTATTGAAGATGTGATAGCCGGCGCTGCCAATCAAAGCGGCGAAGACAACCGTAATGTAGCTCGTATGGCGGCACTCTTGGCGGGCTTGCCCGTAAGTGTAGCAGGCACTACGGTAAACCGCTTGTGTGCCAGTGGCCTGCAAGCCATCATGGATGCGGCAAGGGCCATTCACCATGGCGATGGCGATGTATACATAGCCGGCGGTGCCGAAAGCATGAGCCGTGCTCCGTTTGTAACGGGCAAGGCAGAATCGGCTTTTTCGCGGCAGGTAAATACGTTTGATACCACCATGGGCTGGCGCTTCATCAACAAGCAACTGGCGGCACTCTACCATCCGTACAGCATGGGCGAAACGGCAGAAAATGTGGCTCGTCAATGGCGGATCAGCCGTGAGGCACAAGATGCATTTGCCCTGCATTCGCAGCAGAAATATGCGGCTGCTTTAGCAGCGGGCAAATGGCAGGATGAGCTGGTGCCCGTAGCTGTGTACGATGCAAAAGGTCAGGTTACTCCAATCATCCAAGATGAGCACCCACGGGCTACCACTATGGAGCAACTGGCAAAGTTGAAACCGGCGTTTGTTGCATCGGGTACGGTTACTGCTGGCAACTCATCGGGCATCAATGATGGCGCCAGTGCTGTGCTGCTGGCGAACGACACTGCAGTAAAAAAGTTTGGCCTGCAGCCATTGGCCCGGGTGGTAAGTATGGCGGTAGCGGGTGTAGACCCTGCGGTGATGGGTATTGGGCCTGTGCCTGCTTCGCAAAAGGCATTGCAAAGAGCCGGCCTCAGTATCAATGACATGGATGTGATAGAATTGAATGAAGCTTTTGCGTCGCAATCGCTGGCCTGTGTGCAGGAGCTGCAAGCCGACCCGGCAAAAGTGAATGTGAACGGTGGCGCCATTGCCATTGGCCATCCGCTAGGTTGTAGCGGAGCCCGTATTTCTACCACCCTCATACACGAACTGGTACGCAGCGGCGGTCGCTACGGGCTTGCTACTATGTGCATTGGCGTAGGCCAGGGCGCAGCGGTAGTGTATGAAAACTTAAGCCGTGGCTAATTTTTATTCCTTGTAATTTTCAACTTCAAATCCTTTTACACGATGAAAAGAATTCTGGTTGTTTTACTGTTGATGATTGGTGTGGGCACTGCTGTACATGCCCAGCAAGACAGCACGCTGCAGCAATATGCCGGCAAATACATTTTTCCGCAAGGCAGTGCAGTATCCGAAGCCATGGTCAATTTTGAATCGGGCGTATTGAGCATCAGCTCTGCCATCGGTTCTGCCACATTATCAAGAATTGAAGCCGACCGCTTTTCCATTGTGGAATACAACGGCACTGCCGAATTCAAAAGAAATGATGCAGGCAAAATCGTCAGCATACATGTGGTGGTAGCCGACTTAGATGTAACAGGCACCAAAGAATCTTTCGCCAAGTTTTGGAACCACCGGATGATTTTGCAAAAACTATAAACATATAGAAGCAAACAAAAAGGACTGATGATTCAGTCCTTTTTTATTTGGCAAAAATGCTGGCTGTACATTCGCAGCACTTTGCAAACAGTACAGCAACAACAGAAGAAAGATCGGGTAGCACTTTACGGAGTGTTGATGGTGCTGTTGTCTGCAGTGTTGTTTTCGGGCAAGGCCGTGCTGGCCAAACTGGTGTACCGCCAAAGCAGCATGAGTGTGAGTGAGCTGCTGGTGCTGCGCATGTTGTTTTCGCTACCATTTTATGTGGCCATGTTGCTCATGCAATGGCAGCAGCACAAGCGAAATGCTACACATCAATCGTTCATGCGACGGTCGCATGTATTGCCTACCATTTTGTTGGGTTTGCTCGGTTATTACATCAGTTCCTTTTTCGATTTCTGGGGGCTCAAGCATATTTCTGCCGGCCTCGAAAGAGTCATCTTGTTTTCCTATCCCACCATGGTGGTGTTGTTTGGTGCCTGGTTTTTCAAAGAAAAAATTCAACGGCATCAGGTGTTGGCTTTACTGCTTTCCTACGCAGGCATTGGTGTTGCTTTTGCAGCCGATTTTGACCAGCCGCAAACGGGCAATGTTTGGATTGGTGCTGCCTTTATTGTTGGCTGCGCCATCACGTTTTCGTTGTATGTATTGTTTAGCGGAAAACTGGTGCCACAAGTTGGCGTATCTAAGTTTACGGCTGTGGCCATGCTCAGTGCAACCACCGCTATTTTTCTCCACTATTTTGTAATGGGTGGTGCTGTACAGCAACTGCTTTCATTTTCGCCGCAGGTGTATGGGTACATGCTTGTTGATGGCCGTATTTACCACAGTGGTACCATCACTGCTGGTATCAGCCGGGCTTAAGCGGGTGGGCAGCAGCAACGTGGCCATCATTAGTTCAGTGGGCCCCATCGTCACCATTTTTCAGGCATGGTATTTTCTAGGCGAACCCTTTGGCTGGCAGCAAGCCATTGGCACCGTGCTGGTAGTAGCAGGTGTACTGTGGGTAAGTAAAAAAACTACACAACAAACAAAGCCTGCCTGATTAGGCCGGCTGCCATTGAGCAGCAAAATCTTGCTGCGTCAATACCTGCTCGTTACCACTGGCCAAATGTTTCACTTTGCATATGCCTTGCTCCAGTTCGTTGGAGCCAATCACCACTACGTTGGCAATGCCTTTTTTATCGGCAAACTTGAATTGCTTGTCAAACTTTGCTTGCTCATGATACAGCATGGCAGAGATGCCGCGGCTGCGCAGTTGTTGCATCAAACCAAAGGCGGCCTTACTTTCTGCATCGCCCAAATTGAAGAACAATACCTGTGTGCCTTGCTGCACTGCTTCGGGGAAAAGTTGCAGCTCCTCCATCACATCAAAAATCCGGTCTACACCAAAGCTGATGCCTACGCCGGGAATATTCGGTACATCAAACAGGCCGGTCAAATCATCGTAGCGACCGCCGCCACCAATGCTGCCCATTTGCACACCAATGGCTTTTACTTCAAAAATGGTTCCGGTATAATAGTTGAGGCCACGTGCCAGGGTGAAATCTGTTTGTAGTTGGCAGTTTTTAGTTGGCAGTGCAGCAAATGATAAAATGTATTCCAATTCTTCAATGCCATTTTTACCTAATTCGTTTTCGCCAATGATGTTTTTGAGTTGGTCAATTTTTTCTGCATCAGTTCCTGTAATGAAAAGGTATTTTTCTATCAAGGTTATTTGCGCAGCATCTAAGCCTCGCTGTGCCAGCTCTTCTTTTACTTTATCAATGCCAATTTTATCGAGCTTGTCAATAGCAATGGTAATGTCGGTCAGCTTATCGGCACCGCCACATACTTCGGCCAGTGCAGCCAGTATTTTGCGGTTATTGATGCGTATATCAACCGGTACACCCAATTTGCTAAAAGCGGTGGCATACAGTTGCACCAGCTCCACTTCGTTTAGCAAACTTTTACTGCCCACCACATCGGCATCGCATTGGTAAAACTCACGGTAGCGGCCACGCTGCGGCCGGTCGGCCCGCCACACGGGTTGCATTTGGTAGCGTTTGTAAGGAAAAGTGAGCTGCCCATGATTCATGGCTACATAGCGGGCAAAAGGAATGGTGAGGTCGTAGCGTAAAGCCCTTTCTGTTAGGTCTTTTACATTTTTGCCCTGCAGTATTTTGTCAAAATCTTCTTTGGCCTTGGCATGCTTTTCGGGGCGGTCGAGACCGTTGTTCAAAATTTTGAAAATGAGTTTGTCGCCTTCCTCGCCATACTTACCCATCAGGGTGTCCAGGTTTTCCATGGCCGGTGTTTCCAGCGGTTCAAAACCATACAGCTGAAACACCTGCTGAATGGTGCTGAAAATAAACTGGCGTTTGCGTACCACCGAAGCGTTGAAATCACGGGTGCCTTGCGGCAAAGAAGGTTTTGACATATTGAAAAAATCAGAAAAAGTTAAGCATTGAGTTGTCGGGCAATAAAAGCATCGCAGGCAGTGCTGATGAGACGAAATACATGGTGGTAATCTTCCTCAGTGCCGTAGTAGGGGTCGGGCACGGGTTCGTTGGCACCGGGTGTTACCTCGTTCAGCAGCAGCCGGGCTTTGGCATCATTCCAGGTATGGCGGGCCATGGCCTGGGCGTCGCGGCGATTGCTTTCTTCCATAAAGAAAATTACATCAAACCGCTCCATATCGCTGGCATGAAACTGGCGGCCCCGTTGGCTGCTAATGTCTACGCCATAGTGCAGTGCCGTTTTTTGCGACAGCCGGTGTGGCGGTTCGCCCACATGCCAGCTGCCAGTGCCGGCGCTGTCAATTTCCCAGTGTAAGCCAGCTGTCCGGGCTTTGTGCCGCATAATGCCCTCTGCCAACGGGCTACGGCAAATATTTCCCAGACATACCATCAATATCTTCATGCACACACGGCTTTTTTTGCGGGGCAAAAGTAATGTTTGCCCATCAGCCTTGTGTGGAAAATGCCCCGTGCAGCATCTTAGGGGCAGAAAAAATGGCATTGAGCTTGTATACTTACAATCCGGTGACCATTGTACACACTCCACAAGCCTTGAATTGATTATCTTTCCGCCCTTTCAAAAAAATATGCAGACTCGCAAAACATCACGTCGAAAAAGTACACCCAATGTGCGGGCTATGATGGATTACTTCATGGCCTCATTGATGGTTTTCTTTGGCGTATTCATCATGTTTTCAGAAAAAATTATTGGCTACGACTATTTCGAGGGCAGCAATTTTGTGACGGGCAAAATGAAATGGGTTATAGGCGTTTTGTTCATGCTGTATGGCGTGTTCAAAGCCTACCGGGGATATGTGGCAGCCAAAATTGAAAAGGAATTTCAACATGAAGATGAATAAGAAACATAATGGTTGGGCTGTGTTTGTACTCAGCATTTTGCTGATGGCTTGTGGCAATACCGGCACGGCGCCAGCGGTTGTGTCGGACGATACGCCTACCAGTGGCCGCATTCGTATCAGCATTGATGAATCATTCAAGCCCGTTATTGATTCACAGATTAAGGTGTTTCAGTCTTCGTTTCCCAACGCAGAAATTATAGCAGAGTACAAACCAGAGGCCGAATGCCTGAAAGATTTGGAAAGCGACAGCACCCGTATGGTGATTGTTACCCGCGGCCTCAGCGAAGACGAATCCACACAGTTTGAGCAGAAGCTGGGTTTTAAGCCGGCTTGGGGCATTCTTGCCTACGATGCGGTGGCCATCGTCACCAATAAAAAGGCTAAGGACAGCACCTTTACCATGGGCGATATTAAAAACATGCTGGCGGGCAACAGCAGCTACAAATACAAAGTGGTGATGGATGGCCTCAGTGCTACCAGTACCGTTCGCTTTGCTATGGATAGCCTGCTCCGCGGCAAGCCTTTGGGTAAAAATGTAGTGGCTGCCAAAACCAGCCCCGAGGTGATTGAATATGTGGCCAATGACCCCAATGCCATTGGTATGATTGGCGTAAGCTGGATTGGCAATAGCGACGATCGGGATCAATTGAGTTTCCTTTCCAAAGTAAATGTGGCCTCGCTGGCCTGCGAAACCTGCGATGAAGACGCCTATGTAAAGCCTTATCAGGGAAACATTGCCTTGGGCCGCTATCCGCTCATCCGCAGCCTCAATTACATCGTAAAAGAAAATTATCAGGGCTTGGGCAAAGGCTTTGTGAACTTCCTGATTTATGAAAGAGGGCAACTGATTTTTAAGAGAGCCTATTTGCTACCCGGCAGAATGCAGTTTAATGTTAGAAACATGAACATAAAACAGTAAATTCTGTTAACAGATTTCTAAGAAAACCGTTGTTTTGTGCCGAAATCCCAGTCTTTTCGTCTTAGTAATATAATTTGACACCCGCACCCGCAGAAAGCACACCTAACATTGTTCATATTGCAAAAACACAACAAAGCATGATGAAACGTTTTTTTCTTTCCATGATGGCCCTCGCAGTGGCGTTTGGCGTGTATGCCCAAACTGTGCAGGAAGCTTACAAGGACCTGATGGACGGCCGTGTAGACAAGGCGCAAACCAGCTTAGAAGGTTTGCTGGCCAAAGATCCGGCCAGTGCAGAAGTGAATTATTGGTTGGGCCAGGTGTACATTACACAGGGTCAGCTACACCGCAACAGCAGCTGGCGGGATAAGGCCAAGGAAGTGTATACCAAAGCCATGACCAGCACCAATCAGAACCCATTGATTGTAGTAGCTGTGGGCCATATTGAATTGCTGGAAGGCAAGACTGCTGAAGCCATGGCTCACTTTGATGGTGCAGTGCTGGCCAGTGCAACCAAAAAGAATAAAAAGTACGGCGACCCTGTAGTGCTCAACGCCATTGTTCGGGCAAATGCAGGTGGCGACAGCAAAATTGGAGACGTGAAGTATGCTGAAACAAAAGCAGCACAAAGCGAAGAACTGATGGGTGCTACGCCGGATATGTTTGTAAGCCTGGGTATTGTGTACCTGAAAGGTGGTGGCGAAAATGGCGGTCCTGCCAAGCGGGCCTTCGAAAAAGCCATTGCTCTCGACCCCAATTTTGCGCCGGCCTACTGGCGCATTGGCAAAATTTTCGAAAGTCAGAAGAATCCTGAAATGTATCTGGACTTCTACGAAAAAGCCATCAAAGCCAGCGACAAGTTTTCACTGTCTTACCTGAGCATGTACGATCACTACAAAAACCGTGATGTAAACAAGGCCAAGGAATACATTGAACTGTTTATTGCGAATGCCGATAAGGATATCGAAACTGATTATTTCTATGCCGACTACCTGTTCCGTGCCGGTAAGTATCAGGAGTCTTTGCAAAAAGCAAAAGATATTGAAGCCAGCCTCAGCGGTGAAAAGTTCGCCAAAGTGAACAAGCTGTACAGCTTCAACTACGACCGCTTGAAGGATTCTGTGAAGGCCATGGAATACATGGAGAAATACCTGGCTCAGGAAGATGCAGATAAAATTGAAGGTGAAGATTATGCTTACATGGCTGCCTCTTACCTGAAAGTGCCAGGCAATGTTGTAAAAGCTGAAACCATGGCTGAGAAAGCTATTGGTTTGGATACATCTGTAGCGGGTAAAGTCATCATTATGGATGGTATGGCTAACGCCTACACTACTCAGCAAGATTGGGTAGGTGCTTACAAATGGATGGCCCGCAAGCAGCAGGTGAAGCCCGATAACAGTGCCCGCAACCTGTACTTCCTGAGTGATGCTGCCCTGAAAGCAAAAGAGTTTGATGCCTGCCAGTCTATTGCCAGCCAGTACATTGCCAGCTTCCCCGATCAGCCACAGGGCTATATCTTCAAATCAAGAGCAGCCATTGCTGCCGACCCCGATACAAGTAAGGGTTCAGCTATTCCTGCAATTGACGAGTATACTCAGTTTCTGATGAAAGACACTGTGAAAAACAAGGGTCGTATCATTCAGAACCACGGTTACAAAGTATTTTACTACTTGGTAAAAGCGCAGGACTATCAGAAAGCCATAGATGCTGGCAACGCCATTCTGGCAATCGATCCAGCCAACGCCTACGGTCAAATGGCGATTTCTGAAGCACAGCGTTTGCTGAAAGCCAACGGAGGCAAAGCTACCTCTGCCGCAGGCGGTAATAAACCCACTGCTGCAACAGGTGCCGGAGGCTCGCCGGGCAAATTCAGACCTTGATGGAAGTAGTTATCCACGATACTAAAAATCCCCTGCAAAACGCAGGGGATTTTTATTTACTGAAAATGAAAACTACCTACGGTTATTAGTACGCAGGAACTTATTTTTGCGGCGCAACAATTATAAGCAGCATGTATTCATTAGCCGAAGTAGTAGGAAGCCCGTCTCAATATTTACCCATCGGAATTCAGTTGCTTTTTGCCATTGGCTTTATCGCCGTGATGATAGCGGTAAGCCACTATTTGGGACCAAGACGCAACACCAGCGACAAGCTCGACAACTTTGAAAGCGGTATTGAGCAAGTAGGAAATGCCCGTCAGCCCATGGCCGTAAAAGTATTTTCTGGTAGCTATCCTGTTTGTGTTGTTCGATGTGGAAGTGATTTTTTTCTATCCCTATGCTGTCAATTTTAGAACCCTCGGATGGGATGGTTTTTGGGCAGTATTGATGTTTGTAGGTTTCTTTTTGCAGGCTTTACCTACATCATAAAAAAAGGAGCCTTGAAATGGGAAGATTGATGCCAACACTATAACCAACAGTCATTTCAGCAAAACATTTTGAGCTGAAATCGGTTATCGAAGCATCAGTTTTCTTTCACCAGTCAAATAATAGCGTATGAGTGATTTGATATATCAGGGACGCCCCGTACGATTTAACAGCGGCATCAAAATAGCCGAAGCACCTCCCGGCATTGAAGGCGAAGGTTTTTTCGTTACCAAGCTGAGCGAAGTAGTAGGCCTTGGCCGTAAAAATTCTTTGTGGCCACTGCCATTTGCTACCAGCTGTTGTGGTATCGAATTCATGGCCACCATGGGTAGCCACTACGATATTGCCCGATTCGGTAGCGAAAGGGTAGGCTTTAGCCCCCGCCAGTGCGACCTACTGATGGTGATGGGTACCATTGCCAAAAAAATGGGCCCTGTATTGCGCCAGGTGTATTTGCAAATGGCCGAGCCCCGCTGGGTACTTTCTGTTGGCGCCTGTGCCTCTTCTGGTGGCATTTTTGATACCTACAGTGTGTTGCAAGGCATCGATCAGGTAATACCTGTAGATGTGTATGTACCCGGTTGCCCGCCACGGCCCGAAGCCATTCTGGATGGCCTGATGAAAATTCAGGACCTGGTGGGTAAAGAAAGCATCCGCCGCCGCAACGGAGAGCAATACAAAGCATTGCTCAGCGAATACGGCATTCAATAATCCAATTATCATTAAGACCTTTTTCAATGGGGCTTACCTACGAAACCATACAAGAAAAACTGAACGGGCAATTTGGCGCCGACAACCTGCAGTGGGAAAATACTTACGACCAACTGACGGTAACGGCACCCAAAGAACTCAACCTGAAAATTCTTCAGTTTTTGTTTGATGATGAAACGCTGGCCTTTCGGTTTCTGACCGATATCTGCGCCGTTCATTATCCCGACAATACCGGTGCCGAACTGGCCGTGGTGTATCACCTGCACAACCTGGTAGCCAATGTGCGGCTGCGGATGAAAGTATTCACAGCCATCGAAAAGCCAGATGTGTACACCGCCACCAGCTT
Organism: Phnomibacter ginsenosidimutans; assembly: GCF_009740285.1. Lineage (GTDB taxonomy): Bacteria > Bacteroidota > Bacteroidia > Chitinophagales > Chitinophagaceae > Phnomibacter > Phnomibacter ginsenosidimutans. Next base: position 886,206 of record NZ_CP046566.1, read on the forward strand.
GTTTCCCGGAGCCAACTGGATGGAACGGGAGACCTACGATTTCTATGGCATCAACTTCGTGGGCCATCCCAAGCTCAAGCGTATTCTCAACGTAGATGAAATGGACTATTTCCCGCTGCGCAAAGAGTATCCGCTGGAAGACCAGAGCCGCATCGACAAAGACGATGAGATGTTTGGCCGTGGCGGTTCGTACAACTAACCGGCCCGGATAAAGATTTTTAACGACAGCATTAAAGCTCTCACAAGAGCCTGAAGCATATGAGTGAGCAATCAGTAATACACCACATTCCACTGCCCGAAGGCAGCATTCAAAAGCAAACCACCACCATGAACCTGGGGCCTACGCACCCGGCTACGCATGGTGTGTTTCAGAATGTGGTAGAATTGGATGGTGAAACCATTGTAGATACAGAACAAACCGTGGGCTACATCCACCGGGCATTTGAAAAACTGGCCGAACGTCGTCCGCTGTATCAGGTAACGCCTATTACCGACCGACTGAACTATTGCAGCAGCCCCATTAACAACATGGGCTGGCATACCACCTGCGAAAAACTACTGGGTATCCAAACACCCAAGCGGGTAGATTATCTGCGGGTAATCATCATGGAGCTGGCCCGTATTGCCGATCACCTCATTTGCAACTCTATCGTAGGTGTGGATACGGGTGCTTACACTGGCTTCCTGTATGTGATGCAGTATCGTGAATTGATTTATGAAATTTACGAAGAAGTATGCGGCAGCCGATTGACTACCAACATTGGTCGCATTGGTGGTTTCGAACGCAACTTTAACGACACTGCATTTACGAAGATTGAAAAGTTCCTGAAAGAATATCCTGTGGTACTCAAAGAGTTTGAAAACCTCTTTAGCCGCAACCGAATTTTCATGGATCGTACACAAGGTACTGGCGCCATTAGCGCCGAAAGAGCGTTGGCGTACAGCTTTACCGGCCCCAACCTGCGGGCTGCCGGTGTAGACTACGATGTACGTGTAGCCAAGCCTTACAGCAGCTACGAAGATTTCCAGTTCGATATTCCTGTAGGTACCACCGGCGATAACTACGACCGATTTATGGTACGCAATGGCGAAATGTGGCAGAGCCTCAGCATTATTGAACAAGCCATGCAAAAGCTGGCACAGTTCAAAGGTGCCGAAGCCGATGTGTACCACGCCGATGTACCGGAATATTACCTGCCCGAAAAGAAAGACGTTTACACCAAGATGGAAGCGCTGATCCGGCACTTCAAAATCATCATGGGTGAAATAGAAATGCCGAAGGGTGAAGTATACCACGCTGTAGAAGGTGCCAACGGTGAGTTGGGCTACTACCTCATCAGCGATGGTGGCCGTACACCATACCGCTTGCATTTCCGTCGTCCTTGCTTCATTTACTATCAGGCTTACCCCGAGCTGGTAAAAGGGGCTATGCTGAGTGATGCCATCGTTACCATGTCGTCGCTCAACCTGATTGCAGGTGAGCTGGACGCATAAACTGAAGTGCGAAGGACGAGGGTAGAAGTACGAAGAGGAAGTAGGAATTGAGATTGTAAACCGGAATTTGATTAACTGAAATATGGTACAGTTTTCACAAGAAAATTTGGCGAAGGTGGAAGAAATCATCGCCCGTTATCCTGAAGGAAGGCAGAAAAGTGCACTCATGCCTTTGCTGCATTTGGCACAGGAACAAGTGGGGATGGTTGAGTGCCGAAACCATGGATTATGTAGCCGGCTTGCTGAAGCTGGAACCCATTGAAGTATATGAGGTAGCTACCTTCTACACCATGTACAATCTGAAGCCTGTTGGCAAGCATGTGTTTGAGGTTTGTCATACCGGACCTTGCATGCTGCGGGGTAGCGACGACATTCTGGCTTACATCAAAGAAAAGCTGGGCATTGGCGTAGGCGAAACAACTGCCGATGGTTTGTTTACCCTCAAAACTGCCGAATGCCTGGGTGCTTGCGGATACGCTCCCATGATGCAAATGGGTAAGTATTACAAAGAGCATCTCACCAAAGAAAAAGTAGACCGCATAATAGAAGAGTGCAGAGCTCAGGCAGCCGCCAACAACTAAGCACTTTTCGGCAACGAATATTTTAGATAAGAGTACCATAACCCTGCATAGCAGGCTAAAGCAATAGCATGGGACGTAAATTATTGTTGGAAAAAGCACATGTAGAAGGCATTCGCTACTACGACGTTTACCGCCGCGAAGGTGGCTACCGGAGTGTAGAGAAAGCGCTGAAAAGCATGACGCCCGATGAAGTAACAGAAGAAGTGAAAAAAGCGGTCTGCGTGGCCGTGGCGGTGCCGGTTTTCCTACCGGTATGAAGTGGAGCTTTTTGGCCAAGCCAGAAGGCGTGCCCCGCTACCTGGTGGTAAATGCCGATGAATCGGAGCCCGGTACTTTTAAAGACCGCTACCTGATGGAGTTTATTCCGCATTTGCTCATCGAGGGTATCATCACTTCATCTTATGCATTGGGTGCCAATAGTGCATACATCTACATCCGTGGTGAGTACGCCTGGATTCCTGATATTCTGGAGCAAGCCATTGCCGAAGCCAAGAACAATGGCTGGCTGGGTAAAAACATTTTGGGCACCGGTTACAACCTCGAAGTATATGTACAGCGTGGTGGTGGTGCTTATATCTGTGGTGAAGAAACAGCCCTCATCGAAAGCCTGGAAGGCAAGCGGGGCAACCCTCGCATTAAGCCGCCATTCCCTGCGGTAAAAGGTTTGTGGGATTGCCCAACCGTGGTGAACAACGTTGAAACTATTGCTGCTGTAGTACCCATCATTAATAACGGTGGTGATGACTATGCAAAGATTGGTGTAGGCCGTTCTACAGGTACCAAGCTCATGAGTGCCTGCGGTAATATCAACAAACCTGGTGTGTACGAAATTGATATGACCATCAGTGTAGAAGAATTCATTTTCAGCGATGAATACTGTGGTGGTATTGCCAACGGCAAACGCCTGAAAGCCTGTATTCCCGGTGGTTCTTCTGTACCCATTTTGCCTGCTAACCTGCTTGCTGAAAACCGCCAAAGGCGAACAGCGTATGATGCACTACGAAGGCCTGAGCGACGGTGGTTTTGCTACCGGCTCTATGATGGGTTCTGGTGGTTTTATTGTGTTGGATGAAGACCAGTGCATTGTAAAACACACTTATACATTGGCCCGCTTCTATCGTCATGAGAGTTGTGGTCAGTGTTCACCTTGCCGCGAAGGCACCGGCTGGATGGAAAAGATTTTGTGGCGCCTGGAAAATGGTCAGGGCAAACTGAGTGACATTGATTTGCTGGTAGACATTCAAAGCAAGATTGAAGGCAACACCATTTGCCCCTTGGGCGATGCGGCCGCATGGCCCGTGGCTGCTGCCATCCGTCATTTCCGCGATGAGTTTGAATGGCATGTGAACAATCCGAAGGAGTGCTTACAGCGCAACTACGGTTTGGCCCACTATGCCGATCCGATTCATGTACCGGTAACTGCGTAAATAAACAGGGCGGAGACAAGCCAACGCAACTGCTATGACCTTGTCGAAACTCATATACATACCCCGTGCAGTGGGCGACTGCATACAAGTTCTTTTCCATCATTCGCTTTCGTGGCCATGGCGATGGTCGCTGATGAAAGCACTGCTACAATTGAAGTGGACTTTGTGGCGGCATCCGGCGCAGCAATCTGTGTCCGTTATGCTGCAGCAACAGCCGCTTCTTTTTTCCAACCATAGCGATGCACAAACATTGCTGAAAGAAATTTGGTTGCAGCAAGTGTATCAGCCACAAACGCCTTTGCCAGCAAATGCCCGCATGCTCGATCTGGGTGCCAACATTGGCAACAGTAGTGCATACATGATGCGGTTACACGGTGTAAACACTGTGGTAGCCTACGAACCCGATGCTCAAAATTTTTGTTGCTGCAACAAAATTTGGGACATCATTCATCGGTTCAGTTGCATCAGCAGGCTGTTGGCACAAAACACGAAACAAGATCCATAGCACTGAGCCATGCGTCGGGCATCAACAAGCAATTTGATGTGCCTGGTACTGATGCGGTGATTTCGGTAGCAGACATTGCAGATGTGTTGGCTCCCGGTTTCGACCTGGTGAAAATGGATATTGAAGGAGCAGAGTGGCCATTGCTGCAACGCATTGCCACACTCAACCTGCTGCAGAAAGCGAATTACTGGATGATTGAATTACATGCTTTGCATGCACATACTGCTGAATGGGCAACCATCACAGCTTTATGTACGGAACAAGGCTATCAAATGGATCGAATAGACTGTGTTTGGCATTTGTATAAAATGCCGGACCGCTAAAATGAAGGATTCAACATATGTCGGACCAACTGTTGAAAGTAACCATTGATAACATTACGGTAGAAGTACCGAATGGCACCACTATTTTGCAGGCAGCCCGCAAAATTGGCGGTGATGTTACGCCGCCTGCAATGTGCTTTTACACGCCATTGAAAGGTAGCGGTGGTAAGTGCAGAACCTGCCTGGTGGAAGTGAGCAAGGGCTCTGAAAAAGACCCTCGCCCCATGCCGAAGCTGGTAGCCAGTTGCCGTACCACCGTAATGGATGGTATGGAAATAAAAAGCATTACCAGCCAGCGGGTGTTGGATGCCCGTGCTGGTGTGGTAGAATTTTTGCTGCTCAATCATCCGCTGGATTGCCCCATTTGCGATCAGGCCGGCGAATGCCACCTGCAAGACCTGAGCTACGAGCATGGCAAAAACGGTACCCGATACGAGTTTCAGCGCCGCACATTCAAAAAGCGTGACCTCGGCCAGTACATTCAACTGCACATGACGCGTTGCATTCTTTGCTATCGTTGCGTATTTACTGCCGATCAGGTTTCTGAAAAGCGGGTGCATGGTGTACTCGACCGTGGCGACCATGCTGAAATTGCTACGTACATTGAGAAGAACCTCAACAACGAATTCATTGGCAACGTCATTGACGTTTGCCCCGTTGGTGCATTAACTGATAAAACATTCCGATTCAAAAACCGTGTTTGGTTTACCAAGCCTATGACAGCACACCGCGATTGCGACAAGTGCTGCGGCGAAGTAACCTTATGGATGCGTGGCGATGAAGTATTTCGTGTAACAGCCCGCAAGGATGAATGGGGTGAAATAAAGACCAGCGAAAAAACAGGCAAGACCGGTTGGATTTGCAACGACTGCCGTTTTGATAAAAAGAAAGCCAGCGACTGGACCATAGAAGGACTGGCACCTATCGATCGTCATTCGGTAATTGGACAGGGTAAATACAAAGGCCTGAAGAAGCCGGAAGAAACCATTGAGAAAGTGCTGGATGGCCGCAAGCCTCGTTTGCTCATGGACATTCACAGTGTGAGTGAGGTAAACAATCCGGCGATTGAACTGAGCGAAATCAACGGTCCTGCAACCAGTGCTGTATTTAAGAAAAACAATCACGAATAATCAATAAGCAATGACATTTTCACTATTAGCCATCACATTGGATTGGGCACTGGTGTTGGAGAAATTTTTGTTGATACTGGTGGTTGTATCTATCTCTCTGGGCTTTGCGATGTACAGCACTTACGCTGAGCGTAAGGTGGCTGGTTTTTTGCAAGACCGTCTTGGACCCAACCGCTTCGGCTGGTTTGGTTTGCTGCAGCCTGTGGCCGATGCCATCAAGCTTTTTGCCAAAGAAGACATCATTCCCAATAAAGCCAACAAGGTATTGTTTGTGCTTGGCCCGGGCCTGGCTATGCTGGCCGCCCTTATGACCAGTGCTGTTATTCCTTGGGGCGATACACTCACTATTGGCGACCGTGCTGTTAGTCTGCAAATAGCCGACATCAATATTGGTATGCTGTATGTGTTTGCCGTGGTAGCACTCGGTGTGTATGGTGTAATGATTGGCGGCTGGAGTAGCAACAACAAGTTTTCATTGTTGGCGGCTATCCGTGGTGCTTCGCAAAACATTAGTTACGAACTGGCTATGGGCTTGTCGATTATCGCCCTTGTATTTGTGACAGGTTCACTCAGCTTGAAGGATATCGTAGTATCGCAGCAAACCATAGGTTGGAATTTCTTTTTACAACCCCTCGGCTTTTTGTTGTTTATGATTTGTGCGTTTGCCGAATGTAACCGTACTCCATTTGACCTTCCCGAAGCTGAAAATGAATTGAACTTTGGTTACCATCAGGAGTATAGCTCTATGAAGCTGGGCTTTTACCTGTTTGCTGAATACATCAACATGTTCATCAGCAGTGTTATCATGAGCACACTCTATTTCGGCGGTTATGATATTCTTCCTTTTGTAGATGAAACAAAGTGGGGCCTCGATCCGAATGTGCTTACCCTGTTGGGCTTTGGTGCCTTGTTGATTAAGACCGTTTTCTTTGTATTCTTCTTCATGTGGGTACGCTGGACCATTCCCCGTTTCCGCTACGACCAGCTCATGAATTTGGGTTGGAAAAAATTGATTCCTTTGGCCCTCATCAATATGCTGATTACTGCCGCCGTGGTATTGTATCTGCAAAATGGCTGGCCTAAATAAATCATCATTCACCTAAAACAACCACAGCGAAATTTTTTCATTTTGAATTAATCGCAAACGCTGTTCAGATATGCAACCATTAACCAACAGATCGAAGCAGGTAGACCGCAGTCCGATGACTTTTTCGGAGAAGCTGTATCTGCCCAGTATTGCCAAGGGCATGGCCATCACATTTTCGCACCTTTTCAAAAAGCGCCCCACCATTCAGTATCCTGAGCAGACTCGTCCGTTCAGTCAGGTATTTCGTGGGTTGCATGTATTGAACCGCGACGAAGAAGGCCGTGAACGCTGTACCGCATGTGGGCTTTGTGCAGTGGCTTGTCCTGCAGAAGCCATTACAATGGAGGCAGCCGAACGCCAGGACGGTGAAGAAAACCTGTACCGTGAAGAAAAGTATGCCGCCAAGTATGAAATCAACATGCTGCGTTGCATTTTCTGTGGCTTGTGCGAAGAAGCTTGTCCGAAAGATGCCATTTACCTGAGTGAAACTTTTGCGCCAGCTAACTTCAACCGCCAGGGTTTCATTTACAATAAACAAGAACTGCTGATTCCCAATCCGGTGACAGAAAAAGAAGCTTATGAAAAAGCTGCCGGTGGCAGGGTTCGTAAGCCAGTGAACGAATAATTGAAAGTGGCTTAACTGCCGCAGCTCACACGCATTGCACTTGCACACACGTATGCCTTGCATACTTCTTTGACCTCACTATTATTGAAACAACCAATGAATACCTTTCAAATTACATTCTGGTTTTTGAGTGCACTGGCCGTGTTCAGTTCTCTCATGGTGATTACCAGAAAAAATCCGGTGTACAGCGTACTGTTTCTCATCATTACGTTTTTTGCCATTAGTGGTCATTACATTTTGATGAATGCGCAGTTTCTCGCCATTGTCAACATCATTGTATATGCCGGTGCCATCATGGTATTGTTCCTGTTTGTGCTGATGCTCATGAACCTCAACAAGGAATCGGAGCAACAAAAAAACAAATACCTGTTGTGGAGTAGCGGCATTGCCGGCGGTATGCTCATGATAGTGCTGATTGCCGCTTTGGATACGCCAGACCCCGCTATCATCACGAAGCCTGGCACAGGTGAAATTGGCCTCATCAAAAATTTGGGAACCAAACTGTTTACTGATTATGTAGTGCCTTTCGAAATCAGCAGCATTCTCTTTTTGAGTGCTATGGTGGGTGCTGTGGTAATTGGTAAAAAAGGCGATTAATTTTTTCAAGCAACAACCGGTAGTATATGCCTATATCTTATTACATCTTTTTAGCCATCATCATTTTTTCCATTGGCGTTACGGGTGTGCTTACCCGCAGAAATTCCATCATTGTGTTTATGTGCATTGAGCTCATGCTGAATGCCGTGAACTTGTTGCTGGTGGCTTTCTCAAAGCTGCATCACCAACGCATGCTGGTGCTCGACCCCGCTAATGTAACCGCTGGTACCGAAGGCCAATTGTTTGTGTTCTTCATTATGGTGGTAGCCGCTGCTGAAGTAAGTGTGGGCCTCGCCATTATTGTACTCATGTACCGCAATGTGCACAATGTAGATATCAACTTCCTGAACAGATTGAAGAACTAACAGAAGAATCGTACGCTATGAAATTTGCACCTTATATACCATTACTTCCGCTGGCAGGCTTCCTGATCGAATGGATTGCTGCGCAACCGGCTGAGCAAAACTGCTACCGGTATTGTAGGCAGTGGAGTAGTGTTGATTGCCTTTGTGCTGAGCATATTGGTGTTCAACAGTGCTGCTGCCGGCCAGTCGCAGATTTTTCAATTGTTCGAGTTTATCAAGGTTGGTTCGCTCAACATTCCTTTTGAGTTTCAGGTAGACCAACTCACAGCTTTGTTTTTGCTGGTGATTACCGGCGTTGGTTTTCTCATTCATGTATACTCTACCGCATACATGCACGAAGAAAGCAATGCCCATTTTGCCCGCTACTTTGCTTACCTCAACTTGTTCGTATTTAGCATGCTGCTGCTGGTAATGGGCGGCAACTATGTCATCATGTTTATTGGCTGGGAAGGTGTGGGTCTTTGCTCATACCTGCTCATTGGTTACTGGTTTAAAAACCGTGAATACAACAATGCTGCTAAGAAAGCCTTTGTGATGAACCGCATAGGTGATCTTGGCTTTTTGGTGGCAGTGTTTTGGATGATTCAAACTTTTGGCAGCACCAGTTACGCTAACGTATTTGCGCAGTTGCCTGGCGAAGCTTCGACTGCAGTACTCACCGGCATCACTTTGTTGTTGTTGGTAGGTGCCATGGGTAAAAGTGCACAGATTCCTTTGTACACCTGGCTCCCCGATGCCATGGCTGGTCCTACACCTGTATCAGCGCTAATCCATGCCGCTACCATGGTTACCGCCGGTATTTACATGATTGCCCGTAGCAATCTCATGTATGCACTGGCGCCTGCCAGTATGCATGTGGTAGCCATTGTTGGTTTGGCTACTGCGCTGCTGGCTGCAACCATTGCCATCAAGCAAAACGACATCAAAAAAGTATTGGCTTACTCTACTGTTAGCCAGCTCGGTTATATGTTCCTTGGTTTGGGTGTTGGTGCTTTTACCGGCGCTGTATTCCATGTAATGACGCATGCATTCTTCAAAGCATTGTTGTTCCTGGGTGCGGGTAGTGTTATTCATGCCATGCATCATCAGCAAGACATGCGTTTTTATGGCGGCCTCAAAAAGTTCATGCCCATTACGCATTTTACCATGCTCATGGGTTGTTTGGCCATCGCTGGTATTCCGCCATTCAGCGGCTTCTTTTCAAAAGATGAAATACTGGTACATGCCTTTGAAGCCAACCCTGTGTATTATGTACTCGGTTTGTTGGGTGCATTGATGACGGCCTTTTACATGTTCCGTTTATACGCCATGACTTTTATGGGTGAATACCGCAGCGACTTATCACATCATCATCCGCATGAAAGCCCTAAGGCCATGACCGTTCCTTTGATGGTATTGGCTTTGCTGAGTGTGGTAGGTGGTTTGATTGGTATACCTGCATTGTTCATGCATGATGGACATAAGCTGAATACATTTCTGACACCCATTTTCGAAGGGTCTCAGCAATACCTTGAAAAGCATGAGCCATTGAGTCACAGTCAGGAGTGGATGATGATTGCGATTAGTGTGAGTCTGATTGTAGTGATGATTCTGGTGGCCGTTCGCAAATACAGCAAGTCGGTAGATGCGGAAGCCACAGGCTTAGGCAAAGTGCTCGAAAATAAATGGTATGTAGATGAACTGTACGATATGATTATAGTGAAGCCTTTGCTGGCCATCGGTGGTTTCTTCAACACCGTGGTTGAAAAGAGCGGCATCGATCGTATTGTAAATGGTGTTGGCAAAGGCATTCATTATAGTAGCCGCCAGTTGCGTTTGTTGCAAAGTGGCAACGTAGGCAGCTACTTGCTGATGATTGTGGTGGCTATCATCTTGCTCATTCGTCTTGTATTCTATCTGAAATTGTAACAGCAAACGCACAAATAATATCTGATGATGCTCTCTTCTTTCATATTCATTCCGCTACTGGCAGGCTTGCTTTTGTTTTTTGTACAACAGCAGCAGTTGGTAAAAATCCTGTCGCTGGCAGCCGCTGCTGCAGTGCTGGGCGTGGTGCTGTATGCTGTATCGTTGCCAGCCGGCCATGCTTCGCTGAGTTACACTACAGGTTGGCTCGGTAGTATCAACAGCAATTTTTCTTTGCTGTTGGATGGCCCTGCCAAAATCACCACCTTACTCACGGCTGTTAGCTTTGTGATTATTTTCATTGCTACCTGGAACAATGACTATGCCGATGGCAATAGTTATTATGCCCTCATGCTGTTGTCGATGAGTGGACTCATGGGCGTATTCCTGAGTGCAGATGCTTTGTTGTTCTATTTCTTTTGGGAACTGGCACTTATTCCTGTATACTTTTTGTGCAGCAAGTGGGGTGGCGAAAAACGCATTCCCGTTACGTTTAAATTTTTCATTTACACGTTTGTGGGTTCGGTGCTGATGTTGATTGGTATCATTTACCTCTACAACAAAACCGCCGACCACAGTTTTGCATGGAGCAGCTTTAAAGCTGTGGTGCTTACTGCCAAAGAGCAGGCCTATTTCTTCTGGTTCTTCTTCATTGCTTTTGCTATCAAAATGCCAGTGTTTCCTTTTCATACCTGGCAGCCCGATGCATACGAAACTTCGCCCACCAGTACTACCATGGTGCTGAGTGGTGTGATGGTGAAAATGGGTTTGTTTGCGGTGATTCGCTGGTTGCTTCCAGTGTTCCCCGACATGAGCGATAAAATGGCCAGCCTCATCATGATCTTCAGCATCATTGGTATGCTGTATGCATCACTCATTGCCATGAAGCAAGACAGCATCAAGCGGTTGATTGCTTATTCTTCTATTGCTCACATTGGGCTGATGAGTGCGGGCTTGTTTGCCGGTAATACGGTAGCGTACAATGGTGTGCTGGTGCAAATGTTCAACCACGGTATCAACATCATTGGTTTGTGGATTGTGGTTGACATTATTGAGCAGCAAACCGGCATTCGCAAAATGAGTGAGCTCGGCGGTTTGGCACAACAAGCTCCCCGCCTCACCATTATGCTGGTGATTGTGGCTCTGGCCAATATTGCGCTGCCACTCACCAACGGTTTCATTGGCGAATTCATGATGTTTACCGGTTTGTATCAATACAATCCATGGTATGCAGTGGTGGCTGGTATCAGCATCATTTTCGCTGCTGTGTATACACTGGGAATGATTCAAAAAGTTTTTTATGGCGAACTGAATACTGCCGTAAAAGTGGTGGATTTAAAACTGATGCAGTGGCTGGCACTGGCGCTGATAGTAGCCATGATTTTTGTAGCAGGTGTATATCCAAAACCACTGCTGCAACTGGGCGAAGCTGCCGGACAAGTGATAGCCACAACGGTAACCAAATAAAGAAACAGATCTAATTTTTTCAATACGAAGCTGATATTATGAACCTAATCATTTTTGGCGGTTTACTGGGTGTAGTCATGATGTTTGGCGGTTTGCTGATGAAGCAAAAACACCAGGCTACGTTGTTGGCCACCATCCTCATGGCTTTGTTGCTGGTGCTCAACAGCTGGGAAATCTATCATAGTCCAGTGTTTACTGTGAACACCCTGAACATGCTCGAAACCACCCGCTTTGGATTGGTGCTGAATGAAATAATGCTGGCAGCAGGGCTCATTTACTTTTTGCTCAGCGGCCGCGACATTGAGAAGGTAGGCAACCACGTAGCTGAATATTATGCATTGATGTTTTTCATTTTTGCAGGTATCGGCATTGCTACCAGCTATACCAATTTGCTGATGCTCTTCCTCGGCATCGAAATCATTTCTATTCCATTGTACATACTTACTGCTGCTGATAAGCGCAACCTGAAAAGTGTGGAAGCTGGTTTGAAATACTTTTTGATGGGCTCTTTCAGCACAGGCATTATGCTCATGGGTATTGCGCTGATTTATGGCGGCACTGGTTCATTCTTGCTCAGCAAGTTTAGCTTGTTGGGTGCGCCCATGAGTTACAACCTGGTAGGTGGTTTGCTGCTGGTATTGGTAGCCATGGCTTTCAAAGTAAGTGCGGCTCCATTCCACTTTTGGACGCCAGACGTATACGACGGTGCGCCTACTGTATTCACTTCATTTATGGCCACCATTGTAAAAGTGGGCGCCTTTGTTGCTTTCATCAAATTGTTTGAAGGTTCGTACACCATCATTGAGGGTAAGTGGCAGTTGGTGATGGCCATTATCATTGCACTTACCTTGCTCATAGGCAATATCACAGCCGTGTTCCAGCAAAGTGTAAAACGCATGCTGGCATATTCTTCCATTGCACAAGCCGGCTTTATGTTGTTCTCACTTTTTTCGATGAACAACTGGGGCAAAGAAGGCATTGTGTTGTATGCGGCGGCCTATTCTTTGGCTACCATTGGTTTGTTTGCTGTGTTGGCCAAAATGGAAGATTACACTTTCCATGGCTTCAATGGTTTTAGCAAACGTGAACCCATGATGGCCGTAGCATTGACTATCTTTTTGCTGAGCCTTGCCGGTATTCCGCTGACCATCGGTTTCTTTAGCAAATACTATATGGTGGCTTCGGCTATTGCTACTGGCGGCAAATTTTTGTGGCTTACTATATTGGCCATGCTTTGCGCTGCCATTAGCGTGTACTATTATTTCCGGGTGATACAAGCCATGTACTTTAAGCAGGGCGAAATAGTGAGTACACTACCTGTGGCCCCAACATTCCGCTACCTGCTGTTGGGTGTGGCTGCTGCTGTGGTTTTTCTGGGTGTAATGCCTCAATGGATTTTGCAATACCTGTATTTCTAATACAATTGTTGTGGTGAAAAAAGGCGGTTCCGATGGAGCCGCCTTTTTTGTTGCCAAAATCGAGGATGCCAAGCGGTATAACTTTATCAGTGGTAAAACCGCACCGCTCATTAGCTATACCTTTATGCCATGCAAATAGGTGATTCAATAGCACTGGCCTGGCAAACCGTAAAGGTGAATAAACTGCGCACCGGCATTACTGTAGCCATTATTGCGTTGGGTATTATGGCACTCATTGGCATCATTACCGCCATCGAAGCCATGAACCAAAGCCTGCGGGAAAGCTTTAGCACCATGGGCGCCAATGGCTTCAGCATTCGCTACCGTGAACGCAATTTTTTCATGGGCGGCAACAACAACGATGATGTAAAGAAGACCACCAAAAAAGCACAAAAAGAACGCAAATCGAATACCGGACGTTTTATTACGTATAAAGAAGCTTTCGAATTCAAAAACGCTTACAGCTATCCGGCTACGGTAAGCATTTCGCTACGGGGAAGCTTTAATGAAACGGTGCAGTATGTAAGCAAGGAAAAAGCGTTTAAAACCAATCCCAACGTGGCATTTCAGGGGGGCGACGAAAACTACCTCGAATTGAACGGCTACAAATTGGCAGCGGGCAGAAATTTTACGCAAAATGAAGTGTCTACGGGAAGGGCAGTGGCCATCATTGGCGATGAAGTACTAAACAAATGCTTTGAAGGCAACGCTGCTAAAGCCATTGATAAAATCGTGAAAATTGGCAACCGTCCCTATTTGGTGATTGGTGTGTTGGAGAAAAAAGGCGCCAGCGCTTTTTTGAATCTCGACAACGTCGCCATTACATCTTACAACAACATACGTCAGGTGGCGGCCAGCATTGGTACGTTTAGCATTGGCGTAATGGTGAAGGATTACAAACTGCTCGACAATGCGGTAGGACAGGCCACGGGTACTTTTCGAAATATCCGCAAACTCGACATTCAGGAGAACGATAATTTTTACATCGACAAAAGCGATGCCTTAGCAGAAAAATTCATTGGCTTTTTGAGTGGCATTACTGGTTCAGCAGCTGTTATTGGTTTAATTACGCTGATTGGTGCCGCCATTGGCCTCATGAACATCATGCTGGTGGCTGTAACCGAACGTACCAAAGAAGTGGGGCTGAGCAAAGCTATTGGTGCCACCAGCCAAACCATTCGCCGTCAGTTTTTGTTTGAATCTATTATCATCAGTTTGCTGGGTGCAGGCATTGGTATTGTACTGGGTGTATTGGTGGGCAATCTTTTTGGTATCATTTTAAAAACCGGTTTTGTTGTGCCTTGGGTATGGGTATTTACCGGTGTTGTTATTTGTTTTCTTACAGGTTTGCTGGCGGGTGTATATCCTGCGGGCAAAGCTGCCAAGCTGATCCTATTGTGGCACTGCGGTACGAATAGTTTTTTGAACCACGAAGACACGAAGTCTCACTAAGGAGCACGAAGGATTTTTGGGAATAAGGAACTGGAGAATAAGTAATAGCGTCTAACCACCAAACTTCTAAGTATTACAAAGGAGCACTAAGGGATTTTCGTTGACGACTCTCCATTTAATCATCGCTTACTTTCTTATTCTTCATTAATTATTGCTTATTCCTTATTCCTTATTCCTTATTTCTTATTGCCTTTCCTACAATAAAAAAGCCTGCAGCATTTGCTACAGGCTTTTTTGGTAAAAGACGATGATCAATTAGTCTTTCTTCATAGCACGGTCAATGCGGTCAATCAAATCGCTGAGGTGCATTTTGGTTGATGCATCAGTTACTGTTGGCAAAGCAGCTTTCAGTTCAGCCTGCAATGTTTTCAGTTGTGCTTTTACAATAGACAAAGCATCTGATGTAGTAGAAACTCCACCACCAATTTGAATGGTAATGCCCGGTGCAATTTGCTGTGGCGCAGAAGGCGGGGCCATCAGGCTAATGAGGCGTTCAGTATAGTCTTTTTGCAAAGCACGGCGATAAATATCAACGGGCTTCTTAGCGGCTACTTCGCTAAATACACCTTTGCGCAGGTCGGTCATCATTTCATTCAGTGTGTAAGCTTCAGCAGGCTTTTCAGCTTCAAAACGCAGGAGCTTGCTGGCCGTGTTGCTGCTAAACATAGTAGCGAGGGCACGGCTTTGTAAGCTGCTGATTACTGTTTGTGGCGCTTGGTTGGTCAGGCTGGTGTACTTCGCATCAATCACCCAGGTTGGTGTTTTGAATACGTTGTTCTGAATCCAGCTCATGGCTTCTTTTTGCTTGGCTTTGCTGGTGAAAGTATACACAGCACCATCTTGCTCTACGGTTTTAGGCGTACGCTCCAAGCCACCAATGTAGCGGCTTACATGGCCAATGTAGCGGCCAAACTGAGACACCACCTGACCGTACATGTTTTGATAATCATCGTATGCTTCACCCGATTGTTTGGTCCACTCGTAGAGGTTGGGCAGAATACGCTGCAGGTTTTTGATACCGTAGCTGCTGGCCTTCATGGCATTGTCGCCCAGGTCTTCGGTTTGCGAACGAGGATCATCGCCCCAGCTTTCACCATCGCCCCACCAGTTACGTGGGTTTTTCAGTTTTTCAATGGTCAGCTTGTTGAGGGTTTCTTTATCGTCATCGGCAGTCTTGGTATCGTACCAACGGTAACCCCATTCAATGGCCCACATATCATAATCGCTGATGCGGGGGAACAAACCTTTTTCAGTGATATTGTCTTCGGGCTGTGCTACGTAGTTGAAGCGGGCATAGTCCATAATCGATGGCGTATGACCATTGGCTTCAACCCAAGCCTTGTCACGAAGTTTTTCTACAGGTACTGTAGAAGAAGAACCGAAGTTGTGGCGCAGGCCCAGTGTATGGCCTACTTCGTGGCTGCTCACAAAGCGAATGAGCTGGCCCATCAGTTCATCATCAAAAACCATTTTGCGGGCACGAGGATCAACGGCTGCAGTTTGCACCATGTACCAATCGTGTACCAGCTTCATTACGTTGTGGTACCAGTTGATGTGGCTTTCCATGATTTCACCGCTGCGGGGGTCTTGTACGTTGGGACCGCTGGCATTGGGTACATCAGAAGGCTTGTACACAATGGCAGAGTAGCGGGCATCTTCCAGGCTCCAGGTAGAGTCTTCGTCTTTTGTAGGAGGCATTTTAGCCATCACTGCATTTTTAAAGCCGGCTTTTTCAAAAGCAGCCTGCCAGTCATTTACACCCTGTATGAGGTAAGGAATCCACTTCTTAGGCGTTGTGGGATCGATATAATAAATGATTGGCTTTTGAGGTTCAACCAATTCGCCACGCTTGTATTTTTCTACATCTTCGGGCTTGGGCTCCAGGCGCCAGCGGCGGGCCAGTGTTACAGATTTTACGCCTTGTGGATTGGCATCAAAATCAACATAGCTGGTAGAGAAATAACCAACACGGGCATCGAAGTAGCGAGACTTCATAGGCGTTTTGGGCAATGCAATGATGGAGCTGTTGAGCTCGAAAGTAGCAGGGTCAGAACTGCTGCCAAATCCGAAAGCTTGCTGCAGCACCACCCAATGCAGATGGCGCAGCACCACCACGGCTGTAAGTTTTTACCGTACGGATGTTGAGGTTATTGGGGAAAGTTTTTACAGATACGATGTAAGATTTATCGGGCTGTACACCACCGAGGCTGAAGGAGCGTTTGTCGCCGGCATCAAAAAACAGCAAGTCGTTGTCTGAGTTCAGCAAGGAAGTGACGTCAATAACAGAGCTGGTTGAATCTTTACCAAAAGCCTCTATTTTAAATGCATACAGAATGGGCTGGATGCTGGAGTTGAGCACAGAACGGTACATGCCATTCGTACTGTCGGTAGCTCTTTCGCGGAAGCTGATTTTGTTGAGGAAGATTTTGTCTTCCGGTCCTTTTTCAAAACGAATCACCGATTCGCTGATGATATCGCCGGCAAAGCCAGAAAAACCATTGCGAACACCTGCAGCGCCTTTGCCAATCCGGTTTACCACCAGCAGGTCGCGGCCCAGCATGTTGTCTGCAATTTCCAGCAGGTATTTGTCATCTACAAAATGCACTTTGAAGAGGCCCGATTGCGACTTCGCTTTATCGGTTACCACTTCTTTGTAAGGCTTGGGGCCTTTGCTGGCAGGAGGCATGGTAGGCCGGGCTGTGCCATTGGGAGCACCAGTTGGTGCTGTACCGCCATTGGTAGGCGGGGTAGGAGGCGGAGTTCTGCGGTCTTGTGCCTGCGCAGCCATCATGCTACCGGCAACCATAGCCACACACACCAGTTTGATGTACTTGTTGATCATATGATTTGTTGTTTGAAAAAAGTGTTTGAAGGTAAACGTATCAGTGTTTCATTAAGTTGAAAGTGGCATGTAATGTGTAGAGCGGCAGTATTAGCGTATCTCTGGCCACGGGTATCTGCAACGCAAATGAATGCCAACCCCATGTGACGTTCTTTTTGTATCGTCACCTGCTGGTAAAATCAAAACTTGTACAATAAGGTTTGATGTGTAAAAACATATCTTTATTTCTCACGAAAAAAAAAGCAACGTCATGTTGCTGAATTCATTTTTTCAGTACAATTGCCACCCAATTGCTAAATTTCTAACAAAAAGAATCTTAAACTAAAAACCAACGATCATGGCAGAAAACAAACCGACTGCAACTGTGGCCAAGGCTGCCACTTCTGTTCAGCCTAAGAAGAGCAGCAATATGATAAGCTATATTGCTCCAATTGCGTGTATTATTGCCGGGTATGTTATTTGGCGTTTTGTACTGGGCGATCCCAGCAACTTTAGCAAGCCCGATTTGAGCGGCGGATTTTGGCCTAGCCACCAAGGTCCCAAGGGTGCATTGGTACGTGCTTACGAAGGTGGTATCATCGTTCCGTTGCTGATTGGTCTGAACCTGATGGTATGGACATTCGCTATTGAGCGTTTCCTCACTATCAGCAAAGCCAGCGGTAAAGGCAACATCAGCGAATTCATTCGCAAAGTGCAGTACCACCTGGCCAACAAAAATGTAGACGCCGCTTTGGGTGAGTGCGACAAGCAAAAAGGTAGCGTAGGTAATGTGATGAAGGCTGGCTTGCGCAAGTACAAAGAAATGACTACAGAAGCTGGCCTGGAAACAGATCAGAAACTGGCTGCCATTCAAAAAGAAGTAGAAGAAGCAACAGCACTCGAACTGCCTATGCTCGAAAAGAACCTCGTGTTCCTCTCTACCATCGTATCTCTGGCCACCCTCGTAGCCCTGTTGGGTACGGTAATGGGTATGATTAAATCATTCGCATCACTGGGTGACGAAAGCGCTGGCGCACAAGCTGCTGCTGCTCTCGCCATTGGTATCTCTGAAGCCCTGTATAATACCGCCCTCGGTATCGGTACTTCAGCTATCGCCCTGGTATTCTACAACATCTTTACTACCCGTATCGATGGTATTACTTTCGGTATCGATGAATCAGGCTTCACACTGACTCAGAGCTTCGCCTCACTGTACAAGTAATTGGCAAGTCTGTTTTTCTGTACCCTGTATGGAAAAGCACAGTGTTTGAATCTCATTTTTAATTCATTGAAACAAGTAATATGGGTAGGCCTAAAATTGCACGAAAAAGCACTTGGGTAGATATGACCGCGTTTGTTGACGTGGCCTTCCTCCTCTTGTCCTTCTTCATTCTTACCACCAAGTTCAAACCACCTGAGGCTGTATCTGTGGTTACGCCCAACTCCGTTTCTTCTAAAGCTGCAGAAGAACTCGACCAGTGCCTGGTTACACTCAGCCCCGATGGCAAAGTGTATCTTTCGTACTCAGAGGAAGAGCGGAAAATTCAGGTAGTAGACGACCTGAATAAGCGGCTGAACTTACAGTTGACACCAGATGAGGTTAAAAAAGCCGGTAAAGCCGAGTTTTTTGCTACGCCATTATCTCAGTTGAAATCATTCCTCAATCTTCCAAAAGAAGAAATGGCCAAAGGTTCTTCTATGCCGGGCATCCCCTGCAAAGACAGCACCAGCAATGAACTCACTGAATGGATAGCCTCTACTACAACAGTCTTCTTGGGCGAAAAACTGAACCTTATGGTGAAAGGTGACAAAGACGCAACGTATCCCGTTTTCAAAAATGTAATTGATGCATTTAAGAAAAGCGATCAGTTGAAGTTTAAAATCATCACCAACCAGGAGCCCCTGCCATTGAACTCTCCTGCCGCAGAAACTGCTGCAAAGAAAGCTAAGGGTGGAGCTGCTGAATAAGAACAGGAACTGATTAATAACAACACTTAAAAACTTACGCTATGGCAGATATAGGAGAAGGCGGTGGCGGTGGCCATAAAAAAGGGCCGGGTGTAAAAAAGAGTAAAAAGCAATCTACGAGAGTCGATCTTACCGCCATGGTGGATTTGGGCTTTCTGCTCATTACCTTTTTCATCTTCACCACTACCATGAGTACTCCTACGGCAATGAACCTCTTTTTGCCGAAGGATACCGAAAAGCCTGAAGAACAAAACAAAGCCAAAGCTTCCGGAGCTCTCACTATTATGCTTGGTAAAGACAGAAATGTGTTTTACTACGAAGGCATATTGGCCGATGATGGCTCTAACTTTAAAAGCGATAACTTTTCCGGCATCCGCGACGTAATTCTGAACAAGAAAAAGTCTACAGATGACAAAGATTTGGTTATTGTAATAAAGCCAACCAAGGAAGCTAAATTCCGCGATGTGGTTGATGCCCTCGACGAAATGACTATCAATGAAGTAAAACGCTACGCATTGGTAGACATTTCAGAACCAGAACAACAGCTCATTGACCTGACTGTGGCAGCTGGCGGCGGCGGCAAATAATTTTTTGTGGAATTTGAAACAGAACTGAATCTAAATAGCAAATACTTACCGCTATGATGGACGTAAACAAAATTTTGAATGCCGATTTCCTCGACATCCTGTTCGACGGCCGGAATAAGGAATACGGAGCCTACGAACTGCGGAGATCTTACAACAAACGCCTTACTGTAGCTATTTCAGCTATGATTCTCATTGCGTTGTTGATCTTCCTCGGCTCAGTTATTTCTAAAGAAGCCGAAAAGAACAAGAAGGCGAAAATGGAAGTTCAGGACGTGAAGCTGGAAGAAGTGAAAGAGCAGCCCAAAAATGAGCCGCCACCTCCACCTCCGCCACCCAAAATGCCTGAGCCTCCAAAGATTGAAATCACAAAATTCACTCCTCCCAAAATTGTGAAGGATGAGGAAGTGAAAGAAGATGAAAAGCCTCCTGAAATGGAAAAGATTGAAGAGGCTAAAATTGGTACAATCAACCAAGAAGGTACGAAGGATGACGGCATCGTTGCTCCTCCGGTTGAATCAAAAGGTACCGGTGATGTAGTAGCACCAAAGGCAGTAGAAGAAGACTACGACAAGGTATTTACCAAGGTAGAAAACCCTGCTGAATTTCCTGGTGGTCCCGACGCTTGGCGCCGCTATCTCGAAAGAAACCTGCAATACCCTGACAATGCGCAGGAAAACGGTACACAGGGCGTAGTTCGTGTGCAGTTTATTGTAGACAAAGAAGGTAACATTAGTGAAGTACAAGCCCTCAACGACCCAGGCGATGGTCTGGCAGAAGAAGCGGTTCGTATCATTAAGAAAGGTCCTAAATGGACACCGGCTGAACAGAATGGTCGTAAAGTAATTTACCGCCACATTCAGGCTATCACCTTCCGCCTCGAGTAATTCACTCCAATAGATTTATGTTAAAGAGCATCCACACAGGATGCTCTTTTTTTATTCCATCCATTAAAAAAATATTTTTTCAACCTTATGGATTTATGAAACACTGTTCATCATAGTAGCAAATTCTACAACTATGATGGACGCAACTAAACTTCTGCAAGCCGATATCCTCGATATCGTATTTGATGGTAGAAACAAAGCCTACGGCGCCTACGAGTTGCGTCGTGCTTACAACAAGCGATTGGGTATTGCCATGGCTGTCATGGCTGCCATCTGTCTCTCAGCCTTTGTTGGGGCTGTTATGTCTCGCAACATAGATAACGACCTTACATCTGTGATGAAGGTTGATGATGTTGTACTTGTTGACTATACAGACGAATTAAAACCGCCTCCTCCTCCGCCACCCGTTACACCGCCTCCGCCTCCTGCAGCTGTACAAACAGCTATGTTTACACCTCCGGTTATTGTAGATGACAATGAAGTGCCGGAAGATGTGATGCCACCATCAATGGATGAGTTAGTTGACTCAAAAATTGGCACCATGAATATTGATGGCGGAAAAGATGATGGCATTGTAACACCACCATCAGAAAAAGGGACCGGCGAAGTGGTGCAACCCTTGCAGGCACAAATGAACAACGACACTGTATTTGTGAAAGTGGAAATGCCTGCTGAATTTCCAGGAGGTATTGATGCCTGGCGCCGCTATCTCGAAAGAAACTTGCAGTATCCAGACGCTGCTATCAGCGATGAAACACAAGGCGTAGTAAGAGTGCAATTTGTGATAGATACTGAAGGTAACGTAAGTGATGTAGTGGCATTGAATGACCCGGGTAATGGTTTGGCAGAGGAAGCGATCCGCATAATTGCACGTGGACCAAAATGGATACCTGCCGAACAGAACAACCGCAAAGTGAAGTATCGCCATAGCCAGCCAATCATTTTCCGCTTAGACTAAACTGATTTCATTTTTCATATTAAATTCATTAGACATGCGCACCTACAATACATCTAGCAATTTTGCGGCAGCTAAATATTCACCTGTTTGGATAGCCATGTGTATGTCTATGCTGTTACTTATACAATGCACCTTTGCTCAAGATGCGCCCCGAAAATCTACAGGTACTTTGACCAACCAAATGACCGGCAAATTGCAGTGGCTGGGAAAAGCCGTAATCGATCAGGCAGGCGCAGCTACACAGGCACAAAGCGGCGATATGTTTGAGTACATGAGCATGAATACACAAACAGCTTTTTGGCCTGCCATGCAAAAGGAACCGCTTTCCATGGTGTTGACGCAGGTAGACCAACTTCCGCAAAGCAATGCTGCAACAGTTTGGAACAAATGGTTGGCTAAAAGTGGATTGGCTGTTGCTGGTGCCACACTTCAAAATGGTGCAATTAAATATTCAATAGCATACCTGATAGATGCCAACGGTCAATTGGTGGAGGCCAGTATCAAAGGCGATGGCTCATTGCAGCAGGATGCGGTATTGCAACAATTTATTCAACAAAAGCAGTGGACAGCTGCCCAGCTGCAGGGTCAGGCTGTCGCATACCGAGGTTACATCAATCTGGTGTTTTTGCAGTAATCATCACGCAGTTGCGTATGCAACAAGAAAGCCTGCCTACAGCGCAGGCTTTTCTTTTTTGCAGCATCTTTGCCTTTATGACAAACGGCCAAGCTGCTCCTGCATGGAACGATACAATTGTAGCCCTTTCTACACCGCCCGGCATTGGTGCATTAGGTGTTGTACGGCTGAGCGGTCCGCAGGCTATAGCCATTGCAGATGCCCTGATGCCCGGGAAAAAATTATCGGGCAAACCATCGCACACCCTTCATGTAGGTTGGTTAAAGCATCACGATGTTTCGATTGATGAAGTGGTTATTAGTCTGTTCAGAAATCCAAAGAGTTTTACTGGTGAGGATGTGGTAGAAATCAGTTGCCATGGATCGCCCTATATTTTGCAGCAAACCATTGATGCATGTATAACCATGGGTGCACGTTTGGCAAAGCCCGGCGAGTTTACGCAACGTGCTTTCCTGAATGGCAAAATGGATTTGGCACAGGCTGAAGCCGTAGCGGATGTGATTGCCAGCCAAACAGCGGCAGCGCAACAAGCAGCACTCCATCAAATGCGTGGCGGCTTTAGTCATGAACTGGCACAACTACGTGAACAGCTGATTCAATTTAGTGCCTTAATAGAATTGGAACTCGACTTTGCTACGGAAGATGTGGAGTTTGCAGATAGAACGGCATTACAACAATTGTTGGTATCGATTAATACAGTTGTGCAACAATTGATGGATAGCTTTAAGCTGGGCAATGTGATTAAAGAAGGTGTATCTGTAGCGATTATCGGCAAGCCCAATGCTGGCAAAAGCACTTTGCTCAACGCATTACTCAATGAGAACCGTGCCATTGTTAGTGATATAGCTGGCACTACCCGTGATACCATTGAAGAAGTACTCAATATTGAAGGCGTATTGTTTCGGTTGATTGATACTGCAGGCATCCGTCAAAGTGGTGATGTAATCGAGACCATTGGTGTTGAAAAAAGTTTGGAAAAACTGCGCAAAGCTGATGTGGTGTTGTACTTGTTTGATGTGCATGCGTATGATGAACCAGCACTAAAAGAAGCAGTGTCACTATTACAGGAAAATGCGAGACAATTCATTTTGATTGGCAACAAGGCTGATTATGCAGCGGACATTCCTGAAGCAAGACTCGGCTCAAACAACTACATACCTATCAGTGCAAAAACGGGTATTAATCTGGATGTGCTGAAAGACAAATTGGTGCAGACTGTGATGCAAGGAAAAACCAATCAGGAAAGTACAATTGTAACCAATGCCCGACACTTTGCAGCATTACAACAAGTCAGCAATAGCCTGCACGATATTCAGCAGGGAATGGCGCAACACATCCCCGGCGATTTGATTGCGTTGGACATTCGGCGCTGCCTGCATTACCTGGGCGAAATCACTGGTACCATTACCAACGAAGATCAGCTGGACTTTATCTTTTCGAAGTTTTGCATTGGCAAGTAAATCATACCAATTGCGGTAAGACCTCTTCTGATTCAGCATACAACTGAATGATTTGTCCCACAGATTTGAACTGCATGTTTGGGTTGCTTTCATGCAAAACGGTAGGTTTATGGATGGTTTACTTGTACTGAGTAAATCGAATTTGCCTATGAACCTGAAATGTTTTGCTATCGTCGTATCCATGGCATGGATGCTTCAGTTGTCTGGTGCGGCACAAACCCGCATGCCAGATTTTTTTAGTAACGGAATGGTATTGCAGCAGCAAACAGCAGCACCAATTTGGGGCACTGACAAACCTAATGTCAAAGTAACTATCAAAGCCAGTTGGGGCAAGCAAGCAACCACAACCACTGATGCTAGCGGCAGATGGAAACTGACATTGCCCACACCAGCAGCGGGTGGGCCATACAACATCAATATTTCTGCCAGCAACAACATTGAATTGAACGACGTTTGGATTGGTGAAGTGTGGTTGTGTAGTGGTCAATCAAACATGGAAATGCCTGTGAAGGGCTATACCAATCAACCGGTACTGGGTAGTAATGAAGCCATTTTGCAATCCACAAATCCGCAGATCCGATTTTACCACACGGCAAGAGCCAATAGCTTACAGCCACAATACAATGCCGTGGGTAGTTGGAAAGCAGCCAGTCCTGAGCATACACCCAACTTTAGTGCTACCGCTTATTTTTTCGCCAAAAAAATCAATGCAGTATTAAATGTTCCAGTGGGTATTATTCAATCGGCGTGGGGTGCATCTACTATCGAAAGCTGGATGGATAGTGTAACGCTTACTGCATTTCCGCAGGTTACAATTCCTGCTACATTGCCGGCGCAAAATCACAATCGAACGCCCATGTTGTTGTACCTATGTAGGCTATTGCATCTAAGAGGTGCTGTGGTATCAGGGCGAAGCCAACAGAGAGAATGCACTTGATTTTACCGCCTTGTTTTCTGTTATGATTAGTGCATGGCGTCAGCAATGGCAGCAGGTAGATTTTCCTTTCATTGCTTACGGGCAAGTATGCGTGGCGAAAAGAGGGGACAGGTATTGCGCCAGGCGATGCCAGCCTGCTAATACCAGTGCAAACCACTACACTACCCGGCATGTTGCAAAAGGCAGGATACAACACTGCCGTTATTGGCAAATGGCATTTGGGTTTGGGCGATGCAAAAGGAGCGGATTGGAATGGCAAGATTTCACCCGGCCCTTTGGAGATTGGTTTCAATTATTCTTTCCTCATACCGGCCACCGGCGACAGAGTGCCTTGTGTATTTGTAGAGAATCATCAGGTGGTGAATCTTGATAAAAATGATCCCATCAAAGTGAGCTACACCGGCCCTTTGGACAGTGCAGCACCTACCGGAAAAAGAATCCTGAATTGCTCAAATTGCATCCTTCACACGGGCATGATATGACCATTGTGAATGCTGTGAGCCGCATTGGTTACATGACCGGTGGTACCGCCGCGTTGTGGCGTGATGAAGACTTTGCTGATGTGCTTTTGCAAAAAGCAAAAACCTACATCAGCAAACAAAAAACATCGCCATTCTTCCTGTATTTTTCTACGCATGATATTCACGTGCCACGTCTGGCTCATGAACGTTTTCAGGGCAAAAGTGGATTTGGACCAAGAGGCGATGTGCTGCTGCAACTCGACTGGACGGTTGGACAACTTGTAGCAACGCTCAAAGCAAATGGCCTTACAGAAAACACCTTAATTATTTTTACCAGCGATAACGGACAAGTGATTGATGACGGCTATAAAGATGATGCCGTTGCAAAGCTGGGCAACCACAAACCCTCAGGTAATTTTCGCGGCGGTAAGTACAGCGCTTTTGAAGCAGGCACACGGGTACCTTTTATTGTAAGCTGGCCAGGAAAAATGGCGGCAAATAAAATAAACAATGCCTTGTTTAGTCAGATAGATTTGTATGCTTCGCTGGCTGGGCTGGCTGGTGCAGCAATAGAAAAAGGACAGGCGCCGGATAGTAAAAACAATCTTTCTGTTTTGCTCAACCAAAGTCAGGAAAATCGTTCTTTTTTGGTAGAGCAATCACTCAACTCTACGTTATCGCTGATTGTAGGTAACTGGAAATACATTGAGCCATCCAAAGGCCCTAAAATCAATAAGGATACCAATACAGAATTAGGCAATCTTGCTACGCCGCAGTTGTATAATTTAGCCGACGATCCGGGCGAAACCAATAACCTCGCCGCTGCACATCCCGATAAAGTGCAGCAGTTGCAGGAGCAGCTTGCAAGGATCAGGCAACAACAATAATTGACGCTGAAAAAATGTAGTTATGAAAGGGTGTGGGCAGTGGAAAAACGTGCATGTGTTTTCAGTATGGCTTTTAATTGCAGGTGCGGTATTGAGCCTGCACAGTTGTAGCAGTAGTAACAATGATGCACAATCATTGCCTGCTGCCGATTCTGTACACGGCTGTATGCAAACACCTTCCCGTTTTGGCCAGCTGACCACCGACTCTTCGCTGCCCGAAAACAAGCATGCTTCTTATGAAGGCATGGTGCTGATACCCGCCGGCACATTTGATATGGGCGGCGATAACAAGCAAGCCGCTGCCGATGAATATCCTAAGCACAAAGTGAACATGCATGCGTTTTACATGGATGCCACCGAAGTGACCAATGCACAATTCAAAGCGTTTGTAGACGCCACCGGCTATGTTACTACTGCGGAAAGAAAACCCGATTGGGAAGAGTTGAAAAAAACATTGCCACCGGGTACGCCACGTCCTCCTGATAGTGTGATGATTGCTGCGTCTTTGGTATTTAAATCAACCACTGGCCCTGTTGATTTAAACGATTACAGCCAATGGTGGAGTTGGGTAGCCGGTGCAGACTGGCGTCATCCTGAAGGACCCAATAGTAGCATTGCCGGCAAAGAAAATTATCCTGTGGTGCATGTAAGTTGGTTTGATGCGATGGCCTATTGCAAATGGGCAGGCAAGCGTTTGCCAACAGAAGCTGAATGGGAGTATGCTGCAAGAGGCGGTCAGCTCAATCAAATTTATCCTTGGGGTAATGAACATGTAAATGCAGGTCAGGCAAAAACAAATAGTTGGGAAGGGAAGTTTCCTTACCTCAACGAACGGAAAGATGGTTATGCAAAACATGCACCCGTAAAAAGCTTTGCTGCCAATGCTTACGGCTTGTATGATATGGCAGGCAATGTTTGGGAATGGTGCAGCGACTGGTACGACCATGCCTATTATCAAACGCTTGCTGGTAAAGTAAGCAGCAATCCAACGGGGCCGGCAGCCAGCAACGATCCGCAGGAGCCGTACACGCCCAAACGGGTGCTGCGGGGTGGCAGCTTTTTGTGCAACGATGCTTACTGCAGCGGCTACAGGGTAGCCAGGCGCATGAAAAGCAGTCCTGATACAGGCTTGGAACATACCGGCTTCAGGTGTGTAAAAGATATCAAACAGTAACGCTAACGCAATACCGATTTATGCTGAACAGAATTTGGTTTTCACTGCTGCTCATGGTAGCGGTTCAAGCTTCCCTTGCCCAATCGAAAATGAAATCACCCAATGTGATTTTTATATTGGCTGACGATTTGGGCTCGATGGATTTGTCCTGTTATGGCAGTCGCTTTTATGAAACGCCGAACCTGGATGCATTAGCAGGCATGGGCGTAAAGTTTATCAATAATTACAGCAGCAGTCCTGTGTGCAGCCCCACACGTGCCAGCATATTAACGGGTAAAAATCCCATCCACACTGGCGTAACAGACTGGATAACCGGCCGACAAGAAAATGGCGCCAGAGTAAAGCCATTTGAAAAACTCATTGCTCCGCCTACAGCGTATGAGCTGGCATTGCAGGAGCATACACTTGCAGAGCATGCGTTGAATAATGGCTACCAAACATTTTTTGCAGGCAAATGGCATTTGGGTGAAGAAGAAAAATTTTGGCCCTTGAGTCAGGGTTTTCAAACCAATATCGGTGGTTGGAGCAAGGGCGCACCAACAGGAAAGAAAAACGATAGCACAGGCGGTTTTTTTTCACCCTATGCCAATCCAACACTTACTGATGGGCCACAGGGAGAATACCTCACAGACAGGTTGGCCAACGAATGTATTCGCTTTATCAAAGCACAATCGGATACACCATTTTTCATGATGTATGCTTTGTATGCTGTGCACAATCCACTGCAGGCACCGGCTGCGCTGATAGAGAAGTACAAACAAAAGCAACAACAGTTAGGATATACAGACAAAGATCGGTTTGTGAAAAATGAAAACTGGATGATGCATCAGGCAGACTGGAAACTTCGCCTGCTGCAAGACCATGCTGTGTATGCTGCCATGATTGAAAACATGGATTGGAATATCGGCCGCATTATTCAATCATTAAAAGAGAAAGGATTGCTGGATAATACCATTATCGTTTTTACATCCGACAATGGTGGTTTGAGCACAGCAGAAGGCAGTCCTACCAGCAATGCGCCATTACGGGCTGGCAAGGGTTGGTTGTACGAGGGTGGTATACGGGTTCCGCTGCTCATGTATTGGAAAGGCCAGCTACAGCAAGGCTTGGTATCGAATATGCCTGTTATATCTAGCGACATATTCACCACGCTGTCTGCAGTTATGCAAAAAGGGTTTAAAAAACCATCTGCACTGGAAGGCGAAAATCTGTTGCCCCTGCTGAAGTCTCCTGCAGCAATAAAAGAAAGGACGCTGTATTGGTACTATCCGCATTACAGTAATCAGGGCGGAAGACCTGCTGCTGCCATACGGCAAGGGCATTATAAATTGATACTGAATTTCGACAACAACAGCACTGAGTTGTATGATCTTTCGATAGATTTCAGTGAAAAGAACAACCTGGCCAACCAGCAGATTGCTAAGCGGGATGCTTTGAAGACACTGCTCGAAAAATGGCTTCAAAAAAATAACGCAGGCAGCTTTACGCCCAATCCGGGCTACCAGCAATAACACAAATGAATATGCTGCGCTGCCATCGGAAAAAGTTGCAAGCCGTGAATACCATGGCCAGTTAATCGTCGGCCTGAATGCCTATCGATTAAAGAAAGCTTGCTGTTTTAAAAGCAATAGACTTCTCATGTACAGTGCAGCGATTTAACCTGGGGAAGCTTGAACGAACGACCTGACAAATCCATTAAAGGGCCATTTCATCCTGCATCCATCCGGGTAGAGGGCATTTTCAATAAGGTTTGGAATCGAAAACATTTTTTGCCGATGTGCCATCCATTTGGAAAAGGCTGCAGCTATCGGCAGCTTGCTGGAAGCGGTTGGGTCCAGGTACAAAGAAATCTTGTGCCTGCATTACCAAATTATATGCTTCGCCACTTCGGCTATGCCTTTAGCATTTCACATTCTCGCTTTGGTAACTGCATTTAGCCGTTAAACATATCGTTTGGTGGCGATAGAAAGGCATTCCTTTATTTTTGGCCTCATTATTTCCTTTATGCAGGTAAACGAACAACTCATCGATCATTTGGCCAATCTGGCCCGGCTCGAATTTGACCCGGCTGCCAAGCAGGCCATGCAGGCCGATATGGAAAAAATCATTGGGTTTGTAGAAAAACTGAATGAGCTGGATACCACCGGTGTAGAGCCATTGCGCTACATGGGCGAAGCCAGCAATGTGTACAGGCAAGATGTACCCGGCGAAAATTTGCCCGTGGCCACCGCATTGCAAAACGCACCGCATAAAGACGAATCATTTTTCAAGGTACCCAAGGTTATCAAACGCGACTAATACCAACCCTATGCAAGGCATTATTCATATCAGCGACATTCGTAAATCTTACTACATGGGCACCCAATCACTGGAAGTGCTCAAGGGTTTGAACCTCGATATTTACAAAAACGAGTATGTGGCGCTGATGGGCCCTTCGGGTTCTGGTAAAAGCACTTTAATGAACATTTTGGGTTGCCTGGATAGTCCAACTTCTGGCACCTACATTCTCAATAATCAGGATGTAAGCAAAATGGATGATGCGGCATTGGCACAGGTGCGCAATAAAGAAATTGGTTTTGTGTTTCAGCAGTTCAACCTGCTGCCTCGTTTGAGTGCGGTAGACAATGTGGCACTGCCGTTGGTGTACGCCGGCATTGCCAAAAAACAACGCCGCGAAATGGCCATGGCCGTTTTGGAAAAAGTAGGACTGGGCAACCGGAGCCACCACAAGCCCAACGAAATGAGCGGTGGTCAAATTCAGCGGGTAGCCATTGCCCGTGCCCTGGTCAATAGTCCGGCTATTATTTTGGCCGATGAACCTACCGGTAACCTCGATTCCAAAACCTCCGTTGAAATCATGGACCTGTTTTCTGCCATTCAGGAAGCAGGGAATACCGTGGTGCTCGTAACGCATGAAGAAGACATTGCCGGCTATGCCAAAAGAGTGATTCGACTGCGTGACGGTATGGTGGAAAGCGATCAAACCCAGGAAAGCCGTAAACATGCACATGTGCATGAATAAACGCTCAGCTTTTTTGCGAACATTCCTACATTGCCGTTGTTACACCCCCTAATTACCGGGAAATAAAACATGGCATTTAAGATTTATACGAAGACAGGAGACAAAGGCACCACCTCACTTATTGGCGGCACCAAAGTGCTGAAAAGCCACTACCGCATTGAATCCTACGGCACTATCGACGAATTGAATTCATACATTGGATTGGTAAAAGACATGCTGCAGCCTGTACATCAGGGCAGTACTTTACCCGAAATACAAGATCGGTTATTCACCATTGGCTCAGCCCTGGCTTGCGACCCCAATAAAGAAACGGCATTAAAAATTCCGGACCTCAAGCAGTCGGATATTCAATTGCTCGAAGACGAAATGGACAAGATGGATGAGGTATTGGAGCCTATGAAATCGTTCATTTTGCCTGGCGGCCATCCCACCATTTCTACCATTCACATTGCCCGTTGCGTATGCCGCAGGGCAGAGCGTTTGTGCGTACAATTAATGGATATTGGTGAACCTGTAGAGCCTTTGATTTTGCAATACCTCAATCGACTCAGCGATTATCTTTTTATACTGGCCCGCTATGCCGGCCATTTACTGGCAGTGCCCGATATTCCGTGGAAACCACGGGTGTAAAGGCTTTTCAGGAAACCATTAGTCCGTCTTTCATCAGCAACTTGCGGTCGCTCAAATTGGCGAGGGCTTCGTTGTGCGTCACTATCAAAAAAGTTTGGCCCAGCTGCTGGCGCAGGTCAAAAAATAGCTGGTGCAATTCTTGTGCATGCAGGCTATCGAGGTTGCCGGTTGGCTCATCTGCAAATACAATGGCTGGCTCATTGATGAGGGATCTTGCCACGGCAATACGTTGTTGCTCACCGCCCGACAATTGTGCCGGTTTGTGGTCTTTGCGATCTGTGAGGTCCAGTATTTTCAACAGTTCCAGTGCCTTGGCTTCTACCACTTGTTTGCTTTTGTTGCCAATCCAGCCGGGTATGCAAATGTTTTCCAAAGCGGTAAATTCTGGCAGCAGGTGATGAAACTGAAACACAAATCCAATATGCTCGTTGCGAAAATTCGCCAGTGCATTGCCCTTCAGTTGCGTTACTTCCTGCCCTTTGATGCGGATACTGCC